>METM01000023.1:0-7111 GCA_001772335.1 candidate division WOR-1 bacterium RIFCSPHIGHO2_01_FULL_53_15
TCATTCGCGAAGAAATGAACCGTTCCGGCGCCCAGGAAGTCCTCATGCCGGCCCTTTTGCCGTCCGAATTATGGCAGGAGACCGGCCGCTGGGACATCTACGGCAAAGAACTCTTCCGCGTCAAAGACCGCCATGACCGCGAATTTTGCCTCGGCCCCACTCATGAAGAGATCATCACCGACCTGGCCAGGAACGCGATCCGCTCCTACAAGCAGCTGCCGGTCAATTTATACCAGATCCAGACAAAATTCCGCGACGAGATCCGCCCGCGCTTTGGCCTCATGCGCGGCCGCGAATTCATGATGAAAGACGCCTATTCTTTCCATACCAGCGAAGAGAGTTTAGACAAAGAATACCGGAACATGTACGAAACATATTGCCGGATCTTTGACCGGCTGGGGCTCAAATATCGCGTCGTCGAGGCCGATTCCGGCCTGATCGGCGGCGGCTATTCACAGGAATTCATGGTGCTGGCTGAGACGGGGGAAGAGGAGATATTTCACTGTTCGAGCTGTGCTTATTCTGCGAGCAGGGAATCAGCAGGCGTAGGAAAGTTTAAAGTTGGCGGAACTCCGAACTCCGAACTCCGAACTCAAGAAGTACACACTCCTAACGTCCGAACTGTTGAAGAAGTCAGCGCGTTTCTCAAGATCAAGCCGTCGCAGTTGATCAAGACGGTCATCTATGAGACCGAGCGCGGAGCTGTCGCGGCGCTGGTGAGAGGCGATCACGCCGTCAATGAAGTAAAGCTTAAGAATGTCCTCGGGGTTGAGGACTTACGGCTGGCGGGCGAAGCGGTCATAAAGAAAGTGACCGGCGCGCCGGTCGGCTTTGCCGGGCCGGTCGGGCTCAAAGGCGTTAAGATCGTGGCCGACAACGCGGTCGAACTGATCGAGAGCGGCGCCGCCGGGGCGAACAAGGCGGACTATCACATCATTAATATCGCTTACGGGCGCGACTATAAAGCCGACCTGACCGGTGATATTCGCTTTGCCGCGCACGAAGACAAATGTCCGCGCTGTGAAAAGGGCAAATTCGAGGTTTCGCGCGGCATAGAAGTCGGTCATATCTTTAAGCTGGGCACGAAATACTCCTCTAAAATGAATTGCGTCTGCCTCGACGAAAGCAATCAGGAAAAGACAATGATCATGGGCTGTTACGGCATCGGCGTCGGGCGCACGGCCGCCGCGGCGATCGAGCAGAACCATGACAAGGACGGCATCATCTGGCCCCTGCCTCTGGCGCCTTTTCAGGTCGCTATCGTGCCGGCCAATATGCAGGAAAAAGAGCAGGCCGAGGCGGCGGAAAGGATCTACGGCGAGTGCGTTAAAGCCGGGATCGACGCCCTGCTTGACGACCGCGAAGACCGGATGGGGGTCAAACTGAAAGATATCGACCTGATCGGAATCCCTTACAAGCTCATCATCGGCAAAGCGCTCAAAGATGGCAAGGTTGAACTAAAGAATCGGAAAAATGGACAAATGGAGTTAATTGATCTTGATAAAGTGTCTGAAAAACTTCGAACCCTCTCCCTCTGGGAGAGGGGGGCAGGTTCAGCGCCAGCGGGTGAGGGCAGGGGTGTTTCACGATGAAAGAGGCCTGCGGCATCTTTGGTCTCTATTCTTACGATGGCGATCAGCTGGCCAAGCCGACCTATTACGGCTTATTCTCGCTCCAGCACCGCGGCCAGGAATCGGCGGGCATCTTTGCTTCAGACGGCAAAAGGTTCACTGGCAAAGTCGGCATGGGGCTGGTCAATGTCGTCTTTAACAGCGAGGAGAGCCTAAAAGATATCCATGGCCACATCGCCATCGGCCATGTCCGGTATTCAACGACCGGCTCGTCCGTTATTGCTAACGCCCAGCCGATCGTCGTCGAAACAAAATTCGGCCCCGTCGCACTGGGGCACAACGGGAATTTGATCAACACCGATGAACTGCGGGCCGAAGTCCACGGCTATGATTTCAAGGGGACGACCGATTCCGAGGTCATCGCCGCGCTGATCGCCAATTCAAAAGAAGATGACTTTGAAACGGCGCTGATCTCGGTCCTCAAGAAGTGCCGCGGCGCTTTCTCGATTATCATCATGACACTCGACAAGCTGATCGCCGTGCGCGACCAGCACGGCATCCGGCCGCTCTCCGTCGGCAAAATGGACCAGGCCTACGTCATCTCCTCGGAGACCTGCGGGCTTGACGTTGTCGGCGCCGAATTCGTCCGCGAGGTCGCCGCCGGCGAGATGGTCATTCTTGATAAGAACGGCCTGCGGTCATCGACCTGGAGCCGCGGCGAGAAAGAAGCGTTTTGCGTTTTCGAGTACATCTATTTCGCCCGGCCCGACAGCTTGCGCGGCGGGCGCAGTTTCCACGATGTCCGGGTCCACCTGGGCAAATATCTGGCCAAGGAACAGCCGGCTGACGGCGCCGAGATGGTGATCGCCGTCCCCGACTCGGGTATCCCGGCCTCGATGGGCTTCGCTTCGGAACATAAGATCCCGTATTCGGAGGGGATGATCAAAAACCGCTACATCGGCCGGACGTTTATCCAGCCGAGTCAGTTGATGCGCGACATCGGCGTCAAGCTGAAACTGAACCCGATCCGCGACGCCATCCGCGGCCGCAAGATCGTGGTGATCGACGATTCGATCGTGCGGGGAACGACCTCGCGCCAGATCGTCCGGCTGCTGCGTGACAATGGCGCGCGCGAGGTCCACCTGAGGATCTCTTCGCCGCCCATCCTCTGTCCTTGTTTTTACGGCATCGACACGGCGACGCGCTCGGAGCTCATTGCCGCCAATCTCTCGGTCGAGGGGATCAGGAAATATGTCGAAGCCGACAGTTTGGGTTATCTTAGCTTGAAGAGTTTGGTCAAGGCGACGAATGTGCCGCATGACCGGCTCTGCCAGGCGTGTCTCAACGGCGAATATCCGGTCAAAGCGCCGGAGAGGATGCAAAGCTTAAAATTATCTGGTTTCTAAACTCACCCCCCTGCCTGCCGGCAGGCAGGCTCTTTCCCCCTCTCTTAAAAAGAGAGGGGGAGGGATGTTAAGCGTTGGCGGGGGTGAGTTAATTCAAGGGGGGTGAGGGGAATGGATAGTTTTCCGAAATGCCAGAAGTGCGAAAAGGGGGATCTCGTGCCGCTGTCCGATTTCAGCAACAACGCGGTCTCCATCAAATATAAGGCGTGGGCCTGCACGAACAAGGACTGCCGTTTCTTTATAGTCCTGCGCGGCGGCGACGTCTACTACGGCACCGCGACGGCGGAGGCCGCTCGTTAAAATTGGGGGAATGTAATGATCACATATAAACAAGCCGGGGTTGATATCGAGGCGGGCTACGAGGTGGTGCGCCGGATCAAGAAAGTTGCCAAGGGGATCGGCCTCTTCGGCGGGCTCTATCCGTTCGGCAAGCAGTATCTTGTCGGCGCGACCGACGGCGTCGGGACAAAGCTCAAGCTCGCTTTTATGCTCAACAAGCATCACACGATCGGCATCGATCTGGTCGCCATGAATGTTGACGATGTGGTGGCCATGGGGGCCAAGCCGCTCTTCTTTCTCGATTATATCGCCCTGCAGAAGGTCGATCCGCACCTGGTCGAAAAGATTATCAAAGGGATCGTTGAGGGCTGCCGGATCTCGGGTGTTGATCTGGTCGGCGGCGAGACGGCCGAGCTCTCCGATATGTACCAGAAGGGCGAATACGATCTGGCCGGTTTTGCCGTCGGGGTCGTCGATAAGGATAAACTCATCAACGGCTCTAAGATCAGGGAAGGGGACAAGATCATCGGGCTAGCCTCCTCCGGCCTGCACAGCAACGGCTATACGCTAGCGCGCAAAGTGATATTTGAACAAACCCAGATCCGGCCCAAAGACAAGCTCGATGGCTTTGACCGTTCGATCGGCGAAGAACTGCTTACCCCGACGCGCATCTATACGCCGCTCCTCCTTGAGCTGATCAAGAAGTTTAAGATCAAAGCAATGGCCCACATCACCGGCGGCGGCATCCCGGAGAACTTGAGCCGGGTCATTCCACCCAAGCGGCAGGCGGTGATCGAGCTTAACTCCTGGCCGATCCCGAAGATATTCCGCCTCATCCAGCGGCTGGGCGAGGTTGACCACGAAGAGATGTATAAAACATTCAACATGGGGATCGGCATGATCCTGGTCGTCGAGGCCAAGGAGACCGACAAACTACTCAAGTACCTGGCGAAGAAGAAGGAAACGGCTTATCAGATAGGAGAAATTTTCAAGGGGAATCGGGAAGTAATCATAATTTAATGCTGAATCTCGGGGTTTTAATTTCTGGTCGGGGATCAAACCTGCAGGCGATAATTGATGCTTGTGAAGGCGGAAAGATACCTGCGAAGGTCGTGGTCGTGATCTCCAACGATCCAGCCGCAGGCGGACTGGAGCGGGCCAAAAAGCACAACATCCCGACGGCGGTTTTTGAGCCGAATAATTTCAAGGATAAGAATACCTATGAGCTCGAGATCGTCAAGGAGCTTAAGAAACATGATGTTGGGCTCGTTTGCCTGGCTGGCTACATGAGGATCGTCGGGCCGGTTTTGCTTGAGCATTACAGAGGCAGAATGATCAATATCCACCCGTCGCTGTTGCCTTCTTTCTCCGGCCTCCATGCCCAGAAACAGGCGCTCGACCATGGCGTCACGGTCACCGGCGCTACCGTCCATTTTGTCGACGACGGCTGTGACACCGGCCCCATCATCGTCCAATCAGCCGTGCCGGTCAAGGAGAATGATACGGAAGAAACCTTGTCGGAGAGGATATTACAGCAGGAACACCACATTTATCCGATAGCGATCGAATTCATTGCCAAAGATAAGTTGGTTATTGAGGGAAGAAAAGTAAAGCTGAAATAAAAATGTAGGGACGGGGCTTGTCCCCGTCCGTCCCTGCTAATATATGAAAAAACAGGACATATTGCCAATTCGAAAAGCCATCCGTCTTGAAGGCCACGATTATTCTGCTCTCCACGCTTATTTTATTACAATTTCTTCTTTTGATAGAAATCAATATTTTGTAAAAGATGATTTTAACGAAAGTATTGTTAGGTGTATTAAGGAAGAAGCAAAAAGAAACGATTTTCTTGTTTATGTTTATTGTTTGATGCCCGATCATCTCCATTTATTGCTTAGCCCGCCTGGCGATGGGGCGAGTGTCTCAGGGTTTATCGGAGGACTGAAGAGCAAAACTACTAGGATCGCCTGGAATTTTAGCATTCATGGCAAGTTATGGCAGGGACGATTTCACGATCATATTTTAAGAAAAAAGGAAAAGATGAATGTGGTTGGTGAATATATCTTAAATAATCCTGTCAGGAAAGGGATTGCTGATAATTGGCGAAAATATAAATATTGTGGGATAATGAATTATTGGATTTAATTGAAGCGGAGCGGACGACCACAAGGGTCGTCCCTACATTTCGAATTTCAGGAAAGGTAAACGATGAAAAAAAAGAACGCAGTAAGTAGTAAAAAAGCGGCAAATGCCAGGAAATATGCCCTGATTTCAGTCTATGACAAGACCGGGCTGGCGCCGTTCGCAAAAGAATTAAAACAGCTGGGTTTCGAATTTATCTCGTCCGGCGGCACGGCGAAGTTCCTGCGCAAAAGCGGGCTCAAGGTCACCGAGGTCTCCAAAATAACCAAATACCCGCACATGTTTGACGGCCGGGTCAAGACGCTCCACCCGATGATCCACGGCGGCATCCTGGCGGACAGGACGAAGAAGGCCCATCTGAAAGAGATCAAGAAATACAAAATCACGCCGTTCGACCTTGTCATCAGCAATCTCTATCCTTTCGAACAGGTCGTTTCGAAAAAGGGCTTCACGCATGATGAGGCGATCGAGAATATCGATATCGGCGGGCCGGCCATGGTGCGCGCCTCCGCCAAGAATTACAAGAATGTGGCGATCGTCGTTGACCCCAACGATTACCCGAAAATAATCAAGGAATTGAAAGAGGATGGCTCGATCGGCCTCGAAACCAGGGAGCTCCTCTCGGCCAAGGCCTTCAAGCACACGGCGCAGTACGACGCTCTGATCGTGCGCTATCTTTCTTCCCGGCTGGCCCGGCCGGAAGAATTTCCCCGCGAAATGGAGATCCTGCTCGAAAAGATCCAGGACCTGCGCTACGGCGAGAACCCGCACCAAAAAGCGGCGTTATATCGGGAGGTGTGGGCGTCGGGCGAGGGACTGCTGACCGAGGCGAAACAACTGCACGGCAAGGAGCTCTCGTTCAACAATATAGTCGACATGGAGGCGGCCTGGAACTGCGCCAATTATTTTGCCGACCCGACCGTCGCGATCGTCAAGCACAACAACCCCTGCGGCGTTGCCAAGGCCGATGTTCTGGTCGAGGCATATAAAAGCGCGCTGGCCTGCGATCCGGTCTCCGCTTTCGGCGGGATCATCGCCGCCAACCGCCGCATCGATGAGGTGACGGCCAGAGAAGTCGCGGCGCTCTTCGTCGAGGTTATCATCGCGCCATCGTACACGCCAAAAGCTTTGGATATTCTCAAGAGCAAGCAAAAGATCAGGATCATGGAGATGGGGGAGAAGGCGATCAGCAAACCATTCAAAGGCCTCGATTACAAGCGGATCAGCGGCGGACTCCTTGTTCAAGAGCCGGATATCGCCCAACTCGGCATCAACGAGATCAAAGTCGTGACCAAGCGAGAGCCGACGATGGCTGAGATGGAAGACCTCTTCTTCGCCTGGGGCGTGGCCAAGTACGTTAAGTCGAACACGATCGTCTACGTCAAAGGGGGCAAGACGGTTGGCATCGGCGCCGGGCAGATGAGCCGGATCGACGCGGCCGAGATTGGGATAAAAAAATCTGATGGGAAGGTGAAAGGTTCGGTTCTGGCTTCTGACGCTTTTTTTCCCTTCTCTGATGTTGTAGAATTGGCGGCGAAGCACGGGATCACGGCGATCATCCAGCCGGGGGGATCAAAGCGCGATCAGGAGTCGATCGACGCCGCCGACAAAGCCGGCATTGCCATGGTCTTTACCGGGCGAAGGCATTTTCGACATTAGGAGGGGCTTATGAAGTTTGGAACTTTGGTATTGTTTGTTATTTGGAGCTTGTTA
>METM01000023.1:7130-27674 GCA_001772335.1 candidate division WOR-1 bacterium RIFCSPHIGHO2_01_FULL_53_15
CAACTACGGTGACCTCCTCGACCGGCGGGCCGACACAGCTTCAATCGAATATCGGCGGCTTAAGCATTGGCTTCATCAAAGTCGGCACTCAGGATGTGACGACGCTCGCCTGGCGCCCGGATTTCAAGTTCGGGCCGTGGGGGTTGGGAGCCGACGTCAACCTGGCTCTGGGGGAGAACAAGCCGGCTGGCTATGAGAATGCCGTTCTCCGTTATGTGGAATATGATGATTCAAAAAGAGGTTTGAGGTATGGGGTATTAAGTGGGGTCACATACGGGCACGGCCTGATCATGAACAACTATACGACGCGTTTGTCGAACCAGGTCCTTTTGACGAATGAACAGATGGGCTTTAAAGGTTATCTTGACATGGACCAGTATGTTGTCCGCGGTCTTTACACGCGATCGAACATTCAGGCGGTCCGCGTCGAAGAGCGGATCAACCCGATGCTGACGCTCGGACAGTATTACATTTCCGATACGACCGGCCGCACGATCACGCAGACCGACGGAACCTCGAGGACATTTCCGGCGCAGGCGGCGATCGGCGCGGATGCCGCCATCCCTTTGCCGAATAATTTTGAGGCCTACGCGGAAGCTGGCCAGCTTGTCAATCACGGCAGCGGCCTGGCGGCCGGGCTCTCCTGGGCGTATAACCTGATGGTCGCCGATGTTTCTTTCCTGGCTGAATACCGCGTGCTTGATAAGGGTTTTGTCCCGGGTTTCTTCGGCGTTGATTATGAGACCAACCCTGTTGATCTTGCCTCGGCCGAGGCCTCCGGCCAGCAGAAGAACGGCTATCTCGCCCAGCTTGGCGTCAACGCGTTGGGACTGGCCAAACTCTCCGCGATCTACGAGAGCTATCAGGACAGCAACGCCAGCTTAACGGCTGACCTCACCGCCAGGTTGAGCGACCAGATAGACGCCCATGTTTATTACAAACAACCGAACTTCGTCGATTACCGCTCGCTCGACTTCAATCAAGGTGCGGTGCTCGGCGCCGATATTGCATATAAGATCAATCCCTTCACCAGCACGATCGTCCATTATAAGAAGGCCTATAACCCCACGACCGGCCAGGTCGAATCGACGCAGTACTATGAGGTGGCGCTGAACTTTTAGCGGGGAAGAATTGTAGCCAATATCTTTCTAAGCTCTTTCAGGTCAGTTGAACAGGTTTCCCAGACGATCTTTTTATTAACGCCAAAATACTCGTGAATCAATCGGTTTCTCATGCCAATCATCTGGCTCCAGGGCATTGAGGGATATTGATCCCTAGCCTTCCCGCTGATCTGGTTTGCCGCCTCGCCGATTATTTCCAGTTCTCGGATAACGGCGTCAATCAACATGTCGTTACCGCTAAATTGTTCGAAGGAAACCTCTTTGAGGTATTTTTCTATTTTCTGAATGGCTTCAGCAATATGCTCGAGGTAAACAAGGTCATTTTTCATACAAAGCTTCGGCCTGTTTCAAAACTTCTGCCCTGAAGCGTTTGCTCAGCGCTTCGGGCGTTAATAGATCGACTTTTTTGTTAAGGCCTTTCTCAAAGGCATTCTGAATATCGATAAATTTAAAGAAGCCGATCCTGGCCGAAGGGGAAAATTCCACCAGCAGATCAATATCGCTGTCATCTCTTGGTGCGCCTGACAGGAATGAGCCGAACAATGAAACCTTCTTGATATCTTTTCGGAACGACCCTTTTTTAATCGCTTTGTTGATGATCTCTTTGATCTTCTGTTTATCTACCATGCGTATTATATTATCAAATGCCAGCAAAATGTCAAAGCCGCAGAATTATGTGCGACGAAATCTTCCCTTGCATTTCATCAAGGGGGGGGGGTATAATAACTGCCACTAAAGGTCGAAGGCCGCGGCCCGGGTGGCCTTAAGGGACTGGCAAATTGGATGCCATTTGGAGTTTAATATTATTTTGGAGGAACAAGTGAAAAAAATATTGTTTGGTGCATTGATTGTTGCAGGGTTCTTTTTTTTATTGACGCTTTCAAGTGACGCTGAAAGTTACAGGATAGGTGTCACAGTTAAATATAAGAACGGGGTATTGGCTGCCGGAGCGCCAACAAAACTGTGGAAAAGCCCCGACAGATCTAATGACTCTTTATTAGTTGAGCGGAAGGTGACAGGGAAAAATGGAAAGGTGACATTTTCGTTTGACACAATATCACTAAGCCAGGCGGAGTACACAAAATGGACGGCCGCTAAGGTGACAAGTTTAAACCCTATCCTACTTTATATTGAAGCGAAGGGGGAGGGAAAGCGTGACCTTTACTGGCGCCCTTGGCCACGTAAAAAGGTTGCCGCGCCTGATTCGAGTGGTTATTCTGATAATACAATCGTTTTGGATTATAATAAGTAACCATTGAGTGGGGAAGAAGTCCGGATTTCCCCCGGGCTTTTTCTTAGGTCTTTCTTGAAGCGCTAATTACTTAACAGCTAATGCGGCGATCCTGGCTCGGGCTGAAGCCGGGGACTCGGGAACGCTCGCGACGTTGGTGGGGGTGGGTTCTGACTTTTGGCTGAAATCGGGCATGAAATTAACGCTGATAGAAAAGCGATTATTGACCTGTCCCTGGAACTCCGAAGGCCCAACCTCGAACCCGTCGGTAAATCCTTGTACCCTGGTGTAGTTGCGGGTATGAGCATACTGGAAAGAGACTGTACCCTTGGTTGCCGTGAATCCGGTATTGACTGAAACATTGTCGATATCTTTGTTTTCCGCTTGATCGGTGTTAACGTCAAAGTTGACGTTGGTTGCAATATCATTGAAGAAGTCGTCAAGCGATGCTTTTTCAGCTTGAACCGGGGCCGTATTCTTTGGCGTTTGCGGCAAGTTGGCGTTTTTGTCAACTATTTCTTTCGCCGAAGCCATATAATAGCCCTTGTAAATGCCATCCGTGATAACTGCCGAAAAAACAGGTGAAACCAGGATCGTTAAACAGGCGATCAAAATAACGCTCTTTTTCACTCTCTTTTCCCTCCTTAAAATAAAGGGGTCAATCGCTTAACCCCTTCCACTAATATATTCGTGCCGGCAGACAAAAAACTTGCATGGAAATTGCCTGAAAACACTATAATTTTACGGCATAAGAAAACCAAAAATTAGATGTTTAGCGGCGGATCAATTTGAACGCGCTTGTGGTATCGATAACTTGAGAGGCCTTGCCCAATTTGGGTCGACCAGGTAGTACAAATTTAATGGCTGGAAGCCGCTTTTTTATCTCTTTTGAGGTCAATGCCGGGCTTTCTCCCGCTTCATTAGCCGAGGTGGCCACGATTGGCCCGACCACTCTGATCAATTTCAGGACCGTCCGGTGGGCCGGGATTCTCAATCCCACCTTGTTTGTTCCTCCGGTAATGAGTTTTGACACTTTGGCCGTTTTGTAGACGACCAGGGTTAAAGGTCCAGGCCAGCTCTTTTTCGCCAGTTTTTCCGCCTGAGCGTTGAACTTGCCCAGCTCTTTAGCCTGCTTCAAGCTGGCAACCAGCACCTGCAGCGGTTTTCCGCGCGGCCGTTTCTTGATCTTATAAATTTGCCTGATCGCTTTCGGTTTGCTTAACAATGCGCCGATGCCAAAAACCGTCTCAGTCGGGAAGGCGATCACGCCGCCGGATTTCAATATCTTTTGTGCTTTTAGCGCACTTGGTGTCTTTGTGGTCATGTCTTAAAAATCTTACCACGAAGGCGCAAAGGACACAAAGTACTCAAAGTGATATAATAACTGATCATGGACGCCGACATTGTCATCAAGAATGGCATGGTCCTCACGATGGATGAGGGCTTCACCCTCCACGAAAAGGCCGACCTCGCGATCAAAGGTCCAAAAATAGTCGACATTTCTCCGCAAACAAAGTTTAAAGCCAGAAAAACGATCGAAGCCAAGGGCAGGCTGGTCATGCCCGGACTCATCAATTGCCATACCCACGCGGCGATGGTCATGATGCGGGGGTTGGCCGACGACATGCCGCTGGAAACCTGGTGGCAAAAATTCATTTTCCCGTTAGAGAAGAAACTGCTTAACCCAAATTTCATCAAGATCGGCGTTGGGCTGGCGGCGGTCGAGATGATCAAGTCGGGGACGACCGCATTTTCTGATATGTATTTCTTTGAGGACGCGGCCGCCGAGGTTTGCAAAAAGATCAGCATCAGGGCGTTTTTAGGGGAGGGGATACTCGATGTCCCGACCCCCGATTTCCCTGATATTGAAAAAACACTTTCATTTGTCGAAGGCCAGCATGAAAAATGGAAAGGCGACCCGATCATTCATCTGACGGTGTCGCCGCACGCGCCGTATTCCTGTTCGCCGGAGACGCTGAAGAGGTCGCGCCAACTGGCCGAAAAATACGACCTGCCTCTCCATATCCATGTTTCAGAGACCGCTTACGAAGTTGATGAGATCAGACAAAAATACGGCGCCAGCCCGGTCGAGCATCTCGAAAATATCGGTTTTCTCAACGAGCGGGTCATTGCCGCGCATTGCGTCCACTTGAGCGAGAAAGAAAAGGAGATCCTGGTTAAAAGGCAGGTCAAAGTCGCCCATTGCCAGGAGAGCAATATGAAGTTAGCAGTCGGACAAGCGCCGATAGTCGAACTTTTGCAGAAAGGTGTGGCGATCGGGCTTGGTACGGATGGGGCGGCTTCGAACAATAATCTCGATATGTTCGACGAGATGGACTCGGCGGCCAAGTTCCACAAAGCGGTCCGGCGTGACCCGACGGTCATGAAGGCGCAAGACGTTCTGCGTCTGGCGACTTCTGAAGCGGCCAGGGTCATGCAAAGGCCGGATCTCGGCTCGCTCGCGGTCGGTAAAACGGCTGACATTATTATTGTCAATCTCGACCGGCCGCATTTGACCCCGCTCTACAACATCTATTCTCAACTTGTCTACAGCGCGGGGGGCGGCGACGTCGATTCGGCCATTATCAACGGGAAATTGGTGATGGACAACCGGGAGATCCTGACCGTTGACGAAGCTGAGATAATTGACCGGGCGAACTTTTTGGCGCGGGAGGTTAGCCATGGCTAAGATCGGAGTGATCGGCGGCTCGGGGATCGATAAGCTGGACCTTGGCGAAAACGTGGTCTTTCTTAATCGTCACGGCGACAAATATTGCGCTCCGCACGAGATCGACGCGAGAGGAAATATTCAAACCCTTAAGCGAGCGGGAGCGACAAAAATTATCGCGACCGCGGCAGTCGGCTCGCTGAACAAGAATATAAAGCCCGGCGACTTTGTCCTGTTGTCGGATTTTATGGATTTCACTCGAACAAGAGCGGAATATATTGACCCGAAGGCCTTTACAGACATGAGCTTTCCTTACGATGAGAGTTTAAGACAGGGGATATTGAGAGCCGCGGCCAAACTGAAGATCAGAATTCATCCTAAAGCGGTCTACGCCTGCACCGAAGGCCCGCGCTTTGAAACGAAGGCGGAGATAAAAATGTATCAGAGGTTAGGCGCCGATGTTGTCGGCATGACGCAGGTGCCTGAGGTAATATTGGCGGCGGAAGCCGGCATCCCCTATGCCGCGATCGGGGTAGTGACCAATTACGCGGCTGGGATTACCGGCAGGAAAGTCAGTTCCCAGGAAGTTATCGAAGTGATGAAGATGAAGCAAGAAACACTCGCCCGGCTGATCTCTACTTCACTCGCGCCGTAAAGATCCGATCCTGCCCGTTTAAGTCTTTTACTATTTTTATGTCTGAGTAGCGACCGGTCTGCTCCGCCAGCTCAATGACAGCCGGGCCCTGATGGAAGCCGATTTCGAGGAAAAGGGAGCCAGATGGATAGATGGATAGGTGGTTAGGGGCGTTGACGATCAACTTCCTGATATAATTCAGGCCATCTTTCCCGCCGTCAAGCGCCTGCCTCGGTTCCCAATCCTTGACTTCCGGCTCAAGCGTTTCAATGACTTCGGTCGGAATATAGGGCGGATTAGAAACTATAATATCGAGCTTTTGCGTTTCTTGGCGCCTTGGCGCCTTGGTGGTAAATTCTTCAAGCATGTCCCCAGTGATAAACCGACACCGATCGGCAACGCCATGATATTCGGCATTTTTTTGCGCGATCTTCAGGGCCTCTTTTGATGAATCAACGCCGATCACAGTCACATTCGGCAGGTTTTTCGCTAAGGTGATAGCAATACAGCCGCTGCCTGTCCCAATATCGGCCATAGAGATACGCGTAACGGGTAACGCGCCGTGCCTGCCGGCAGGCAGGTAATGCGAATATGATTCAATGACTTTTTCCACCAGCAATTCTGTTTCGGGGCGGGGGATTAGAACCGATCGATCAACAATGAAGTCCAGGCCCCAAAATGGCTGATAGCCGACGATGTAGGCGGTCGGCTCATGCTTTGCGCGGCGGTCAAGCAGGGGTTGGTAGAGAGCAGCATCAAGCTCATCGGTTCGTTTAGCAATGAGTTGCGCTCGGGTTAAGCCCAGAGCATGGGCCACCAGTATCTCCTTTTCGAAGCGGGAGATCATTCCATCCGGGCCAGTTTGGCGGCGCGGTCGGCGGTGCTCAAGGCATCAATGACCTCGTTGAGGTCGCCGTCAAGGACATCGTTCAACCGATAGATCGTAAAGCCGATCCGATGGTCGGTGATGCGGCCCTGGGGGAAATTATAGGTCCTGATCTTTTCGGAGCGGTCGCCGGTGCCGACCATGATCTTGCGGCTCAAATCCCTTTTACTTCTTTCTTTTTCTTCGGCGGCCTGCAGGAGGCGCGTGCGCAGGAGTTTCATCGCCTTTTCCCGGTTCTGAAGCTGGGATCGTTCTTCGCGGCACTCGACCACGACCCCGGTCGGGATGTGAGTGATCCGCACGGCGGAGGAGACCTTGTTGACGTTCTGGCCGCCGGCGCCGCCGGCGCGGAAGGCCTCGAACTTCAGGTCGTTTTCGTTGATATTGACGTCGACATCCTCCGCTTCAGGCAGTACTGCCACGGTCACGGCCGAGGTGTGGATGCGGCCGCTTGTCTCGGTCTTGGGGACGCGCTGGACCCGGTGCGCGCCGCTCTCATATTTCAGCTTGCTGTAGGCGCCTTTGCCGATGATACTGAAGATCGCTTCCTTGTAGCCGCCCAGGCCGGTCGCGTTGACGTCGATCATTTCGGTCTTCCAGCCGCGGCGCTCGGCGTAGCGCAGGTACATGCGCAGGAGCTCGCCGGCAAAAAGGGCGGCCTCTTCGCCGCCGGTGCCGGCGCGGATCTCGATGATGATGTTCTTTTCATCAAAGGGGTCTTTGGGGGCGAGCAGGACCTCAAGCTCCTGGAAGAGGGTCGTTTTTTTTGCTTCGAGGTCTTTCAGCTCTTCTTTGGCCAGTTCCTGCATCTCTTTTTCGCCGAGCATAGCTTCTGCTTCTTTGATCGATCG
Source organism: candidate division WOR-1 bacterium RIFCSPHIGHO2_01_FULL_53_15 (assembly GCA_001772335.1). Classification (GTDB taxonomy): domain Bacteria; phylum Margulisbacteria; class WOR-1; order O2-12-FULL-45-9; family XYB2-FULL-48-7; genus 2-01-FULL-53-15. Next base: position 14,522 of record METM01000023.1, read on the forward strand.
GAGGATATTCTGATAATTGCGGTATTTGTCGACGACCGGTTTGACCTCGCTTAATTCTTTGGAGAGTTTGGTGAATTGTTCGCGGTCAGAGATGATCTCGGCGGAGCTTAAGAGCTTTTCCAGCTCAAGGCATCTTTTTTCGACTTTATCGAGTTTATCGAGGAACATAGGAGAGGCCGGTTACTTGGGGGCTTTTTTGGCGGGGAGCTTTTTTCCCCCTGAGGCGGATCCGCCTTTGGCGGACTTTTTAACCGGCTTTTTGGCTTTTGGCGTTACGCCGGCGTATTTTTTCTTGAACTTCTGGACGCGGCCTTCGATATCGAGCAGTTTCTGCTTGCCGGTGAAGAGCGGGTGGCAGTTGCTGCAGATATCGACGTGGATCTTCTCTTTGGTCGACCCGATGTCATAGGCCGCGCCGCAGGCGCAGATTGCTTTTGTTTTGTAATATTTCGGATGAATTTCCGGCTTCATTATAAATATATTAACATATTTTTGACAAATTGTCTATAAACTCACCCCCTGCAAATCTTAGGTTAACCCTCCCCCTCTCTTGAAAAGAGAGGGGGAAAGAGCCTGCCTGCCGGCAGGCAGGGGGGGGAGTTTATCCTAATCCTTCCTCCAGCCCCAGCCGGTATTGATATTCTTCCAGAATATAGCGATAAAAGTTGGAACTGTTGGCTTTGCGCCGGATATTTTCGAGGAGCGAGGGGCGCCGCTTTATAAAACGATAGACGGCCATGGCCAGCGGGTTCAGGCCCAGGAACAGTTTGATGCCAAGATTGGGGTGTTTTTTATAAAAAAGGGCGGCCGACTTGCCCATTTGGTATTTTCGCTCGAGCATGCCTTCGTTTGAGACCGGGTGGTGGTGATGGTTGACCGCTGCCGGCAGGTAAAAGAGAGGGATCTTCATTTGGTGGAGACGATAGCCAAGTTCGATATCCTCCCAGCCGTAGCTCCTGAAGTTTTCATCAAAGAGCCCGACCTCAACGATCGTTTCTTTTCTGATCGAAAGGTTGCCGGTCAAAAAATAAGCCCATTTGAGCTTTTGCCATGTCCGCAGGCGCGCCCGGATATAAGGTTTGCCGTCGGGATTGATCGTCAGCCCTTCGAAGGCGGCGTTGTTTCTCTTTTCATGGGCGCGCAGGTGCTCTTCGAGGAGATTTTGCTCGGCCACCATGTCGGCGTCAGTCAGGAAAATTATCTCTCCTTTGGCCTGTTTGACTCCCAGGTTCCTGGCGGCGGTCTTGCCGTTATTGGGGACGCGCTGATAATTGAACCGGCAGGTCGGCTTCAGTTCTTCGATCATTTTTTCCGTCCCGTCGATCGAGGAGCTGTCGATCACCTGGATTTCGTAGAGTTCGGGGGAGAGGGTCTGGTGGAAGAGCGATTCGAGGGTCTTTTTCAAGATGTGTCTTTGATTATACGTGCCGATGACGACGCTGAGCTTCATGGCTCATATTTTAGCATCGTTTGGCGGTCGAATTAAAGGGGACTGCCGCTATAAAACTTTTGAGTATCCAAATTACTAAGTCCATTTATTTCCTTGCGCTCTGCCGGGGTCATCATATCGCGGCTCGCGACATGTCGTTGGTAATCAAGTTCAGCTACTTCTCTTATTATTGCCTCGCGTTCATCTGGGGACATCCACATTATGTCAAATGGTATGCGAAGACTCAGCAGATACTTCTCATGCATTTTTTTCTTATCAGGAAATTGGGACTCGGCAGGCCGATCAGGCTCGGGCGCAGGAGTGAAATCAAGAGTTGCTTCAATCCCATTCTGCCCCAGAATGATTTGGCCGGGGATCGAGCCATCATATTCTAAAGGCAAAACGCTACCGATAACCAAGTTATTTTTCAAGAGCCACTCTCTGTCATCAGGGGAGATGCCCAGGCCGTTTTCATCCCGGCTAAAGATCTCCTGAAGGATAACCATCTTGGCGATAATTAAATCAGTTGGTTTAAGATGTCTGGCGGGATCTGTCAGAGCAAAGAATTCGGAGTGGAGGGCCTCTTCCAGTTCATTGACTCTGGAAAATATCGCTTGCTGATTCGCTGGTTGACTGGCGAGTTGTCCGGTCGCGCGATTCATCACGCCGGTGAATTTGTCTCCGTTACCGGCTGCTTCGCAAGAGAGATGAATGATCGCCAGCTGGGCCGGGTTGGTGAAACGGGCTAAGGCGTTAGCCAGCAGGCTTTCATCTTTTACGGCATTGAAAATCTTTCCGAGAAGAAGCAGTCCGGCCGGCCCGGCTTTTGCCAGTTTTTGCAGGAGGGAGAAAAGCTCCTTACCGGTCAACTGGCTGGCCAGTTCGGCGCAGACTTTGACATTTCCGCTTTGCAGGGCCATTTCCAGCAGAGAGCTTTTTTGTTCTGGAGAAAGATGTTTTATCAGCCCAAGCGCCAGGGGCGAGTCCAGTATCCTTAGTCGGCTGTCGCCATCCGCGATCTTGCCAGCTTGGTAAGCGGTAATTAGAGCAACCAGGGCAAACGAAGTCCTAATTTGTTCGGTCGCAGTCGCCCTGACAGCGGTTGTGCCGGTGATTGGATCACTCATTACTTATTATATCGCAGTTAGAGGGGAAAAACTTGCGGCTAAAAAGCAAAAAACGAGGGCTTTTCGGTCGCCTTTTTGATCGCTGAATAGGTGATCGAGAGGAGGTTGCGGAGCTCTTTATCATTAATGCAAAGCGGCGGCATGAGGACGATGACGTTGCCGAGCGGGCGCAGGATGGCCCCGCGTTTTCTGGCCTCAAGTATCACCCGATGCCCGATCCGCTCTTTGGGGGGAAAGCCGGCGATTTCTATGCCGACCATCAGCCCAAGCTGGCGGATGTCAGCGACATGATCGAGTGAGCGGAACTTTTTTAACCCTTCTTCAAGCTTATTGAAAATGATTGTCATTTTCAATAAGGTCTTTTCTTTCTTAAACAACTTGAGTGACGCCAGTGCCGCAGCGCAACCCAAAGGATTCCCGGTATAAGTGTGGCCGTGGAAGAAGGTCTTGTTTTCCTCGGGTCTTCCAAGAAAAGCTTTATAGATCTTTTCGGTCGTCAGCGTGGCTGCCACCGGCAGATAACCGCCGGTCAGCCCTTTGGCGACGCACATGATGTCGGGAGAAACGCCCTCATGCTGGCAGGCGAACATCTTGCCCGTCCGGCCGAAACCGGTCGCCACTTCGTCGCAGATCAAGAGAACATTATATTTCGTGCAAAGCCGGCGGACGGCTTTCAGATATCCTTTCGGCTGGAGCAGCATCCCCGCTGCCCCCTGGATGAGCGGCTCAACGATCATCGCGGCTATTTCCTGGCGGCGTTTTTTTAGAACTTTTTCCAGGGCCGGAATGTCTCCTGGCCGGACCTTTATCGATTTGAACAAAAGCGGCCGGTAGATCTTGTGAAAAAGATCGATCCCCCCGACCGAAACCGAGCCAATTGTATCCCCGTGATAAGCATTTTTTAGAGTGATGAATTTTGTTTTGAATTTGGGGTTTTTGATTTTGGATTTGTTTTGAAGTTTGATGTTGGATGTTTGATGTTCTTGCTGTTGCCAATACTGGAATGCCATCTTCAAAGCTATTTCTACCGCAGTCGATCCATCATCAGAATAGAAAACTCTCGTCAGTCCTTTTGGCGCGATCTTGACAAGTTTCTCCGCCAGCTCGATTGACGGAACGTTGCCGAGCCCTAACAGGGTGGAGTGGGCGATCTTATTGAGCTGCTGTTTTATGGCATTATTCAATTCTCGTTTATTATGGCCGTGGACAGTGACCCAGAGTGAAGAGGCGCCGTCGATATATTTATTGCCATCAGTATCGTAGAGATAGACCCCCTCGCCGCGTTCGATCACAAGCTGATCGTTCTTGGCCCAATCGCGCATTTGCGTGAAAGGGTGCCAGATATGTTTTTTATCGATGCTTTGCAGCCTTCGTGCCTTCGCGGTCATGGATTTATTTTACCACCAAGAGACCAAGACACCAAGAAGCGTTGACCCATCAAGGCAATTCTCCTATAATCGAAATATGAGCAAAACCTATAATCGCTCGATTGCCGGGATCATTTTGATAATTGTCTCCATTCCTATCCTCTGGCTGAACGAAGGGGCGATGGATATCGCGAAAGTCGCGCGATCGAGCGTGCCGCTGTCGACCGAGACGTTCAAGACAGTCGGCGGACGCCGGCTGGTCTCTATCACCGGTATTTTGACGACATTGATCCCGATCAGCGATGGAGAAATTCTGCGCCCGGGGCAATACGTCAGACTTGTCCGTAAAACCGAAACGTTCGTCAGGGACAAAGTAAAGGGCAAAATCTGGACCGCTGAATCGAAAACTTTCGGTTCGCCGACCGCCAGGATAGGCGTCTACACGGTTGACCCCCAGATGATGGCGTGGCCGCCGCCGATCAGGCTCTTTCTTTCTAAGGCTATGCTGGCCCTCGATCAAAACCGCCGGTTGGAGGGCAATTTCATTTATTCCGGCAAAGGCAAACTCATCAGCCCGCGCTTTGGCGATGTCCGCGTCAGCTTTTACGCCCTCGGCAGTCAGGAGGTTACCGCTTTCGGGAAACAGGAGAGGGATTTTCTGGCGCCTTATGTGACGCTGGAGTATAAATTTTACCGGACGTTCTTTGGCAGCCGCGATGAAGCCATCGCAACTTTGCCAGCCGAGCACAGAGGCCGGCTCTGGGCCTTTCGTTTTATCGGCTGCCTTGTCATGTGGTTGGGGCTATCGTTCTTTTCGCTTCAACTAAAGAGGGTAAGAGGCCTTTTCCCTGCGCTGGAGGACAAGCGAGTTAAACCGTCTTTTATTTCTTTCGCGGCCGCGCTGGTCATCTCCGCGTTGATCGTTATTATTATCATTTACAATATCTACTTCTGGCTGCTGATCAGCGGGCTGGCCATCGCCTATTTCTTCTACAAGCGGCGTAAAAATGCCAAATAAGTGGACGATCATTTCCGTTATCGGGCTCTGCCTGCTCTTCATAGCTCTTCAATGGAACAGTTTTAACGCGCCGTTCGAGCGCGACGAGGGCTCTTATGCCTACGGCGCCTGGCTGATGACCCAGAATCGTGTGCCGTACGTTGATACCTTTGAGCATAAACCACCGCTGATCTATTTACCTTACCTCCTGGCTTTTTTTATTGATGCCGCGGCGCTCTGGCCGGTCCGTCTGCTCGCGTTTCTTTCGTTCGCTCTGACGGTCGGCCTGGTCGGCTTAACGGCCGGTCGTGAATTCGGCCAGCGCGCCGGCCTGATCGCCATGTGGCTGGCCGTCCCGATGGTCATGTTCCCGCCACTGACGCCGCACGCCGCCAATACGGAAAAATTCATGATCCTGCCGCTCATGGGCCTTGTGGCGATCTATGTCTTTTCCCGGGGAAAACCGGGCAGCTGGCCGTGGTTTTGGGCCGCTGTCTGCGGTATGGCGGCGATATTGTATAAGCCGATCGCTGTTTTTGCCGTCCTCTTTGTTTTTGTTGTCTGGCTGGTCGAAAGCTGGAAAGAGCGGAGGTCAGCGCGGGAGACGACGGCCAATATCTTATTTGCCTCGGGGGGCGCGGGACTGACCTTCGTGCTGGTCATGGGCTATTTTCTTGCCAGGGGGGCAGGGCCGGCCTTTTGGGAGCAGGCGGTTGAATTTAACCGTTACTATCTTGCCTCGGCTGGCGGCCTGACGTTCGATTTTCTCTTCAGGCATCTTGGTAATTTTGTGCGATACTGGCCGGCGCTTATTTTTCTGTTGTTTTGGATTTTGGTCAAGCGTCCGAAGCGCGCCTGGTTTTACCTCGGTCTGCTGACGGTCTCGCTGGCGACTATTTTTAATACGCCGTACGGCCATTATTACATTATGCTCATGCCGATCTGGGCGATCATCAGCGCGATCTCGCTCGACTCGCTGGTTGGCCAGATCAGCTTAAGTTTAAAGCGTCCGGCTTGGGGCGGCTGGCTCGCTTTTATTCTGATGTTCTTGACTCTTGGCTCGATGCTCTGGCCGGTCCGCGATTGGTTCATTTTGTCGCCGCAGGAGATCACGGCGCGAAGTTACGGCATGTTGAATCCTTTCGTGGAAGCGCCGCTCGTGGCGCGGAAGGTCGCTGAATTGACAGTTCCTGGGGACCGGGTTTTTGTGGCGGGCTCTGAACCGGAGATACTTTACTATGCCAAGCGGCTGGCGCCGTCGCGCCAGACGAACATGTATGCCCTGATGATCGATCATCCGAAAGCGTTATTTTATCAAAAGGAATTGATCAGCGATCTTGAGAAGCGGCCGCCCAAGATCATCGTCTGGAGCCGCTCGCCGCTCAGCTGGCTGGCCAGGCAGTCAAGCCCGCGCCTGGTCTTTGCTTATCTTGATAAACTTCTGAGCGAAAGATATGATCTGGTCGGCGGCAGTATCCGCCAATTTGCATCGGCCTACTGGCAGGAGCCGTTGAAAAAGAAAACGTATGCTTCCTGTGGCCTGAAAGTTTATAAGTTGAAAAAACGTTTTGACGCCGGGCGCGGCAGGCTATGACGGAATTAGCCGTTGTTTTGCCGGTTTACAACGAAGAAGAGATCATCAGTCAGGTTATCGAGGAATGGGCGAAGGAGTTGGACGCGCTCGACATTGATTTTGAGATCCACGCCTATAATGATGGTTCAAGGGATGGAACGCTAAAGGCGCTTACCGGTCTTGCCTCAAAATATTCGAATTTGATCGTGCACGATAAGACAAACTCGGGACACGGGCCGACGATTTTGAAGGGCTACAGGGAAAACTGTGACAAGGACTGGATATTCCAGACGGATTCCGACGGTGAGATCGGCCCGGAGGGCTTCAGAGAATTGTGGAAACAGCGAAATAATTATGATCTCTTGATCGGCAAAAGGCAGCGGCATCATCAGCCGCCGGCCAGAAAGATCATCAGCTCGATCAGCCGACTGCTCAGCCGGGGCTTGTATGGCCGGGGCGTCAGCGACGCTAATGTCCCATACAGGCTGATGAGAGCCGAAAAATTCAGACAGTTATTTTTTCGGATACCGGCGGATACTTTTGCCCCGAATTTAATTATTTCGGGCATGGCCTCAATAATGAAAGCAAGGATTCTGGAGGCGCCTGTTCAGCAGTACCCAGGGCCGACCGGAGAGGCATCACTGAATAAAATGAAACTCCTGGGCGCGGCTTTGAGGGCATTTTTTCAGACTATCGGCTTCCGCTTTGGCCTTTATGGGCAAGCATAATTCGTACGATTTTTTAATTGTCGGCCTCGGCTTCGCGGGGATAGTTATGGCCGAACAACTGGCTAAAGCGGGTAAAAAGGTCCTGGCCATTGAAGCGCGCGGCCACTTCGGCGGGAACTCGCACGATCGCTTCGACGAGAGCGGCATCCTTATCCATCAATACGGCCCTCACATCTTCCATACCAATTCTCAACGGGTTTGGGAGTACCTCTCGCAATTTACCGACTGGCTGCCGTACGAACATCGGGTCTTGGCGCAGGTAGCCGGCCGGCAGATCACTCTTCCGGTCAATCTAAACACGCTCTATCAACTTTTCCCCGCGGCTCAAGCGCAGGCCTATGAGCGGAAATTAACAGAAACGGTCGGGCTTGCTCGATCGATATCGATCATCGAACTTCGAGGGAACAGCGACGCTGACTTGCGGAAATTGGCCGACGACTTATACGAAAAGATCTATCTCAATTATTCTTATAAACAGTGGGGTCTGCCGCCGGCGGAGCTCGATCCCCAGGTGGTCGGGCGCGTCCCCATCAGGGTCGATCGGGATGATCGTTATTTCAGGGATGCCTTCCAGGGGAGACCAAACTTGGGCTATACAAAGATGTTCGAGAGAATGCTTGCCCATCAAAATATTGAAGTTGTTCTTAACCAGGATTATAAAGCAATGTTGAGCCGGCTTGCTTATAAAAAGCTTGTCTTTACCGGGCCGATCGACGAATATTTTAATTACAAGTACGGCCGGCTGCCTTATCGTTCTTTGAGGTTCGAGTTCAGTCCTCTGGACCGGGAATGGTATCAGGGATCGGCCGTCATAAATTATCCGGGGAATGAGCTATTTACGCGGATCACCGAATTCAAGCATCTGACGGGCCAGCAGAATCCAAGGACTACGATCCTACATGAATATCCAACAGGATACATTCATGGCCAAAATTCGCCCTGTTATCCGATCCCGAAAAAGGAGAATTCAAAACTGTATTTGAAATATAAAAATGAGGCGGATAAGCTGAAAGATGTGATTTTTATCGGGCGCCTGGCCGAATACCGCTACTATAATATGGATGAGGTGGTCGAGAGGGCCCTGCAGGCAAGCGCAAAGCTGATTAGATAAACAGAAACCCCCGAACAGGCTCGGGGGTTTGAGTTCGACAATCTCGGTGAAAGGTATGGCTTTCTATATATTTATCGGCAGGTTTTTGACAAAATTTCACTTTTTCTTTATTATATCCACATGGGCCGGAATTTGCTTCTCAATGTCTGCTGCGCCCCCTGCGCCTTGCCTCTGATCGACCACTTGATAAATTCGGCGCAGAAAGACGAGGTTGCTTTTTTGTTTTCCGGGTCGAACATTCACCCGCACGAGGAATACGACCGCCGCCTTGAGGCGACCAGAAAGATCGCCGTGATCTATGAGGTTAAGCTCTTCGAGGGCGCCTATGACCACGAGGCCTGGCTTGATTTTGTCAGGGCCAATGTTCCCATGCCGCCCGAAACTTATCAGGAAAACGGCAAGCGCTGCGAGGCCTGTTACCAATACCGGCTGGACGAGACAGCCCGCCTGGCCAAGCAGGAGGGCTTTGATTCTTTTGTCGCGACGTTGAGCGTCAGCCGGTTCAAGGACACGAGTTTTATCAATGAGTACGGAACGAAGTTGGCCGAATCAGCGGGCTTGAACTTTGTCGTAATGCCTATTGACGCGCACGAGGCGCACAGACACGGCGTTGCGCTTTCCAAACAACATGGGATCTACCGTCAGAAGTACTGCGGGTGCGAGTTCAGCTTGAGGGCTTAGCCCACTTAAGCTTCTCTAAGACAGGAACCCCGCTTAATTCTTCTATTACTTTCGCGTTCGTCTTTTCCGAAAGATCTTTCCCGGTGAAGCCGTTCATAATGATCCCTATGACCTCGACCTGGCTGTCGATCAGGGCGCCGATGGTGAGCAGGGTGTGGTTGATCGTGCCAAGGCCGGCCCTGGCCACCACGACCGCGGGGAGATCCATGTCATGGATCAGGTCAGCGACGCAGTAGGTTTTGGTGATCGGCACAGCTACGCCGCCTATCCCCTCCACGATGACTATTTGATGCCTCTTTGAGAGTTCTTTGTAAGCACTAAAAATCTTTTTAATTTTTAATTTTTCATTTTGAATTATTGCTGCCGGGTAGGGTGCAAGCGGATGTTTGAGCCGGATTGGGTTTATCAGTTCGAGCGGATCGTCCAGCTTTAACTTCTTCTTTAAATAAACCGCGTCATTATCCTTGTCCGGCCCGGTCGAGATCGGCTTCATGACGCCGACGTCCATGCCGTCGCGACGAAATTTTTCCGCGAGATGCAACGTGACGAACGTTTTGCCTACGCCGGTATCAGTGCCTGTAATGAAGACGCCAGACATTTGAGGTCCTCCTTTGTGTGCAGTGAGTTAATTGTCAATCTTAAACGGCTTGCGCCTTTGGGGACCGTCGGCGGACGGATAGCGGAAAGGAATATTCCTCGCTCGAAGAGTTTTTCAGAAATTTCCAAGGTCTTTTCAGCCGGACCGATAATGATTGGCATGATTGGGGTTTTCCCCTCTCCCTCTGGGAGAGGGGGGATGGTTGAGCGCCGAGCGCCTGCCTGCCGGCAGGCAGGGGTGAGGGTTTTGATGTTTTCCCGCAGGCGCCTGAGATGCTCCGGCTCATCCTCTATAATCTCCAGGGAGGCAATGGCCGCCGCGCAGGCGGAGGGCGGCAGAGCCGTCGTGTAAATAAAACTTCTGGCTTTATTCTTTATATAATCGATCAATGTCTGACTGCCGGCGACAAAACCGCCCAGACTGCCAAGGGCTTTGGAGAGCGTCCCCATAATAATATCGACTTTTCCAGGCAAGCCATAGTGCTCCTCTAACCCCAGACCCCTTACCCCCAATACTCCGGTGGCATGCGCTTCGTCGATCATCGTGAGCGAATCATATTTCTTCGCCAACTCGACTATTTGCGGCAGGGGGGCGAGATCACCGTCCAGGCTGAAGACAGAATCGGTGACGATCAACCGTTTTTTGAATTTCCCCGACCGTTTGAGGATCTTTTCCAGCGCGACCATGTCTTTGTGCGGATAAACCTGTAATTTGGCTTTTGAGAGGCGGCAGGCGTCAATGATGCTGGCGTGGTTCAGCCGGTCAATAATGATCGTATCATTTTCATCGGTCAGTGAACTGATAATGCCGAGATTAGCCATGAAGCCGGTGGGGAAAACAAGGGCGGCTTCACGCCCCTTGAAGGCGGCGAGCTTTGCTTCAAGTTTTTCGTGGAGAATCAAATTCCCGGAAACTAGCCGCGAAGCGCCGGCCCCGGCGCCGAATTCTTCGCAGGCGGATTTTGCCGTTTCAATCACTTTCGGATGGTTGGCCAGGCCGAGATAGTTATTGGAGCAGAAATTTATCAGCCGCTGGCCGTTGATCCAGACAAAACGGCCATCAGTCTTTTCGATCGTCTTCAGCGTCCGGTAAAGCCCGGCCACTTTCAGCTCCGCGAGCTCGTTCTCCATATGATATAATTATATCTCATGAACCCGATTATTTTCGTCTGTATTTTGACCGGCATCATCCATTTTACGGAAACCGCCGCTACTTCCCTGCGGCTGGCCGGCGTGCGCACAAAACAGATCGCGACATCGCTCTCATTCGTCAACGCTACACTGCTTATCACCAGGACCTCGAATATGCTCCAGGCGCCATTTTTGGGCGGGATGGTCGACCACGCGATCTTGAGCGGCAATACCGACTCTTTGGTCGGCAGTTTCCGGCTGGTCATTTTTTCTGCTTTTATCGGCAATTGTTTCGGCGCCATTTTTACGCCTTTTTTTGTGGCGATCTTCACCAAGGCGATCGAGCGGTTCGAGCGGGGCGGCTCGGTCCCCCGCTTGATCGCGGCCGCATTTTTGCCGAGAAACGCCAGGGGTATCTTTCGGCGCTTGCGCCTGCCCAGTCGGGAATCATTAATGAACCTATCGTTTAAGGGGATGCCGCAAACCTTCCTCTGGATCAATCTGGTCGTCGTTTCGATTTACACGATCGGCGTCCTTTCCTCTCTCTATGCAGGAGCGCTTGTTCCGGAATTCCGGATCACTGCCTCACAGCTTTCGGCCATCGTTAACGGCATCGCCACGATTCTCCTGGTGACGCTGGTCGATCCCACCTGCGCCTTCATCACTGACCAGGCGATCCGGGGCAGGCGAAAAGAGTCCGATGTGCGGGCCATGGTCTTCTACATTATAATCGGGCGGATTGTTGGAACGCTAATACTTGCTCAGTTCCTCTTCCTCCCTTCGGCGGAATATATCAGGTCGGCCACCTTGCTGGTCAAAAGCATGTTCGGCCAATGAAGATTATCCGCCATCCGGAAAAAGGCAAGCTGCGCCGGCCGGTCGTGGCGCTGGGGACTTTTGATGGGGTCCATGTCGGCCATAAAAGGGTCATCGAGGCCGCCGTCCGCCACGCGCGGCGCCTGCGCTCGCATGCGGCCGTCATCACATTTGATCCGCATCCCCAGGAAATAGTCGCCCCCGGGCGCGGCCTGCGGCTTTTGACGACTTTGCAGGAACGGGAGGAAATATTTGCCCGGCTCGGCGCCGACGCGGTGGTTGTCAGCATATTTACCCGGCAGCTTCAGAAACTCTCCTCCCAGGAGTATGTCAGTCGTTATCTGGTCAGGCGGCTTGGCGTGAGACATGTCTTTGTCGGTTATGACTATACTTTTGGGCGTGGCCGGACAGGGAGTCCGGCTGAATTAAAAAAGCTGGGGGGAAAATACGGCTTTGCCGTCACCGTCATGCCGCCGGTAAAAGTTGGGCGCCGGATTGTTAAATCGTCGGCGATCAGGGCGCTTCTGAGCGACGGCGATTTTTCAACCGCTCTCAAGATGTTAGGGCATCCTTATCGCCTGACCGGCAAAGTGGTGAAAGGGGTGGGACGCGGCAAAATTCTCGGCTACCCGACGGCCAACCTGAAGGTCGATCCCCGCAAGCTGATCCCGGCGCAGGGGATCTATGCCGGTTTTGCCGACGGCAAAAAGTGCGTCGTCTATATCGGCTCCCGGCCGACTTTCGGCGCCGGCAAGACGGCGATCGAGGCGCATATCCTGAATTTTGACCGGAACATCCGCGGCCGGACCATCCAGCTCGACCTCTTCGCCCGCCTGCGCGGCGACAGGCAGTTCGCCGATACCTCCGAGTTGAAGGCCCAGATCAAGAAAGATATTTTAGCCGGCTCACGATTTAAACCGCAAAAGCTTCCTTAAATCTCTTGACCGGGACCTGCAGCGTTCTTTCAACCGCCTGGGATTTAATCAACTCGTCCATGCCCTTTGAAACTTTAGCGGTAAAGTATTTTTCCCCGCATTGTTTACAAATCCCAGCCGGCACATCCTCAATCAGGTAAAGCTTGCGTTCCCACCAGAAATCCACCCTTATTTTCTGTTCCTCAACCTCGCCGCCGCAATAGCCGCAATCACCATAAATATCTTTGATATCCATAATTTCTGGTTTTCTCAAAATCCCCCGAAATTTCCAAGAGCCCCTGCCGATAAACTATTGTACCAAGAATTCGAGTCTTAGTAAACGGGAGGAATGATAGAAATGGCGATTGAAATAGCAAGAAGGTTAACGGTGAGGGAACAGTTATCAAGGAATCAGGCGTTTAAAGGGATGCCGCTGGCAGTTTCCGCAAAATTCCCGTCAGGAAGACAGCTGAGAGCGGGGGAAGTATTGAAAAATCTCCCGCTTTTGTTAGCTTCGGGAATTCTTGTAGAGATCCGCACTCTGGAGGGAAATTTGCTGGATCCCGTGGCTTTGATCGGTAAAACGCCGAAACAAATCGATTCCCAGGCTATAATGCTCGGGGAAAACTGGACCACTTTCTAGGCCAAAATAAGATGGAAAGCGCGATATAATTTAGGCCTT
>METM01000024.1 GCA_001772335.1 candidate division WOR-1 bacterium RIFCSPHIGHO2_01_FULL_53_15
TGGGGCCCTGGTCCGGCTCGATGCCGTAGAGTTTGGGCCGCAGTTCAAAACTCTGGCTGTTGGTTTGGATGCCGCCCGCGGTGACGACGACAGGGAGGTCGCCGGCGACTAAATATGTTCCGCCTTCATTGCTGGGGATACCGAGGACGATCTGGGTGTCAGACCAGGCATAGACGGCGACGCCGTTGGGGTCAACGCCGCCGACATTAACGCCATCGGGGATGGTGAGGCCGTTGATGGTGACTTTATTTGTCGCCGTGTCGCGATTGCCGTCGCCGGGGTCGGCGCCGAAGTTGGCGCCGTTTATTTCTATATTATCGTAGACATAGCCCCAGGCGTTGGTGGTGCCCTGTTTGTAGACAGAGGCGATGACCGGGTCGGTCAGGAGTTGGCCGACGGTAAAGCTGGTCGTGTTGGAGGCCTTGCCGTTGACGGTGACGGAGACGGGGCCGGTGGTTGTGCCGACCGGGACGTTAATATTTGCCGTCGTATTGTTGGCGGCTGAGGGAGCTGTCGGCGCGGCGCCGCTGAAGCTGACGGAGATATTGCCGGCGACAGCGCCAAGGGCGGTGCCGTTAATGACGACCGGTGTGCCGATGGGGCCCTGGTCCGGCTCGATGCCGTAGAGTTTGGGCCGCAGTTCAAAACTCTGGCTGTTGGTTTGGATGCCGCCCGCGGTGACGACGACAGGGAGGTCGCCGGCGACTAAATATGTTCCGCCTTCCTGGCTCGGGATGCCGAGGACGATCTTGTTAGCTGACCAGTAGTAGACCTGGATGCCGGCGTAAGGATCGACTTCGTCGGGAACGGTCAAACCGCCGATCGTGACGCTGTTGGTCGCCGTGTCGCGATTGCCGTCGCCGGGATCGGTCCCGAAGTTGGCGCCGTTTATTTCTATATTATCGTAGACATAGCCCCAGGCGTTGGTGGTCCCCTGCTTGACGACGCCGGTGATCGTCGGCGTCAAGATGGATGTTACGAACGAGCCGGTCGGCGAACTGAAGGTCTGCGCGCTCCATCTGTCGACAGCAATGACGAACCAGTAGTAGGTCCTGTTCGGCTGGAGGCCGTCGCTCCCCTGGACTTGATAATTGGTCGCGGCGGTGCCATTGACAATAACATAATTAGTAAAGCTCGGGCTGGTCGAAACCGCATAACGATAAGAGACCGAATCGCCGGGATCGGGATCGGTCGCGGCGGTCCAGATTAAATTGGGGACGACGGTCGTCGCCTGGCCGCCGATCGGCGAAGTCAGCGTTGGGGCGGTCGGCGGATTATTTAATGATGTCCCGGTTGTGAAAGTGAACGGGTTGGGGACGGCGCCGGCGACGAGATCGTTGCCGCCAAGATCTTTGGCCGCCGTCACCTGGACGGTGTAGCTGGTGTTCGGCGCGAAATTGGCATGCCTGATCTCGACAGAGCTTGAAAACGGCGCCCAGTCGAGGGTGATATTCCCCGGGTCAGGTGAGATCGTGTAAGCCAAAGTCGCCTCATCGATCGCTTCGTTGTAACGGATATTGATATTGCCGTTGAGCGGGACATTGGTTTCACCGTTCATCGGCATGGTTTCGACGATCGCGGGAGAGCCGGCGGTATCGTCAACCGTATTGAATGTCCAGGTCTGGGTGCTGTTGCGCGTACCGGAAGCATTGACCGCCGTGACATACCAGGTGACGGTCGTGCTGAGCGGGACATTGGCCCCCGCCGGGATCTTGAGATAATTGTTGGTCAGCGTCCCCGATGTCTCGGAGTAACTGCCGCCATTCCAGGTGAGATAAACCCGGTAATACTGGGCGTCAAAAGACGCTTCCCAGGACAGCGTTGCCTGTGTCCCCGCGTCGCGATTATTCTGCGGATAGAGCAGATTGAAGGGCGCCGGCGAGGTGGTCGAAAAACTGCGCGCAGACGGCGTGCTGACGGTCTTCTTGCCCCAGTTATCGACGGCATAGACGCGCCAGAAATAGCTGGCGTTCGGCGCCAACTGCTGCGCGGCCGAAAGCGTGTAGCTTGTGCCGGCGATCCCGTAAGCTTTTACTTCGGAAGTGCTGAAGTTGCTGAACCGGCTGACCTGAAAGTTGTAGGTGATTGAGCTCCCCGCGTCGGGATCGGTTGACGCTTCCCAGGTAAATGTCGGTCTCGTCGTGACCGGCGGGGTCGTGGGCGGCGTGCGCAGAATCGGCGAAGTTGGCGCGGTGTCAGTAGTCGTGCCGGTCGTGAAGCTCCACGGGTTAGGAGCGCCGGCGATCAGAGCGTTACCGCCAAGATCTTTAGCCGCCGTGACATTGACGGTATAGGCCGTGCTGGCAGTAAAGTTCGCCGTGTAAGAAAGATACAATGTCTTGCTGTCCGCGCTCCACTCGTAAACGGCCGAACCATTGGCCGGCGCAAGAGAGAACGCGAAAGTTCCCTGATCGATCGCCTCGTTAAAATTGATGATCAAGCTTGTGTTGAGCGGCACGCCGGTCGCGCCATTGGCTGGCACGGTTGAAACGATCTGCGGATCGCCGGGAGTGTCGGCGATCGTCCGGAATGTCCAGGCCTGATTGCTCTGCTTTGTGCCGCTGGCGTTGACCGCCACAACATACCAGCGAACCGTCGCGCCGAGAGGGACATTGGCCGAAGCGGGGACCTGATAAGTCGTACCGGTGATCGCGCCGGAGGTTTCGGAGTAACTGCCGCCGCTCCATGTCAGATAGACGGAGTAAGAGGCGGCGTTAGACGAAGCGCCCCAGGCAAGGGTCGGCGTGACGCCGGCGGCGGTGGCGTCCTGCGGAAACAGGAGGTCGAAGGCGCCGGGAACTGAGTCATCATCGGTGATGGTGGCAGTGTGGACAGTAGTCACGCCCTTTGTGGCGTTGGTGGGTGTGCCCATCGTCACGATCACCGTTTCATTGGCTTCGTCGATCGTATCGCCGGTGATCGTTATGGTTGCGCTGCCGGTGGTAGAGTCGGCCGCGATGGTGATCGGGCTGGCGGTGATGGTGTAATCGGTGCCGCTGGTTGCTGTGCCGTTGACGGTGTAGGGGACGGTGACCGGCAGGCCGGAGGCCGTGGAGAGCTGGGCGGTAATGGTCATAGTTCCGCTTTCAGCCGCGCTGATTTGCGAAGCCGAAGTGAATCTGACGGTCGGCGCGGCATCATCATCGGTGATGGTGGCGGTGTGAACGGTGATCGCGCCAGCAGTCGCGTTGGTTGGCGCTCCCATCGTGACGATGACCGTTTCGTTCGCTTCATCTAAAGTATCTCCGGTAATAGTAATGGTGGCTGTTCCGGTGGTAGAACCGGCCGCGATGGTGATCGGGCTAGCGGTGATGGTGTAGTCGGCGCCGCTGATTGCCGTGCCGGAGAGGGTGAAAGGTATCGTCACCGTCTGGCCGGAAGCGGCCGAAAGCTGGGCAGTGACCGTCATGACTCCCGATTCGTTGGCGCTCGATTGAGCGGCGGAGGTAAATGAAACAGTGGGGGTGGTATCGTCGTCGGTAATAGTTGCCGTGTGAACTGTCGTTGCTCCCAGAGTCGCGCCGGTGGGTGTGCCCATCGTCACGATCACAGTTTCATTGGCTTCATCTAAAGCATCTCCGGTAATGGTGATGGTGGCAGTGCCGGTGGTTGAGCCGGCAGTGATAGTGATCGGGCTGGCGGTGATGGTGTAATCGGCGCCGCTGGTCGCCGTGCCGGAGAGAGTAAATGGCACCGTCACCGCCTGGCCGGAAGCGGCGGATAACTGCGCCGTGATGGTCATCGTCCCGCCTTCATCCACGCTGCTCTGGGTGGCCGAGGTGAACGAAACGGACGGAGCGATATCGTCATCCGTGATGGTGGCGGTGTGGACCGAAGTCGCGCCTTTTGTCGCGTTGGTCGGCGTCCCCATCGTGACGATAACCGTTTCATTAGCTTCATCTAAAGCATCTCCGGTAATGGTGATGGTGGCGGTGCCGGTGGTTGAGCCGGCAGTGATAGTGATCGGGCTGACGGTGATGGTGTAATCGGTGACGCTGGTTGCCGTGCCGTTGACGGTGAAGGGGACGCTGACCGGCAGGCCGGAGGCCGCGGAGAGCTGGGCGGTAATGGTCATAGTTCCGCTTTCAGCCGCGCTGCTCTGCGAGGCCGTTGTAAATGAAACAGTCGGCGTCGCATCGTCATCGGTAATAGTTGCCGTGTGAACGGTGGTTAAACCGAGGGTGGCGTTGGTGGGTGTGCCCATCGTGACGATGACCGTTTCGTTCGCTTCATCTAAAGTATCTCCGGCAATAGTAATGGTGGCTGTTCCTGTGGTTGAGCCGGCCGCGATGGAGATCGGGCTGACGGTGATGGTGTAATCGGTGACGCTGGTTGCCGTGCCGTTGACGGTGTAGGGGACGGTGACCGGCAGGCCGGAGGCCGCGGAGAGCTGGGCGGTGATCGTCATGGTCCCCGATTCATTGACGCTCGCTTGCGCGGCGGAGGTAAATGAGACAGTCGGCACGGCATCATCGTCAGTGATGGTGGCGGTATGGACGGTGGTCGCGCCTTTTGTGGCGTTAGTGGGTGTGCCCATCGTGACGATGACTGTCTCATTGGCTTCATCGATAGTGTCACTTGTAATAGTAATGGTGGCTGTCCCTGTGGTAGAGTCGGCCGCGATGGTGATCGGGCTGGCGGTGATGGTGTAATCGGTGACGCCGGTCGCCGTGCCGTTGACGGTGAAGGGGACGCTGACGGTTGAACCATATATTGCCGATAATTGAGCCGTGATGGTCAGATTGCCGGATTCGTTGGCGCTTAATTGGCCGGCGGCTGTAAAATTAACTGCCGGAATAGTGGCGGCGACCACGAAATCGGCGCTGCCGGTCTCGTTAAATTCAACATTGCCGGAAGCGTTGCCGAACTGGTCAATTGCCTGGACGCGCCATTCGTAACTGCCGTCGGCCAGGCCGCTGATCTCAACCGTCGCGGCGCCGCCGCTGGCGGCCAGGGCGCTTTCAACTGTCGTATAAGCCGGCGCGCCAAGCAGGCGGTAATTGAACCGGCCTTTAACCAGATCCGAAACCGGGTCAGAAATGGTGGCTGAGAGGCGGAGGTTTCTTTCGGCGACGATGCCGCCGGCCGGAATGGCCGTCCCGTTGCTGACTTTGAACTGGCCTAAAAAGGCGGGCGCGGCCGGCGCCGCGTTGGTAATAGCCGGATCTTTGGCCAGGAAAGCGCCGGTTTCACAGTCAGCCAGGGCGAGCAGCACTTTACCGGAGGCGCCCGACGGGTAGATAAGGGCGGCCAGGCCGTTCGTCCTCGAGGCGGTCGGGAGCGAAGCGCTGTCGGCCGTGGCGTTCAGAGCGATCGCGCTTGTCGCGATCTTGTAAACATCGTTAGCTGTTTCCAGCGCGTTCGACGCTTTTTTGTAGACCAGCCAGTCGTTATCCGGCGTCAGGTCAAAAGCGGTCCAGCCGAACTCGCCGGTCACGCCCGACTTGACGGTGCCGACCAGGGAGTTGCTCGAGGTATTGAATACCATGACATCGATGCCCGTAGCTCCGTTGACCGAAACATATAACTTCCCTTCCGCGTATTTCGCGTAGAGTGGATAGATAAGCTGGGAATAGGTCGCGCTGGTTATGGTGGTCACATAGCTGACGGTGTCGTTGTTGTAATTGAAGACATAAATATTGCCGGCGGCGGCCTTTTGGGTCACATAAAGCTTGTAGGCGGAGCCGGCAGCGGCGGTCACTGCCACATCGTAGAGGTTCGTTCTGCCGGCCAGCTGTGTGGTTATGTTTGCCACCCAGGTATTGTTCGCGGTATTGAATATTAGGACGCGGCCGACCCCTTTGTCGGCGACAAAGAGGCGGTTATTGCCGCCGAGGGCCAGGCCGGCTGGCGCGGAGGTTGAGGCCCAGGCGGCGCCGGTCATATCGGCGTAAGAAGCCGGAAAGCCGCTCAACGTGTAGTCCCTGACAGCGGAGTTCGCGCCTTTGGCGATACTGGCATAGAGTTTTGTTCCGTCGGCGCTTATCTCCAGGCCGTAGCACTTTGAGCCGGCCGGCAGAGCGGCGGTTGCCGCGGCAGCGGCGTTCCAGGTTTTTGTCCCGGCATTCCAGGTGAACTTATTGATGGCCGGCGCGCCGTTGTTGACGACATAGAGGTCGTTTGTCGCCGGGTTGATGACCGAGTTGGCCGGCGTCACATCCGTGATCGCCGGCGCGCCGGCGGCCAAGGCCAGGCCGAGCAGGGAACCGATCAGTAAAATCTTTATCTTCATCCGCCTCTTGCCTCTCATTTGGCGATGACCATCGGTGGCAGGGTGGTTTGATAAGTTGAAAAGCCGTTGGCTTGGCGGTTATTGACCAGGAGATTGAATAAAAGCTTGATCTGCCGCGCGTTCAGGAAAGTTGGCTGATCATTGGCCGGTATGGCGATCGGCAGGCCGCCGGCGGCCGGGACAAGAAAGCCGGCGTAAGCGCCGGGGTCGGCGAAGAAAGCGTTGAGACCCGCCTCGCTCGTTTCGATATTGCTCACAGCCGCCTGGCCGATCAGCCGGTCGTTCTCATCGCGGGCCTCGATCGCGTAGCCGGCCAGGTAGAGCGGGAGTTGATTTTCAGGATAGGTCGGGCAGGCGAGAAAGGTGGTATAGCCCGCCTCCTGACAGGCAAAGCCATTGTCGATGTTGGCTTGAGTCGCCTGATTGGCGGCCACCAGGCCGGGCTGGGGCGCCGCGTCAGCTGGCATATTGGGCAAGCGGGTGGAATCGGTCGCGATCACGATCTGATAATCGTTCCAGTTGACATTGCCGTAGTAGCCCTCGAAATTCCAGACAAAAGGGAGGATGGGCGTGCCGTCAAGATAATTTATCCCGGTGTTGGCGGCAAAGGCCTCATCGGAGAGGATCGAGTTGCCGTTTTGATCTTTGTTGAGAATACAGGTGTCCGTGAGATCGTTGAAAATGCCGTTATTGTTAGTATCGATGCAGGTGGGATCATCGGCCGGGTCGTTATCAGCGCCGGCGACAGCGGTGGTTTCGTCGGGATAGGCCTCGGGATCCGGCTGCTGGCCGGGAATGCCGCCGCGCGCCTCCTCTTTGAAATCACCGTCGCCCTCCGGCCGCTCCGTGCCGCAGGCAAGCATTAAGCCGCCCAGGGCGATGGGAATGCCGACCGCAGGATTAATTAAAGAAATTGCCAGTCCCGTCAGGATCACGGCAAAATTTGGCCCGCCGTCATTATCCGTGCCGCGGCTTTTTGTCGTCTGTGGACGCTGGCTCGCGCTGGTTTTATTATAAACTAGATTCGCAATCGGACTTATCGAATAATCGCTCATGCATTCCCTCCCGCAGATTAAGGCGCTATTTCCCTTCATATATATATCGTCAAGACAGGACGGAAATTTCAGTTAATTGTGGTTCTTTTATTGGGAGAAAATCGTGAGCGGATATAAGGCCTGGCCGGCCATATTACCCTTTCAGTGAACTGAGAAAATCCTGAATCGTCCTGGCTAAATCCTGGAACTGATCCTTGGCCTCGACAATGCGGGCGAGGACATCATTAATGGGTTCGAGCTGGTCGCGCGCCGCGGCCGCGAGGGCTTGGAGTTGGCCGTTGATGCGTTTGACCGCGGCCTGGGCCCCCACTTTCACTTCATCGTCTAAGTCAGTATTTAACAGATCCTCATTTCTCTTGCGCTTGGCGCGCAATTCCTTGGCCTGCCTGTCGATATCAGCTGCTGCTGCCTGAAATTTTTGTTTCAGCGATTCCGCCCTGGCGCCGGCCGCCGCGATAAACTGGTCAAAGGAATCTTTTGCCTGGCCGGAAGCTATTGTCAGGCCAAGATCCTGCCCGGCTGGGGCCGCCTTGGCCGCGGCCGATCTGGCCGCCGCATCGGCTCTCGCTTCGGCAATGTGTCTCGCCTCTTCCGATAAAGTTAGGCGCCTTTGCAGTTCGGCGAGCTCGGCGCTTAGGTCGGGAGATGTCCCAACTCTCTTTTCTGTCAGTTCCATGGCCTTCAAAAAATGTTTACAGAATTGGTAGACGAGCAGATGGGCGATGAAAAGCGCCTCTGTCGAATCCAGACGCCGCTCTTTGTCAGGCAGTTGGTTATTCAGTATTTCCGGAATAATTTTTAAAAACTTTTCGACGACCCGCCTGCCTTCCGTTTCATAATAATGTTTATAATCTTTTTCCCCGGCTCTGACTAGCTCAAAATCAAGGAGAGCCATCAGTCTCGTCAACGCCAGGCTGAGGCCCGAAACAAGCTTTGTCTCGGCCGGCCCCTTACCCACCAGATTGGGAAGAATGCGGACAATATCGGTTAATATGCGTTCCGCTTCTTCTGCCTTGCCTGATTTAACAAGGACTTTTCCAAACACAGCCATCGTTCGTGCTAAAGACGGGCCCAAATCTGTGTCCGCTCCTCCAGCCATTGACATCACCAGGTCAACAATGTCAGCGCCGTCATTATTGCCTGGCAGCGCGGCGGCCGGCAATGAGAACGAGTTTCCGGCTCCCGCCTGAAGGAAGGCCAGCTCTCTTTGCACAAAATCCCGCGCCCCGCCGGCAACGGCAACGATCTCATTGTTGGTGTGGCGCAAGAGGGGGTCGATCTTTAGGGCGAGCATGTCGAGCAGGTCGCGGCCGTGTTCACGGGTAATGGCCTTGTTGTCACGCACCATTACAAGGCGCGCTTTTAAGAGATCGGCTTTGGCCGCCGGGGCCAGCGAGTTAATAAAATCAACCGGTTTAATTGCCATGGCGCCAAGCCGGATCGCGGGCCCGGCATTAACCAGCGGACGGGCGGCTCCTCCTATCCTTACCATTTAATTGCCTCCCGGCGCGGCTTCAATTTCTGTCGCCAGATTGATGAGCGCCTGTTTCAGTTGTTCTTCCTGTTCGGTTGGCGCCGGGTTGGCGTCAAGCGCGTCATAAAGAGGGCCGATGGCGGCGCTTATTTCGCGCGCCCTTTCAATCGAGGGGATCGCAACTTCCTCCGCGATGATCCTATTAATAATATTTAGCATTTCAGCTGGCGCCCGGGTTAAATATTTTATGTCAATAAGGGAAAGCTCGTCAGCCGGGAGAGCAACCGGCCCCTGGCTATCAGTTTGCTCCAGGCCCTCGCCGAGATAAACATTCAGGTCATTGATCAATTTCGCATAGTTGTCATAGTCCTTGCCTTTGATCATTTTCAGGGCGATCTCGAACAGTTTTTTGTCGACTTCATCAGGGCGATTGATCGCCTTAAGATGTTTGCCGCTTTTCATGAGCTTTAACAATTCGGGCAGTGTATTGGCTTTGCCCTCCAGGGGAGGGTAGCCGAGCGTTGTTTCCAGCAGGGTCCAGCCAAGAGAGGCAATATCCTCCCGGGTTAATTCCTCGGAGCTTAAATCATGGAGCGGCTGTTTATCAAACAGCTTGCCGTAAGCCAGCTCAACTGTTTTCGGGCCCCAGTAGAGCGGGGTGCCGACCAGTCCCTGCAGTTCTTCCGCGTCCCCGGCGGAAACATCCAGGCCTGTGCCCCAATCGGTCCAGACCCAGGTCCAATCCTTAGCTGACACATCACCGCGCGATTCGCTCATCAGCACAAAGGCATTTCCCGGTTTGATGTCGCGATGGACGAAATCGACCTGTTTTGCTTCCTTGAGCGTGGTGGCGGCCTGCCTGAAGAGCCGGGCGATCGCCTTAGCGCTGAAGGTCTGGCTTTTACTCCTCATGTCTTTAATGAGTTTCCCCAGATCAAGACCGGCCAGAAACTCCATCACGATCACCGGTCGGCCGTCAGCAGTGTCGCCGCTGTTAATAATGTTAGCGATGTGCTTTTGAAAGGCCGGGTCGATGGCCGCTCTCAGCCGCTTCATGACATCGGCTTCCTTGCGGAGATCAGCCGGAGATTGTCCTGGTTTTGCCAGCTTGAGCGCCACAACCTTGCCGTTCTGATCTTTAGCGCGGAACACTTCGCCCATGCCGCCCGCGCCGATCGGTTCGACATCGGTGTAAGTGATTTTGCCAATGGTCAGGGTTTTGACGACTTCGGCCGCTTCAGCGTCTACCGGCTTTGGCGGCAATATTTCCTTGAGCTTTAAAAGCAGGCGTTTGATCACAAGCCCGTCGGGCAGAGATCCGATTATTTTTTCCAGTGTTTCGAGGTTGAATTTTAGCGAATCGGGCGTTCCCTTTTTTCCCTCTTCCATATATTTAGCGTAATAATCGTAAGCGGCAAAGATCGGCAGGAAATCCCTGGCCTGTTTCTTATCGAAAAGTGTTAAAGCCCAGTCGCGCATTTTATATCTGGCGATGGCTTCGCGATATTCAAGATCCGCATGAAGGTCCGCCACTGCCTGTCTCGCCCGCGCCGGCCGACGGGCTAAGCGGTAGGCGCCGTAGCCGGCCAGCGCCGTGATCAGCAGGCCGGGGACGACCCCAAGGAGGAGGCCGGCGTTGACGGAGAGCAGGGCGAACGTATACGCGCCGATGTTGGGCGTAAACCATGCCAAGACCGGAGTTGCCACGCCGGCGAATATGAGGGGCAAAGATCTTAAGAATTTATCTTTGAGATTATCGGGATGATTTTTGCGATAATTGTCCAGGGTTTTTACAACATAGGCGAGGTGAAGGTCCGGAGCGGGAGCGGGGGCGGGGGGCGTCGACGCGCTGGCGGGAGTTTTGGCCGCTTTGGCGAAGAGATTATTCGGATTAACCAGTTTGATATCACTTGGCCGAAGGCCCGGCATGCCCGCGATCGCGGCGCCCCTGAAAGGTTCACTGAATTTCCGCGTCGCGTTTCTAACGCCGGCGGCGATTCTTGGCGGAATTTGCCTCCCGGTTTTCGTTAAAAGAAAAATTACGCTCATTGGCTTATTACAGCGCCCAGGTCGTGACCGATGAATTGATGGTTGTGACCTTGCCGTAGCTGTCTTCGATCTCCAGCTCGACGGTGAAAGTGCCGGTCGTGGTGATATATGTGTAATCGGTTATGCCGTCAAAGATGCCGTCCGGCGCGCTGCCCGCGGTTTCTTCGTAGATCGAGCCGTCGCCAAAAGTGAATTTGTAGCGGACGACCTGCGCTCCGGCCGCGGTGGCGTGGCTCTGCGAAGCGTCGAAGGTGGCGGTGAAAGGGACCGGCCCCATATTGGTCGGCTGGATCGCTAAGCTGGCGACCGGATTGCCGTGAGGCACGACATTTATTTCCGACCGTATGTAGAGCTTGTAATCGGGATCGGCAACGTTCGTCAGCGTAACAACCAGGCCATACTTGCCGGGTGCGGCGTAGGCATGGCTAACGGCCGTGCCGCTCTCGATGGCTGAACCGTCGCCGTACTGCCAGTCGACCGTCCAGGCGGCGGGATCGTCCAGCGTGATGGCCATGTTGACCGCGGTCTCTTCTTCCGCCGAACCGGGGACGTCCAGTTGATAGGTCGGGGGTTCGACCGTCTGCGGGACGACGGTGATACTCTGGGTGACGACGCTCTTGACCGTCGGGTCGTCGAGCCGGGCGACCGTGAGCATGACGGTGTAAGTGCCGGTTTGAGTATAGGCCTTAGGAGCCGGGATCGAGCCGGAGCCGGTCGTGCCGTCACCGTAATCCCAGGTGTAGGAGTAGATGGCTTCATCGGCATTGGCGGCGGAGAGCGCGATATCCTGGTTGACCTTGGCGCTGAAGGGTCCGATGATTCCCGCCTGCGGGACCGCGACAGAGACAGGATAGACGGAGATGGGCCTGATCTCGTAATTTTTGGTCGCGCCGTCGGCGCCGGTGACCTCGAGCCGGAAGTCATAATCGCCCTTGAGAGCGAAAGTGTAGGAGAGGATGGTGGCGTCGTCGAAGGTCTCGATATTGCCGTCCGGGGTGGTGATGCTCCACTTGAAGGTGGCGTAGAGATCGTCGGAATAAGCGGCGATGTCGGTCTGGGTGTCGCCCTCATTATATGAATACTTGAGGTTGCCGGAGATGACAGCCGAAGGGATGGCGACAAAGGCGGAGACAACCGAGACCGACTGGGTCAGATAATATTTGATGGACGTGTCGCTCTTGTTGGTGGCGGTGAGCTTGACGGTGTAAGTTCCCAACTGAGTATAGGCGTGGCTGACGGCGGTGCCGGCTTCGAGCGGCGAGCCGTCGCCGTATTCCCAGGTATAATCCCAGTTGGCGGTGTCGGGATTGACGACGGTCATGGCGGCCGCTTCATTAATGTAGGCGGCATAGGGGGCGTTAAGAGAGAGGGCCGGGGGTTCGACCGACTGCGAGACGATGGTGATACTCTGGGTGACGACGCTCTTGACCGTCGGGTCGTCGAGCCGGGCGACGGTGAGCATGACGGTGTAGGTGCCGGTCTGGGTGTAGGCCTTGGCAGCCGGGATCGAGCCGGAGCCGGTGGTGCCGTCACCATAGTCCCAGGTGTAGGAGTAGACGGCTTCATCGGCATTGGCGGCGGAGAGGCCGATATTTTCGTTTACGCGGGCGGCATAGGGACCGATGATCCCCGCCTGAGGGATTTCGGTTGCCGCTTCGGGATAGAAGCGGTTGAGAATGAAACCAGTATTGCCGTAGTGATCGCTGGCAGTACAGACAGCGCTGCTCAACATCGGCTGGGAGAAATTGCGCTTCAAGTCTTCATCCGCCTTGTAGGTGAGCACAAGATTGCCAAGCGGATCGAGCGAGCCGTTGGGCGGCAGGGGCTGGCCTGCTTCGGGGACAAACTTGCACGTGACGGTGATCTTGTCGTAGGAGCCGTCACAACTTTCGGCATACGGCTTGACCGTGGGCCAGCTCACCGGCGCGCCACCCTCCTGGGCCAGCGCTTCGGCGCCGACATGGAATGGGTTCGGATCGATGGCGACGGGATATTGGGGATCGTTCTGTTTGAGTATTCTCGGATTTCTGCCGCCGGTGGAGTTGCAGAGCGAATTGGCTTTGGTCGTATCCTCCCCGCCGCAGCCGGCCGGGACCGCAGAAGCGATAAGATGCGCGGCGCCAAGCAATATCCGGCCGCCGGCTTTAACAATAGACATATTCGACGCGTCTTTTTCGGCTACGGCTGCCGCCTGATCCCAGCTTTTACCTTTATATAGGACATTATCCCAGAATGCTCCCGCGAATTTAATTAACGATACATCGCTCATAGCTTAAATCCTCCTGCTTATACCTACCATATTATTATCGTCAGGCCGATGCGAAAATTTCACTTATTGTTCAAAGTCGAAATTGATGACAAAGCCCGCGTTCCAGGAATTGACCGGCAGTTTGTAATCACCGTTTTTCCGCATGTCCTGGCGAACGCCCTGGTAACCGAGAGAAAGTTTTGGCGTGACGTACGGGATGACCTCGGAGAGGCTGGCCTCCAGGCCGCCGGCCAGGCCGAAATTGGCCACGCGCCGGGCCGCCCGCTCGTTGCCCCGCCATTCATAGTCGATGCCGGTTTCGCTGATGAACGATGCCCGCGGGCGCAGGATGAGCGCGTCGTCAAGAAAGCCGTAAACATATTTAAGGGAGGGTAGGGTGATCCGGTTCCGCGACGGGAAAGAACCGTTGTAGGGGAACCGGTAATAGCTGTATTCGGCGCCGACCGAGAACCGCTCCAGGGCTTCGATGTCCGTATCCTGGCCGACGGTGTAAAATAAATTGGCATAATATGTGCCCAATTCACGGTTCGCGTTGTCGAGCTCGGCCCGCCAGTAGCTGGTCAGGCCCTGGAGCCCGGCCGTTTCAAAGGGCGAATCGAGCCGCAGGCCGAAGCCGGTGTCGTGGCGGCGCAGGTATTGCTGGAGTAGCCGGTCGCCGGAGAGGAAATGGCTGGCCAGCCGCCCGTCGGCATCAAGCCCCACCCAGTCGACCGGCGAAAATTCGAGGCCGGAATAATAACTCTGCAATACGGCCCCGGCTTTGATGTCGGTCGTCATTTTGAGGAAAGGCCGCAGTGTCATCTCGGACGCAAGGTTGAAAGTGTAGCCGAGTTCTTCGGTCAGGCGGAACTCATGGTTGCCCTGGTCGTCGCCGAAATATTCGACGCCGAGGCGGACCTGCGAATCATCGCCCAGCGCGCGGCGCAGGCGGCGCAGGTCGCGCTCGATCAGCTCGCGGCGCCAGAGGGTGGCGATGCCGGGCAGGTAGGGCTTGACTTCGCTCAGGGCCCGCCGGAAATCGCCTATGCGGCGCTCCTCGAGGGCGAGCTGGGCATAGCCAAGCTGGATCTTTGCCAGATAATAATTCTTGAGATCGACGCTCTCGAGCTTGCCGGCCAGGGCCATGGCCGTTTCATAGTTTGCCCGGGCCTTGGCCGGGTCCTTGATGCGTTTGCCCGCGTCGTCCTTGCCTCGGCCGTAAGTATAAATGTTGCCCTGAAGGATATAATATTCAACCCGATATTGCGGCGAGAGATTGTCCGGCTTTAACGCGCCGAGATACTTGAGCGCCGCGTCGAACCGTTTCGCGTAGCTCAGGACTTTGCCTTTTTCGACGCGCAACTCGCTTATGAATTCATTGACTCTGGCCTCCGAGACGCCGCGGGCCTTGAAGATCGCCCCGATCGCGCTCTTTTCGGCCAGAGCCGCGTCGATCTCTTTGAGCGAGAGGTCGTAGTCCTTATTGCCGTTGTAATAGAGGATCAGCCCCTTGATGATCCGGGAAGCCAGAAAGACATCGGCCTTCTGCTTAGGCAGAGCGGCAAGCGTTTTGGCCGCGGCGATCAGGTCTTCGAGCGCGCTTGCCGGATAACTTCTCTGGTAGAGCGAAAACTCGGCCCGGGCCACCTTGAGCCGGAGATCGTCTTCGGTCCCCGCTTCCGGCGTCTTGAAAATGCTGGAGAAAGCGTCGAACAAGCTCCGCGCCCGGTCGAAATTCCGGCTATAGAGCATGCCTTCGACCACCCGCAGATAGATCGAGCGGCTGGCGCCTTCTCCCTGGGAGGCGAGCAGGTTATCGGCGATCGCGATGAGCTGGGGGACGCCGGTCGATCTTTTGGCGATCAGGGCTTCGACGAGCGATTCTTCGGCGCGGCGCCTAAGGTAGGCCTCGGAATCTTTCTTGTC
The DNA here is from genome assembly GCA_001772335.1 of candidate division WOR-1 bacterium RIFCSPHIGHO2_01_FULL_53_15. Taxonomy (GTDB): domain Bacteria; phylum Margulisbacteria; class WOR-1; order O2-12-FULL-45-9; family XYB2-FULL-48-7; genus 2-01-FULL-53-15. Next base: position 14,985 of record METM01000024.1, read on the forward strand.
AAGAATGGCATTGGCCAGACCTATTACCTCATCGGCCAGGTTGTCCGCCCCTTCCGAAGTTTTGGCGAATTGCTGCCGCAGGACGGCCTCCGCCCGGCCCAGCTGCGCGGCATCGCGCACGCTCTCGATCAGGCGCGGGTCTTTGATCAGCTTATCGTAGGCGTCGATCGCATTGTCGTATTCCATTGTCCAGTTATAGATGTCGGCCCGGCCGGCCGCCGCGAAATAATTGAGCGCGATGCCGTCGGCGGAAGAGAAGACGGAGATGGCGGCCTCATAATTTTGCCCGGCCTCGGGGATGCTGGAGAGGGCGAGATAGGCGTCGCCCCTGATCTGCAGGGCGGCCGAGAGCTGGTAATCGGCCAGGACGCCGTTGTTGGGCGGGGTATACTCCGTGTCGGAAACCAGAGACGGACCAAATTTGCCGTCAGGGCGGGCGGCCGCGATCAGCTCATCGGCCAATTTGAGCACGGCGCTTAAGATCTTTTCGTCTTTTTTCTGTTGGCCGAGAGCGAGCAGGGCTTTGGTTTGCGCGAGCCGGACCGGGCCGGCCAGGAGCTTGGTCCGGTCAAACGGCTCCGTCTTCTGCAAGATGGCGAGCGCCCGGGCGCCCTTGGTATCGGTGAGCGGATCGTAGGCGGGATCAAAGAGGGGGGCGGCCGCTCTCAAGAGGCCGGTGACCTTTTTTTCTTCGGGCAGTTTGCGGCGGACGGCGATCTCGGCGAGCGAGAGGCGGGCCTTGAGCGTCTGTTCGGCGGTGAGAAAATCCTGCTTATTCAGCGCGGCGGTCAGAATGCCGGAGGCGATATCCAAAGCGGCGTTCGCGGCGTCTTTCTGCGCCAGGATGATCTCGGCTTTCAAAAGCTGGAGATCGGCGGTGATCGAGTCGCGCCAGAATTTTGTCCCTTCGATCGGGCGGCGGCCATTAACCTTGATGGCGGCCTGATACTGGGTGGCTGCCTGGCCCAGGAGTCTTTCGGCATGCTCGGCCATGGTCTGGGCCCGATTGAGATAACGCTGGGAGTCCGACGCCGCTGCTTCGCCCGGCAAATAACTGTGGGCCAGACCCAACTGGTAGAGAGCGGAGGCCCCGAGGACTTCCGTGTCAAGGACATTGATCAGATCGCTGTAGATCTTGTCGTCTTCCGAGTTAATAACAATGGTCTTGTATTGAGTTTCCTCCGCCACGGTCGTGAGCATGACATATTTATTGACCAGTTCCTGCGACTCCTTCAGGAGAGCGGCGATCTTTTTCAGCCGTTCAACATAGAACGGATGATGATTGGGGGTGTTGATCATCAGCAATTGGGCCTGGAGTTTAAGCGCCTGGGCCCGATAGCGGTAGGCCTCGGGCCGCATCCGGTCATAACTCGTTATGTCTTTTTTTATCGGGTTGCTGCGGTCCCGGATATATGACGCGATGTATTCGTCGGCCAGGCCAAGAAAGTACTGCGTCTTGAAGACATTAAAGTTGCCGGACGGCATTTTGTCGAGTTGAGCAGTGTCGCCGAGGACTTTTTCTATCCGCGTTTGCAGATAATTGTAATCGCGGCTTGGGCCGCCGGCGGGGGCGCTGTCGGCGTAGAAGTACTGCGCGATGAGGGCCTCGGCTTCGACCAGAGGATCGTTCAGCGCTTTGATCTTGCCGCCTTTTGGCGCGATGAGTTTGTCATAGATGTCACGAAAGATCTCGAATTTCTGCTGGCGGCTCATGGGCTGATTGTCCGGAATATTTGGAATAGCGATGCCAAAGACAAACCCTTTTGCGTGCGGCTGGCCTTCCCCGAATCGCATCCTAAGAAGGCGACGGGAAGAAGGATTGTCGATATCATTGGCCAGGATCAGCGCGATCCGGGCCCGCCAGTAATTGATGCGGAACGGCGCATCCGGGAAGCGGCGGTCGTCTAAAAGCGGAGCCAGGGTGATCTCGTCAGTGTACTGGAAAATATCTGGAAAATCTTCGCTCTCGATCGACTTGAGCGTCTTGCCGACACCCCAGTTGTAGCCGATCTCGCGCAGAAGCAGCCAGCGAATGAGCAGCAACTCATAGAGGACTTTTTTCGGCAGACGACAGCCCTTAAAACCTAAGCGGCGTTCGCCGGTGGCCTGGTCAGTAAATTCCCAACTGATGTCCGAATTTGAAGTGATGACCGCGTTGAGCATCTTGAAAGTATTTTCTTTGATCTTTAAGTAGGCGTCATTTTTCAGGTCGCAGGCGGTTGCGCCGCTCTTTTCGGCCGCGCCGCCGCCGGCGACCGGCGCGGACCGGAGCAGAGAGCAAATATCAGGATTGGCAATGCTTAATGTTCCATCAAGACCCATGATTTAAATCCTTTATAAGGACCCTCCCGGTTTTCTCTTTGGCTTATGCGGCCTGGGTACGAAAGCGAAAAGCAGTTCTCGGGCGCGATCGACCGCCTGACGCGTGCCGGCCGACAGATTTTCGCTATAAGCGAACTGCGCGTAAAGGTTCATATAGGCCAGGTTAAGATATTTCTGCTTGGAGCCCTTGAGCGAAATGGCCTTGACGATCGCCAGCTGATGATAAGTCGAGGCCAGGAGATCGTGGAGATCAAAGAGCGGCGGCTCTTTTTTCTCTTTCGCCGTAGCGGCCGCCTGCTCCAGTCTTTGGCGGACGCCCGGAGTTTTCGCATCTTTGTTGTCCAGAATGATCTCGGCCCTTTTCAGGATTGCATCTCTCTGAGTGTTATCGCCCTGTTTCTGGTATTCGGCGGCCATGACGGTGTAGGCCATGGCGAGCTTGAGATCGAATTTGGCCGCCAGGAGGAAGCGGCTGCGCTCCGGCTGGAGCTCGATCATCTGGCGGATCTCGGGCGTCAGGACGGCCGTCGCCTGCACGAGTTCTTTTATCACCGCCGCCGGGGTTTGGCCGTTCTTGCTATGGATGAGATGAAGATCGGCCAGGACGAGCGCGGCTTCGATCCTAAGATAGGCCGTGGCGGAGATCTCCCTGTTTTTCATGGCGCCTTCGATATTATCGATCAAGCTCTGGACGCTGGGAAAATCAATGTCGTAGATGTCTTTTTGGTCATAACATCTTTCACCGTCTTCATCGAGGTTTTTGCACTGGCTGAGCGGCACCTGCCTTGTGACGGTGACCTCCCAACCGCCGCCCGCGCGGGAGACGGAGGCATCGCTTTTATTGATCTGGAAAGTAATTGGGTCATTGAGCGTGGCCCGCCACCAATAATCTTTCTCATCTATTCTTGCTTCCGTGATCGTTGCCTGGTTTTTCCGGAGACTCAGGAGTCCCATCAGATTATACGCGTCGCCGTTTAATTCGGGCTGATAAGGCAGGGAAAAGTCGGGCCGGACCGTGATCTTATAAAAATCGCCCTCGACCAGCGGCTGGTTCGGCGTAATAAACTTAAAAGTTCTCATGAATGGATTGTTCAGCCGCCTGAAAGTTGAAAGACGCAGCTCGTTGTCGGCCATCTGGATGAGGAGGCCGGCCCGCAGGTCGGCTGCCCGTTCCTCAAATCTGTCATCAAGCTCAGGGGAGAGCCGGTTCCGCTGGCGCAGGACCGCCTCCCCCTTATCAAGATACGAACCAGCCAGCTTTGTCAGCTCGTCGGCAATGTCCAGACGGAAGTTGAGAATGGTATTGGCTTGTCTGATCAATTCTCTGGTTGTCCGCAATGAGGTCGTTGAGATAACGTCGGCCAGCGAGAGCCAAAACCCCCTGACCAATTCTTTGCTGTAGACAAGCTGGTAAAGGTCATAAGAGGCCATGACAGAGTTATAGCCGAAATTCTGCGTGAGCAGCCGATCCGTCTTCTTGATGAATTCAGCCGGCAGGAGATCAGGCGCGGCTTTTTGAAGGAGATCTAGTGCTGCTTGAAAAGTCTTTCTTGAATCCTCCTCATATTTCTTGGGGTCATCATTTTTTTGCGAGGTGGAAAGGACCAAACTGTCGGAGAGCATTTTCAGGGCCAGAGCGATGAGCTGGTTGGCCCGGGCCAGGAAATAGCGGTTGTCGCCGTAGGGCGAGCCCTCAATGATCTCGGTAAGACCGGCGTCAAGATAAGCCAGTATCTGGCAGAAGTCCTGATAGCCGGCTTCGTTATACGGCTTGTATGGATTTTCCAGCGCCAGGCCGGCCAGCCGGAGCAGGTCTTTGCCTTTCAGCACGCGGAAGATCTCGTGACTGCCGGCGTTCATCTCTGCTTCGGTGATGTGGCCGGCCTGATAAGAACTGTCCAATGACTTCTTGATCTCGTCGACGGAGGCGACGACCTCGATCCCGGAGGTTGCCAGGCTAAGCCCCCGGTTGTTTTTGAGATTGATCTCGGCGACGGCCTGGAAGAGTTTTTGGCTGACCTCGTAATGGTCCCGTGACGCGTCATAATTTTTTTCTTTGATCAACTGCTGGGCGATCCGGGCATGGAGGTCGGCGGCGATGATGATGCCGTTAATGATGGCGTAATATTCGCGGTTGCTGTCACTGCCCTTTGGATTGAGGCGCTTGAGGGCGTCTTCGGCCAGCGCCAGGCCGATCTTGTAAGTTTCGGAGCGGGCTTCGCGCAGCAGGGAATAGCCCTCGGCAATTGAAAGGAGGAGGCGCGGGTACTCGTAATCCTGGCTGGGGACCTGCGGCGAGGCAAAGAAACGGGCTTCGATCTTTTTCTGTTCGAGTATCTGATCCTTCAAGCGCCGGCCGAGCCCGATGCTCTTTCTGACCTGCGACTGGTCATTATTCTCGATCGCCTTCTGGGTATAGACGCGGTGGAGAATGAGCATGTTGTCCCAGAAAGTCGACGGCTGATCGAGATAATCGGCTATGACCGGCGAGATCCCTTTCACGATCTTAAGCAGATCCGGATTGACTTCCCGGGTGGTTTTCATGGCATCGCGCAGGAGCGAGAGAGGGTTTAGTTTGAAGCGGGCGACCGCCTCGAGCAGTTGTTCCACCGTCTTGAGCGGCAGATCGCCGCGCATCAGCCGGAGAGCCAGCTTCTTCTCGTTGAGTTTTCTGAGATGGACGCGCCGGTCGAAAATATCGCCGATGGAGCGTTTGATCTTTAATTCCTTGGCCGATAATTTGTTCGGGTCGACGACCGCGCCGTAGGGCGTAGCGTACGGCGGCAGGTCGCGCTCTTCGGGATAGGCGGAGAGGCAGTTGTCTCCCTTCTGCGGCGGCCGGCAGACCCGCTGGCCGATCTGCGAGGGGAGAACAAAATCCGGGATCTCCCGGATAATAGCGTTAGGGTTGGGGAGCGGCGCGGGCGGCGCCGGCAAAGGGTAAGGAGCCAGATTGGGATTATTTGCCAGTTTGGCGGGACGAAAATCGAATTGATCATTGTTCAGAGAAGCGAGAAATCCTTGAAATGGCTTAATGAGCCCGCCTTTTAGCGGTGTTATATGGGTGGCATAGACCGCGTCTTCCGGCACGTTATAGTAAATGCTTAAGATCGGCTTGATGCCTTTGGCTTTCAGGGCCGGATGGGTGCCGTTAAAGACCGAAATGATCGACGGGAACTGCCAGTCAACTTTTGCCCCGGCTTCGCCGATGCCGTACGGGAGTTTAAGTAATTTGGTTTTTGGGCGATCGGGATGGCTTTTGTTGTATTTCTCGAGATCGTCGTTGTATTTGTCGATCTTTTCATCCATTTGAATAAAAGAGCGCGCCAGCCAATCGCCCACCTGGCCGCATTCCTGGGCGTGTAAGGGGCAATACGAATCAAAAAGAATAATGCCTATTTTGTTGGCGCCGTCGGCCGGATAGCCCGGATCGGTAGGCGGATAATATTGGAAAAAGTCAGCCTCTTCATTGATCCCGCCTTGGGCGATATTGGGGCGCAGGACGTGAAAATTCACGCCCCAGAGCGCATTCTCGACTTTTTCTTCGTTCGCTATTTTGAGAAAGTTATTAAAGGCCCGCTTATATTTTGTCGGCCCGTTGACCGAGGTTAATCCAAAATCTCCCGCATCTCCCCAGGGATACCAGTAATAATGGCCGGGCCGCTCGTCAAGCTCGCCAAAACTCCGGCCGTTCATTTCGTGGCCGATCGGATGGATCAATACTGGCACGCCGGCCGCTTTTACGCCGGCTAGGAAGCGCCGGATGATCGGATCATATTGGCCGCTGATGAGCCAGTCGAGATACCGGTCATTTTTGCGGTTGCATTCCATTTTGATGAAAGTGAGTATGCCTTTCTCCCAATTCAGCCGGACTTCTTCGACGGGGAACTGCCAGGCGTCCTCGATCTGCATAAAAATGACCTTGACATCGACATGGCCGATCTCTTCGTCGAATTTCTTTTCCCCTTCGCGGCTGATCACGGCGCTATTGACGGTGCCGCTTAAGGGGCCGCTGTCCTGGAAATTGATCATTTTATAGCCGGTGCCGGTTGGCCCGAGGGCCGAAAGTTCGCTCATGGCTGGCTCCTGTCTTTTCGCATTTCATCGCGGATGCGGTTCTTGACGCTGTCATCAAGATCGAGGACAAAGTCGAGCAGGTGGTCGACGACATAATTGAGCCGCTCCCGCGGCGTCTTGAGAGCGCGGATGTCAAATTCGTATTTGACGGGCGTGTTATCCTGCAGGGCGACATCGCGCAGGCCGAGCTCAAGTCCTAAATTGCCGATGGCGGCTTTGGGGGTGGGATCCCAATCAAAGCCGACCCCGCGCGCGGTCCGCGAAAACCGGCTTTCTTCCCTGACCAGGAGGCCGAGGGCCTCGCGCAGGTCGGCGTATTTCGGCTGATAGAGCTTGTCCCAGTCGATATATTTTTCAAATTCCGCCGCGGGATCAAATTCCGTCGCGGGATCGGGTTCCGCCGCGGGATCGAGGGGAAAAAAACAGGCGATCAGGATGCCGAAGAACGCCTCGAGGCCGATCTTCAAAAAACCGCCGTATTTGCGGGTGGTCTCCGGCCGGTCGAAAAGAATGACTTTATAAGCGCTGATCGCATCCTCGGCGGTCAGCTTATCCCTGGCTTTGATGTGGGCGTTCAGCAATTCCGCGGTCAGCTCGTCAAAACGCAGGTCTTTCCGGCTCATTTCGTCGACCCACCAGAGAGCCGGGAGAAAGCGGCCCTGTTTTTCGCCGGACCAAATGACGCTCTTTGCCAGCAGATCCAGGACATTCGACTCGGCAAGTCCCCGCGAAGGGGGATTGAAGATATAGCGATAGCCCTTGAAGATGCGGATCTGGTTGAGATAGCCCTCGCGGGAGATATCGTCGATGCCGTGGCTTGCGAGGCAATCCGGGTTGTCCAACATCGCCTCGATCTCATTGGAGAACTCGATGGCGCCGCCGGGATTGTGCAGGCTCAGGGCCTGCAGGAGAAAAAGCTGGGTCTGGATGTAGTCGTGGACGGGATAAACCTGGTGCGATTTCTTCTCGGCATAAGGCAGGTGCCGGAGCTGGCTGTGGTCGACATTGGTCGCCAGGTTATAGCGGAGGAACTGCTCGGCGAGGGTCAGGTATTCCGGTTTCGCGCTGATGAAGAACATGTCGATCGCCCACCGGGCCGCGGTCATGAGCAGTTTAGCGTCTCTTTTGGGCATATCCATTTTGAACGGCCGGTCGATCAGGAAGCCGCCGTCCATTTTGCCGAAACCGTCGACAGCGAGGATTTCGAGGGCGTCAATCACACCCGCCGGCCGATACGGTTCGCTCTCCTTGCGGCAGAAATCCTGCCGCCGGCCTGTCAGCTCCTCTGCCTTCGCCTCGGCCGCGACCAGGCCGCTCTCCACGGCGGCGTTGGAAATTATGTCGGTAATATAGCCGATGACGCGCGCCCTTTCATTCCGTAGCAGGGTGCGGTTCCGCTCAAGCAGGCAGACGTGATAATCGGTCTCGCTCCCGCCTTTTTTTTGGACGCATTCGTCGGGGACGGAGAGCTGGCCGCGCTGGAAGTTGGTCACGCTGGGTTTGTGAAAATATATATTCCTTGTGTCAATGCCGCCGCCGCCGTTTTGGTAAACGGGGATGGCCGGCAACTCTGATATGTTGGTCATATTACACCCTTTCCTTCTATAATATTATCGTCAAGAACTGGCAAAAATTTCACGATTTCGAAGGGAGTTTTTCCCGAAGCTTTTCCGCCAATATTTTCCAGACCAGGCTGCTCTTTTTGGCGGGTGAAGCTATGATTTTTTGCAGAAGGCCGATCGCTTTTTCATTCTCGCCATTCTCCGCGTGGCCTAACGCCGCGACGTATTCATCGCCCTGCCGGTTGGAGTCGGCGTTGTGTTTTTTCACGGCGGCTGCGCGTTTTTGCCTGAATTTCAGGGGCCCGTATTCATTTGATTTATTCTGCGAATTGCCGGTCTCGCACTGCTTGATGAACCAGAGCCCGCCCCAATTCCAGCCGGCGGCGGCGAACGCCCAGCCCAAACTGATGAGGGAGCCCTTGTCGAAAGGATTGAAGCCGTACCTGACCCCGTCGGGCACGACCTGGTAGAAGTAATAGGAGGCGGCTAACAGGTCGGCCCCGATAAGATATTTGAGGAAGGTCTTGTTCTCCTGCGGCACGGTCGAGGCCTTGCCGAGCGCGGTGACGACGAAGGCGCCGTACTGCCAGCCCTTGCGGAATAGATTGATAATGCCGCGCAGGGCGGGGTACATGAAGGCCTGGTTCATGGCAGGCCCGATGAACATGGACCAGGTCAGCGGCCCATGATCGCTGGCTTCGGTATTGCGGCCGAGCATCTTCCTGGTGTAACTGTAGTTGGCGATGCCGAGAGCGAAGTCGAGCGCCCACGAAGCCATGAAATAGGGATCGTAGAAATAGGGCATGATCTTGCCGAGACTGAAGAGCGAGACGACGGGCGAGACCTGGCGGGCCAGCTCCGCCTTGGGGTATTCGTACCAGCTCCTGAACATGAGGTGTTCGTATTTCTGTTTCCAAGTGTCGGCGATCGGCTTGCCGCCCAGGAACTTGCGGATCTCTCTCAATTCATAGGGGATCAGGACATCCCGGGCCTGCGCGAGGGCGGTATTGTAGCGATTGTTATCCTGATTGTTAACCTGGTTGTAGGTGGTCGGGTGGGACTCGAAGGCGGTGGTCTTGACGTGATATCTTAATTTATAACCCAGGGCTAAGGCCAGGGCCAGTACCCCCTGCTCGTCTTCGGAAACGCCCGAGAGCCAACCCAGGTTGCGGTTGTAGAGGACAAGCTTGACGAAGTTCTTTTTGTGGACCGCCTGCTCGTAGGCGCCGACGCGGTCAAGCAGAGGCGCGGCGGCCAGCATGGCCCCTTTGGGCAGGCCCATCGCGGCCTCGACCATCTCAAAGAGCTGACTGTGTTTGGTGACGAACTGGGTGCCGTTCTCGATCGGCTTGCCGCTGTATTTGCCGTTGGCGTCGCGGTCGTGGGTCTTGCCGAGCTGGAGGGACCAGGCGCGGAAAAGGCGCCCGGGCGGGCTGGCCTCGGAAAAGAGCTCGCGGCCGATACCGTAGAAATATTCGTCGCGGAACTGCGCCTGCCAGGTGGGAAAGAAGGCCTCGTCTTCGTAGGTGGCGCCGACCTGGCGCTGGCCGTGCACCACGCTGTGGAACTCGCCGTTGATGAACTCGGGGCGGAGCGTGTACATGATCTCGACGCCGATCTTTTCGGCTTTTGTTAGGTCGGCGGGGAGGAATTTGCGCAGGGCGGTTTCGATCGCCGCGGAAACGGCGCCCAGGTCATCGGCTTCGAACTTCGTGTCGCCGTTGTCAGTCCGATCCGGTTTTTTAAAGCCCATAGCGTGGAATTTTCCGTCGGATTTATTGTAGCGCAGAAAATAGGTCAGCCGCGGCAGGCCCTCTAACGCCGGCAGGGCGGCGTTGAAATATTTTGTCTTGCCGTTAATAGTCAGCGCGACGGCCGCCTGGTCGGGGGTCGGGATATAAGAGATCGGCTTGGTCAGCGAGAGGGGGAGCCACTTTATCGTCTTGCCGACCCTGACCCTGGCCGCGGAGGTGGGGATGGAGAAGAACATTTTTGCCGGCCGCTCGCCCGCGAGTTCTTGGGGGACCCGATCGAGCTTGACTTTTTCCACCCGCGTCAGGATCAGCTTGATCTCGCCCTGGCTCTTGATGAGGCGCGGGCGGTATTCTCGGGTCCCTTCATAGTTGTTGGCGTCATTTTGATAGAAATCTTCCTGGCGACCCATGTGCCTTTGAGGGTTGGCCAGGAACTTTTTGCCTTCGAGATCGAGGAGATCGGCCGCGTCGAGTGTGAGACCGGTATCTTTGCCGTCTTCACCAAAAAGGCGGAGGGCGCCGTCGGCCTCAAGCCGGGTGGTCAGGTCATCTTTTTCGAGCCGCCAACTCAAGTCCTGATATTTCCCCTTGATCTTGACGTCGGGCAGGTCGTAAAGATTGGCCGGCAGGGTATAGACAAAATACGGATCGTCCATGATGGAGTCGCGGCGGCGCAGTTTGACGAAAGTCAGCGCGCCGTCTTCCCCGCGTATCACTTCGAGCGTTTTTCTGGCTTCGGCCGGGTCGGCGAGCGAGCGCGGCAAGTCCCGCAAAGGCACGATCGCCTCTGAACCGTCAGCCTTTCTGATGTGGAGCAGGCCGTTCATTTTGAGGGCGCCCTGGCCGAGCTCTTCGGTGTGCTTATCGTCTTGGACCGGCGACCAGGTTTGGCCGGCCGGATCGTAGAATATCTTGCCGGAAGCGTTGATCTCCAGCGCTTCAAGCTCTTCGGCGGAATCAACGCCGGCGAATTTCTTTTCGACGGGGAGGGTCTCGCAATTGGTCAGCAGGGTCGTGAAAGCGATCCGTTTGTTGTCGTCGTAAGTCAGCTTGCGGACGATAAAACCCGGGTTAAAGGGTTGTTTGGCCTCGCGGTCAAAATCGAGAAAAGCGAATCGGTGGCGGTTGTAGAACTGGTCGGCGTCTTTGTCCTCCGGATCGCGGTAGTTGTCGCCGTAGTCAGCCACCAGCCAGGTGGCGGCGCCGGTGCGGTCGGCAAAAACATCGAACCTGATGTCGTATTCACGGCCGGCTTCGGTGAATGTTTGGATCTTCTCTTTCGGATGCAGGTGGATGGGATATTCGGTCTTGACCCGGCCGAGATAGAAATGTTCTTGCGAATAGGCCTCGAGATAGCGCGCGCCGCGCTCGTTGGCCTTAATCCGGCCATAAGCGGCCTCTTTCCAGAAATCCTTGCCGTGAAAACCCGCCTCTTGCCGGTCTTCCCTGATAAAGCTGTCGCGGCTCTCAGGATACGGAATGTTGAAATCCTGGCCGTCCGCCGTTTTGTAGCGGATGCCGACAGAGGCGTCCTGGTAGCGCCAGCCCATGACCCAGTCGATCAGGCGCGCCGGGTCGGGATTGGGGAAATCGGCCTTGAGCGCGTCCTGGTTGACGACGCGCAGGAGCATGTCTTTGCGGGCGGTATGTTCGAGCTCGGCCGGCAGTTCGCGTTCGCTGTTGATGACAATGTACGCCTCGTCGCAGATGTTGTAATACTCGGCGGGGGCAAGGACGAGCACCTCCGGTTTGTCGATAAACCAGAGAGCGCCCTTTTCGGCGAACCGGTCGTATTCTTTGCCGCCGTATTCGGAGCGTCCCCAGTCCCTGAACACCTCCTTAAAGCCGGCCGGCGCGTCTTTTTCCCCGGCGATCCAGGTCAGATTGTCGCGGGCGATCTTTAGGCCGTGCCAGTCGATCAGGTGCTGTGGCGGAAGAACCTTCTCATTGCTGTAAAAGCCGCGGACGCCGCTAAGCGCGTGGCCGGCGACGGTCAGGTCGAACTCTTTTTCGTGGGCCTCGGGCGGCGTGTTGTTGACGAGCTTGAGCTCATTGGACATCGATCGCGAGAAGGGGAAAATTTCGAGCATATCTTCCCGCCTGACCCAGAGATATTTGTGGTTTTCGGGCGCCGAGCCAGGCCGGTGGTTGTAGTTCGGATTTCTAAGCCGGACGTGGGTGGCCGGAACGTTATGAGCGGCTAAATCGTAACCGGCGTCTTCGGGCGAGCTTCGCTCCCGCTCCTTGAGCTGCAAGACCTGGTAGAAGGTGTCGCCCAGACGGGTCTCGGGGGTCGAGAGGTTGGCGGTCTTTGTCTTATAGTTGTCGTCTCCGGTGTCGAACTTGCGCACGCTGTGAATGATCTCGACCGAAAAGATATCGAGCACTTCCCGGTAGAGTTTGAGCAGTTCATCATGAGAGATGGCGCCATGAGCGACTTTTAGCCGCAGGCCGCGGGCCTGCTCGCGGAAAAAGAGGCCGCGATACCTGATCGCCTCGTAGGTCATCCGGATAAAGGGCTCTTCGCCGTTAAGATCGAACCAATCCTTTGTTATCGTTTGCGTGGCCGGATCTTTGCCCTGCGCGATCATTGCCCGCAGGCGGGGAATGTAGGCGTCCGGGGCTTTAATATCATAATAGAGCCGGCCTAACTTCTCAAATTCGCCGATTAGCGCTTCGGCGGCCGCTTTGTCCTGTTCCGGCGTCGCGCCGGTTTCGGGCAGTTTCAGATAACATTCTTGGAATTTGTCATAGATCTTGTCGCGCTCGTCGCAGATGAACTTTTGCGCCGCCCCGGCGTTACGCAGGTCCTTGACGTTCTTGATGTCGCCGTAGGGCGGGGTTTCGCCGCAAAGCAAGACCTCGACGAACGGATACTCCTGCATCAACATATTGACAAATTTAGATAAATTGCGCTCCGGCTCTTTGATGTAGGCGACCAGGCGGGTGCAGAAAGCGGTCATCTTTTTGCGCATCGAATCGGAGATATAGGGCTCTTCCTGGACGTTGAAGAGCGAGCGCTTCTGGTTGATGGCCGAGCCGATAGCGGCGGGGCCGGAGTGCCAGTCGGCGAAGAGAGTCCAGCCGCCGAAGTAGGCGGTCGCCAGGTCAAGGAAACAGGCGAGCGGGTCTTTGACGCCCAGGGCGGTCAGGGCCAGCAGTCCGCCGTATTTCAAGCCCAGGCCGCTGACATACTCCACCCCCATCTGGTGCATGGTCGAATATCTGATCCGGTTGGCCGTGCGGAAAGCGGAGCGCAGTTTATTGACCAGGTCGTCTTCCGCGCGCAGGCAGCGCTTGAGCCGCTCCCGCAAAGCCGCGGCCGCGTCGTCTTTCAGGAAGACGGGGAGGTTGCCGAGCAGGATCATTTCGTCCTCCGGTTTTTCCATGACAGTCGCGACAAGCTTTTCCAGGTCCTCGATATCCCGTGTTTCATTCATTAGCGCCTCGGTTTTGATCAGGCCGCGGAGGATCTCCATTAACCGCGGAAATTCCCCATCGGGGTGTTGGTCGTTTATCGCTTCCATGACCAGCCGGGCCTTTTCGCCCTGGATCTGCTTGATAAGATTTTCATTTAGAGTTTTGAGCGCTTTGTCCCTGGAGATGTCTTTGGTGCTCGGGGCTTCGATCCTGCGGATCCGCTCGCCGTCTTTGAGCTCAAAGTAGATCTGGTTATCCGTCCCTTTTTCGGCCTGGATCTTGACGGTGCGGCCGTCGCTCAGTTTCGCCTCCCGGTAATTCAAATGATCAACGCGCGCCTTGAGGCGGTTTGACCACTCTTCCGTCTTTCGCTCGCGCCAGTGACTGTCGAGCCAGGGATTGAAGCGCGCAACCAGGCCGACCCCGAGTGCGGCAAAGCCGGGCAGGGAGCTGAAATAATGATCAAGCAGGGCGCCGGCGCCGAAGATCGTGAAGGTCAGCGACCGCCACGCGGTGTAGTTGATCTTGAGCAAGATCTGCGCGTTGGCTAAGCTCATCGCGGTGACGATCTGCCTCTTTGAGTAGGGAAGATGCAGTGTCGCCATCCGGCTGTTGAACGCGCTTCTGATCTGCAGATAAGTGACGCCCGCCGTCAGGGCGGTGACCCCGCCGATGAACGGGAGATAGACGGAGCTGAAAGCGTCTTTGAAGTCGTCCCACCAGCCGCCGGGCGTATGATGGGCGGCCACCCCGCCGTAGAGCATATTAGCGGCGACAAAGACGGGGGTCAGGAGCGTGCCGAATTTTAAGATCTTGCCCCACTTTGAATGAGGGTCTTTTATCTCATGGGCGAAAAGCGTGCAGGTGATGGCCCCGGCCGTGCCGGGAGCCAGGAACCAGAAAGCGTTGACGCCCGCGAGCGTCAGGCCGATGGTGACCGCGCCGACAGAGGCGGCCGCCATGAGGAACTTGACCGCCGAATAGTTCTGGACCGAAGCCGCCAGGTCCGACTGGATGGCACAATGGACGTTTTCCAGCCCGGCGGCGATGTTTGAGAGCGCGGCGTCCGTGCGGTCAAAGAGAGGCGAAACCTGTTCGGCCTTGATCCGGCCGAGCATGTGGGGCTGGATCTCATTCAGATCGGAAATTGCCGGGCGGAAATTCGATTTTAGGATGCCGCGCTCGGCCAGCAGGTTGAGGACGTCGTCATGGCCGCCGGCCGCCGGGGTTAATTCGCGCAGGCCGGCGGAAAGACAATCGCGGTTGAGATAACCGGCTTTGCTGTAGAGCGAAGTCAGGCGCGGAGAAATGGTCTTTCTCGCGAAATCCTGCACTCTTGGCGCTATGAATGATTTAAGACCCATGAGTTTATCGCCTTTTCCTTTCTTCTATTAGTATATCGGCAGATTTTGGTGAAAATTTCAGGCGAAAATCGGGGGATTGGCTGTTTGGCGGAAATCAGTGAGTTTGAATTTAGGTTGGGCCGGGATTTTTACCGTGGTCTCGCTAAATTATGGAACTTTCAATTCCTCTGAATGAGTGAGCGTTTTAAGATCTTAGAAAAAAATAGAAAGCTGGGAGGAAAGGAGGCGGCTTAGGGCAAGCCGCCTCCTTTTGTGACTCTAAAAATCGCCGGGGATCGTGACATCAACCTTGAATTCGAGCGTCTGCTTGGTCGTTGGATTGTTTATCTTGATCGACGCGTATTCCCCATTTTCCTGCTTGACCGAATGATTAAACCAGGCCTTCAGGGTGACCGATTTGGATCCGGGTTTAACATCGATCGCGGAATCGCCGGGCCAGCAACGATTGGTGCAAACTTCCATTTTTGCCTTGGTGAATCCGGCCGGGATCGGCTGTTTGAAATTTAGCGTCACCGCTAATTTTGGGCTGCCGTCGCTGCCCGGCTGGTTCAAGTCCTCTACTTTCGGCGTCCCTTCGATCTCGAGTTTGGGGGCCGTTTCGGCCTGCGCCAGAATGATCTGGCTGACCATGCTAAGAGTATTGATCTGCATAATATTTCACCTCCTCTTTTTTAAAATTAATAACCAGGGATCGGCATGTCAAACTTGATTTCGATCGTCTGTTTTGTCGTTGGATTATGGATCTTTAAGAGGGCGTATTCGCCTCTTGACTGGACCAGCGGGTGGTGCAGATAGGCCTCGACCGTCACTGTTTTGTCGCCGGGTTTGATATCAAAAGGCCCGCCCTGCGGATAGCACTGGCCGGTGCAAACCTGCAGTTTGGCTTTGGCAAATCCATCGGGAATGGGTTTCGCGAGATTAATTTTCGCCCTGATGAGCGCGCTGCCGTCAGACCCCTTTTTGCCTGTATCCTGTGATTCAACATTTTGCACCCATTCGTTCATTGGCGCCGGCCGGCTTGTCGCGGGTGCGGCAGCCGCTTTTTTATCCAGCGGCGAGTAAGCGATAAAATCATATTTGGCCGCGACCGGCGCGCCCGGATATTTGAAGACGCCGGCCCAATCGTCCAGGCCGAACGTCGGCCAGAGATTGACAATGATTTTGCCCGGTTGAGAAGGCAGGTCGGCGGGCGAACCGTCAACCGAGCGTTTATCCTTGCCGTCAACATACCAGACGATCCGGTCCGGCCGCCATTCGATACCGTAGTTGTGCAAGCCGCGGCAGGCGTTAAAGCCGAGATCAATCATTTGTTCATGGCCGCCGAGCCCCTGATAAATGTAATTTGTCTGCGCCCGGCCGCAGTCCTTGCCTAAAATTTCAAAGGCGATCTCTTCCTGGCCGCCCGAGGTCGTGTGAGATAAGAAGAATGATGTGACCACCCCGCTGCCTTCCGCGGCCTGCAGGCGGGCCTCAAAAAAGCCGTAAGGAGGCAATTCATTAAGCGAACGATATTCGCCGGCGGCGAATGGTTTGCCGTCGCAATGTTTGGGACAGCCGGCATCGTCGATCGTCAGCGTCATGGTCCCGTTGCCGAACATTATTTTGTCATACTGCCAGTTGGCGTTAAAACGAGGATCGTCGTTTGACCAGGCGGCGGTTTCCCAGTTCGCGCGATCATGCCGGTCAAGATCGTTGATCACCGCCGGCTTCCAGGAAATGAGCGCGCCATTGATCGCCGATGCGGGCGGCATGATTACTTCTTCGCCCCGGCTGGTTTTAGGAATTTCACCGTTTGTCCGATGTTCAAGTTGATCGGGCTTTTCCAGTCGTGCCCGACAAGGGTCAGCTGGAGAGTGACTTCTTCGCCTTTTTCCGGATTGAATAAGCCGTCACCGAGCTTTTCGGTAATGCCGCGGACGGCTTCCCGGGCGTCGGGATTTTCGGAAAAATCTCTCCGGCGGTTCCAATCGATGAATTTATCCAGGGGGATGACCAGCTTCTGCCATTGGCCGGTCGGGTTGAGAGGCAGTTTAACGACGAATTCGTCGCCGGTCGTCGGCAGGTAATAATTCTTCGGGTCTTTGCCGAGGCCGCCGGCCAGGCAATCCTTGGGCCCGGGAGGCGTTGTCGACCAATCGGCGCACTGATTGGCCGGCGTTGGCTTGTCCTGGTCATAGAGTTCTAGGATCAGGGTGCCCGGCGTCTCCGGCAGGATCCAAATTTCGAGCTGCGTGGCCGGAAGATATCGGCCGTCGTCTTTGAGCGCGATCGCCATGCCGCCGGCAAAAGGATTGGGATCCTTTGGATTGATCGACGGGTGCCCGCTCTCTAGGGGAAAACTTTTCAAGTTGATTGCTCTCTTCCCTTGGATAAGCACCGGATTGCTGATCAATGTTGTTTCCGTGTCAGGCAGTTTATCGCTATTCGTGTCGACTTGTATACCGTAAGACCACCAATCTTTTGACAGGTCGACTTCGGCGACCGTTTGGAATCTTTTGCCGACGCCGCCTTCGAAACACTGAGTGTCGTAGCGCCCTTCAGCGCTGAGGCGGGAATTGGGGCCGCTGTAGATGTAACCTTGCGGGGACTGGCTGCCGGAACAATTGAGAGCGATTGCAGATGGCATAGAAATTCCTCCCGGAAAGCATATTTACGTATCCGTATCGAGACCTCTGATTAATTCGACCTTCTCAGTTGTCCCAGAACATTATCGACGCCCCCCCCCCGGAAATTTCACCCAATTTTGAAAATCGACAAAATGGGGAAGCGGCGGTTTTCATTTTATCGTCGACAAAACGGCTTGATTCCGGCAAAAGCGCGATTTGCGAATTTTGTGTAATTGTCATTTTGGACGGTTGGGATCGGCTGTTTGGCGGAAATCAGTGAGTTTGAATTTAGGCTGGGCCGGGCTTGATGAAAAATGCCGGCGGCGGCCAGAATAAGCTGATGGGGGCCGGTCCACATTTTGATTTATTGGTAACGGGAGCGGGGCGGGACGAGGGTTAGGGCAAAATTGACAAAAAACGATCGGCGCCCATGACCCAAAGGCCCTTGCCTTTTTGGACGCAGAATTGTTTTTTATTGATCAGTTGAATGGCCAGGGGGGCGTCTGTTTTTTCTTGGAGATAAGGGAGGTTGGGGGAGAGGGCTTCCTCTCCGGCTTTAACTTCAATGAGTAAATATACCCTTTGCCGGTCAGCCACGGCAAAATCAACCTCCCGGCCGTCTTTGGTGCGAACGTAGTAAAGTTTGAAATTGCCTCTGCCCCATTCATTCCAGGCCGCCACGGCGCGTTCCAGCTGGACGGCGATAAAATCCTCAAAACAAGCGCCTTTATTGTTCACCAAGCCCCAATCCCAGAAGTAATATTTTTCTTCTTTGCGCACCGCGCGGGACAGCCGGCCGGTCCAGGGGGGCACGGAAAAAACCAAATACACCTTTTTAAGCGCTTCGAGCCAAAGTGAGATGGAGCCGTGCGCGGATTCTAAGGCTTGTTTTAAAGCATTGAGGCTTAGGGGGCTGCCGATCTTTTCCGGCAGGAGATAGAGCAGGGTTTCCAGCTTCTTAATATGAGTGATCTTTGTCAGGTCTCTCAAGTCCTCATTAATAATGAGAGAAATGTGATTTTCCCGCCAGCGCGTCGTAAAACTGTCCCGGCCAACGGTAAAAGGTTCGGGGAACCCGCCATGTTCCAACAATGCCTGGATGGCTTCCGCGGCGGAAGGCTCGGCGGACGGGATCATTGGGAGCGCTCGTTCGGGCGACCAGGCGCTCTCAATCGCGAAGCGCCGCCCAAGCGCCTCTTTTATCCCCAGAGGGAGCATTTTGAAAAGGAAATAACGGCCAACCAGGCTATCGCCGGTTTTGCGGAAAAAATCAAGCCGAGCGCTGCCGGTGACGACAAATTGGACGCGCTCCTTCCATTCGTCGTAGTAGCCTTTTAAAATGTTTTTCCATTTCGGATACTTATGGATTTCATCAAGCGCCACATAGGGGCGCGGGATATCCGGGGGAATATCCTCCATGAAAAAGGCCGGATTTTGAGCAAACCTTTTTTTGACGGTTTGCGCGTCCCAATTATAATAGAGCTTCGCCTGATGGCGGGCGGTTAAAAAATCCCTGACGGCGGTGGTCTTGCCGACTTGCCGGGGCCCGGCGATAAATGACATTCGGCCGTGCAGGTATTCTTCCGCCAGCGCCCATTCCAGCAACTGTCGTTTAATAGCCATTATGGTCATTTTACACCATCATGGAATAAAGTCAAGGCCAATTTACAGTATCATGGAAAACGGCCGGAGGCGCTTAAAGACCAGAGCGAGCCCGGCCGGGAATATTTGCCGGCGCGGAAACCATGAGGGCGGCGCCGAGCTGGAAGGCGGCCTTGAGCGAAGCCAGCCAGAGAAATGCACTTGACATTTCTGTTCATAGGTTATAAGCTATATCGACTATAGGTTATAAACTATATTTATATAACGGGAGTTATCATGTCGATCAATGAGGCGATCCGCGCCGCACAACTGAAGCTGCTGGATTCATTGGCCGGAACGGCAAAGACGTTCGCCCTGGCCGGCGGCACGGCGCTGGAGCTCTATTATTTAAAACACAGGTTCTCGCGCGATCTCGATCTTTTATCGCCGGAATACGGCGCGGCTGAGATCGAGAATATCATCAAGGCCTTTGAGGGGGCCCTCAGCGCCAGGTTCACTCTTGAGAGCGAATTCACGGCGCAGAACAGGGCCAGCGTCAGGTTTTACACCGCTCAGGTCCAGGGGAGCGCCGAGCCGCTGAAGATAGATTTTGTCGAGGATGTGCTTTCCCCAAGGCCGAAGCTAAGGCATTTCAACGGCGTGCCGGTCTATGACGCGGCGGCCATATATTTTCAAAAGATCGTGACGCTGACGGGCGCGCAATTGAGAACGGATGAGATCGGACGCGAGAGCCCGGCCGGCCGCAATGAGCCGAGGGATATTTTTGACATTTACTATCTGTCCAAAATGATCAGCCCGCTGCATAAATTCCTCAAAGGCCTAAGCCGGCAATATCAGAGAGGGATGATTCAGTGGTATCGCGGCTATTCAAGACAGGAAATGAAATTAGGGGTTCTTGATCTTGACATTTATGATAAGGATTTTAATGCTGCGGAAATGATCTCGCATATTGTCCGTGAGGTCAAAATTTTTATCTCGGAGACGATTGATGAGCTATAAAAAATATTTCTGGGGCTTAAAGCCGCAAGCGCTAAGAGAAACAGGCCGGATATTGAAGTCGCCCGATCGTCCAAAATTCATTGAGCGCATCTTTGTTCTCCTCTCCAGGTGCGATTCGCCGAAAGAGCTGTTCTCTCTCATTAGCCGGAAGCAGTTTGTCGCGGTTTGGCCGAAGATCAGGCGCTACTGGCTGAAGAAAGATCAGGCGCCGGATTTCCGGGCCTGGTGGGAAACTGTTTATGAACAGTTAGCGGGCCGGGAACAGCCGCGCGGCAAGAACTTTGAGAGGGTCGGCAAGCTGATCAGGGAAAAACGACTGGAGCTGGGTTTAAGTCAGGCGGATCTGGCTCGACGCGCCGGCATGAAACAACCGGATATTTCGACGATCGAGCTTGGGGCAAAGAATATCACTCTGGAAACACTGGTCCGGCTGGGCAGGATTTTGGGGATAAAAAACTTACCGATCATTTAGCTTGCAAGCGCTATGACTTAAATCATGTCTTGGTCGGCGTCAGGTAACTGTACTCCGAATTAAAAAGATGTTCGGCCGCCCAGCTTTCGCCGTTCAACAAGGCCCGCATTACCTGCGGCCAGACGGCGACCGGGCTGGTCTGGACCGAGGTCGGCGGCGAGTCGCGGATTTTGCTGAATCGCCGTTTTGGCGGGTGAAAAGTGTTTTGTATTCTCTGTCCGTGAAAATCCCGAAATAATCTTCGGTGTAGACGATAATCGCCTGGCCGCCGATAAAACCGCGCTCGCCCGCGGCCTCGATGGCTTCTTTGTTTTCCTGCCATTCCTGGCCGCGCTTCATTTCCATGATCTTCACGGCGTTGTAGGGCTTGAGAACCTGTTATCCGCCATTAAAGACCAGAGCGAGCCCGGCCGGGAATATTTACTCATAATTGCCGGTTGAATAGCAAAGTGGTATACTATTTATGTGAGTCCGATCTTAAAACTAAAGAAGCCAAACGAAAAGAAAGAGATCGATTTTGAGCTCGATTATCTCTCCTCTATTCCTTATAAGGCCCGGTTGGAAATGATGCTTAAGGCCTCAAAACACGGCCTGACGGTGTTGATAAAAAATGGATATCGAAAGCCTTCTGAAATCATTAAACGCAAATAAGGTCGTCTATGTTATCATCGGCGCCATGGCCTTCCCTTACTATGGGTATTCCCGCTCAACCCTCGACATTGACATCTTTATCAAGCCAACCGAGGATAATGCCGGGAGAACGCTGGCCGCATTGAAAAAATTCGGCTATGACACGGCCGACATCTCCATCAATGATCTTTTGACCAAAAAAATCCTGATCAGGCAATACTCCGTGGAGACGGACATCCATCCGTTCGTCGCCGGAGTCACATTTGCCGAGGTATGGAAAACAAAGAAAAAAGGAGATTTTGAAAGCGTCCCGGTTTATTTCCCATCATTAAAAGCTCTCATCAAAATGAAGCGAGCCGCCGGCCGGCCGAAAGACAAAGAGGACTTAAAGTATCTCAGGAAATTGAAATAGCGGGATAAAAAACTTACCGATTATTTAGCTTGCAAGCGCTATGACTTAAATCATGTCTTGGTCGGCGTCAGGCAACTATATTCCGAATTGAACAGATATTCAGCGGCCCAATTTAAGCCTTGAAAAAATCCGGGAAGCGGCTGACCAGTCTTGCCTTCCAGGCCTCAAGCTGATCGAGACCTTTAAGCTGGGTGAACATGCCTTCCCGATAGACGCCCGGAATTGTGTCGGGTAAAAAGTTGGCCGGTTCAGCCATGGTTATTGAGCCCGACATGGTTTCAAGTTTTACGTATTTCAAGATGACTTCACCGCTGTTTGGATCTTTGTCTTCCCTTTCGATCACAACAACGGGGAGTCTGGCCGCGTCGAATTTCCTGAGGAACCCAAGATTATAAATAAGAGTTAATGGGTTAAAATATGGGAGCAAGGAATTGAACTGTTCTAAGTATTTGGGCTCGATCTGATTGGTTTCGATTATCGCCAGCCGCCGTTTCCCTTCTTCCGGCTTGTACCAGAGAGGAATCCCTCCCATGAATAACGGCTCTTTCCTTGAGACCTGCGCTGTTATTTCTCTTTCGGCGTTCGCGTGATAGCCAACATAGGCCAGGAACGGGTTGCTGTCCTGACTATCGAGGGCGACCAGCGGATTGTCAATGTTTGACTGGACCACATATTTGACGCCTCTTTTTGCCATCCAATCGAGAACGCCCGTATTTTGCATGGTCGGAAAAACAGCGCCGTGGCCGGTCGGGGCAAAGAGAATCCTTTCATTGAATCCGACCATCTCGCCTCCGGGCGTCAGGACCGGCAGCATGCTTTGATCAGAAACCATGAAATCTATTCCTTCTTCATAGCCAAGTTCATTCGCCATTTTAACGACATCGTGGCGCGTCGCCGGGCTGGTCATGATGTAGAGAGGAATATCAATCCCGCCTTCCCGGGCCCGGCCAATAGTCGCGTATAATTTCAGCTGTAACAGGGTTTTCCCACCCTCGATCTCCCAGAATATTTTATTTTTGGTGAGACGCGAAGCGGTCCCGCCGGCCAGGATTACGGCGCCGATCTCGCCATTTCTAAAAGCGGCTTTACCTGCTTCAAGCAGGCCTTTATAGGTTTTAGCCGATATTGGCGGGAATTCATCTTCGGCGCAAGGGCCCAATCTGTTATTCGGTATCTCGTTCCCCTTGACGGTGAGCTGGGCGCTCCTTAAGTCGGAAGCGAATTGAGAGAACCTGGCCGGCGTATAACTTCCGCTGAGTCTCTTGAAATCTGCCGACGGCGCATGGTAGAACGCGTCCGGCCTGCCCAACCTGGTCACAACCCGCGTGCTTAAATTCAGCATTGCCCGCCTCCTAAAATATGATAGCCCGGCCAAATCTTTTATCGATGTCGCGAGCAAAAAATTTCACCTTACTTTTTATTGACCTAGATTTATTTCAGATCAGGAGGAGGAGAGATGCGCTGACGTCTTCGCCCTGATCAAACGCGCGGTCAAAGAGATCGAGCGCCTGGATTGCGAACATCGTGGCCCAGGCGCTGGTCGCGCGTCGCCCCGTAGAGCGCCAGAAAACCGATCGCCAGTTTGGCGTGGTGGCTGCCCGGATGCCTTGACCAGACCCGGGTTTCGTCGACCGGCTTGTTCAGGTTGACATTGTAGGTGGCGTGGAACGCCCCGTCGTTCATCTGCATTTTCTCGATCATCGAAAGAGCGATGGCCCGCGCCGTTTTAACCGGACTTAGTTTGACGACCTCCGGCCGGGTGCCAAGCACAGTTGTAATGTTTGTGACCGTTCTTGCCCTCATGCATTTTATTTTCGGCGCGTGCGCGGGGAAATTTCAGTTTTTAATTTTTTCGCCGTGTTCGAAGCGGTAGAGGACGAGGCCGGAGAGGGTCTTGGGGTAGAAGTAGGTCGATTTTTGGGGCATTTTCTCAAGCTCGCTGGCGACCGCCATGATCTCTTCGACGCGGGTCGGGTTGAGGATAAAAGCCATGACGGCCTTCTGCTCATCGACGGCGCGGACGGCGTCGGCCGCGTTCTTGAAATAACTGACCTTGTCCTCGGTTTCCTGCGCCAGGTTGAGCAGGCGGTCAAAGATCGTGTAGTGGAGGATCGTGACGTCGAGGTGTTTCCAGGCCTTCGGCTTTTCCTCGGCCACCATCTCGTCGATCGTCTTCTCGTCCTTGAGCGTCAAGAGAAAATAGTGATAGTTGCCCAGATAGAGGCCAAGGGCGTGCCGGCCCGGATCTTTTTGCATATCTTTCTCGAGTTTTTTCCTGACCTGCTCGGCCGTCCGCTTGTTGGCAGTATAGGGAATGACGTCAAAAAATTCGGCCAGGTCTTGCTCGAACCTGATCGGATCAAGATAAGGGAGATTGGAGACGGCGCGGTGGATGGGGAGGACGACCAGGCCATTGCTCTCGACGGGCGTAAAATATGTCATGACGTGGTTATAGGCCTCTTCTTCGGTGAACTTGGTGTTTTTGACCTTGAGTTCGCTCTTGTAGCGCTGGGCGGCCTCATAGCGGTGATGGCCGTCGGCGATAAAGACGGCCTTGTCTTTCATCTCCGCTATGATCTTATTGATGGCCGGCCGGCGGTCGATCTTCCAAAGCCGATGGAGGATGCCGTCGGCAGCCTTGACCTCGACGGCCGGCTTCTTTCTCATGAATTGCTTCATGGTCTTCACGATCTTTTCTTTGTTGTCGGAGTAAAAGACGAAGATCGAGTCGAGATCGGCGTTCGTGGCGCGCATCAATTGCAGGCGGTCGAGCTTGGCCTTCGGATAGGTCTCTTCGTGAGGGAAGACCTTGCCGCGGCCCATCTCTTCGAGCCGCAGGAGCGCGATGAAACCGAGGCGGTTGAAGCGCTTGCCGAAAAGAGAGAAGACCTCCTCATAAACATAGATCGCCGGTTTGTCGTCCTGGACGAGGACCCGGTGGCGCAGCCAGCCGTTCAAGAACGCCGCCGCCCGCACATAGCGGTTGTTATATTCGCCGTCGCCGGGGAATTCCTTGCCGAGGATCAGGCGGATGAAATTGAAATCGCTGCGCTCATAGAGCCGGGCCTGCTCAGCGGGCCCGATGATGTCGTAAGGCGGGGACATGACGCGGCCGATCTTTTTGATCTTCTTTTTGTTGTAGAGGATGCCGCGGAAAGGGAAGACCTTGACCATGCCTATTGAGCGCTGTAGGCCGTCGGCGGCGGGAGCGGCGTCGTCGTCGCGCGAACGGCCATCAGTTCCAGCACGCGCTCCAGGTCTTCCTTTGAATAATATTCGATCTCGATGCGGCCGCGCTCCGGCGAGCCGTGGATCTTGACTTTGGTGGCAAAGTGCTCCGTCAGCCGCTCGACCAGCGCGTTGAGTTCGACATTCTGGGTGAAAACGCGCTTGCGGCCGCCCTTTTTGGCTTTTGGTTTTTCTTCCTTGCCGGTGACGAGGATCTCCGTGTCGCGCACGCTGAGGCCGCCCTTAACGATCTCATGCCAGAAATGGAGCTGTTTGTCGGCGTCTTCGACAGTAAGAAGCGGGCGCGCGTGGCCGACGGTGATCTCTTCTTTGTGCAGGCTCTCTTTGATCTGTTTGGGCAGGGAGAGAAGGCGGATCATGTTGGCCACCGTCGAGCGGTCCTTGCCGACCTGTTTGGCGACGGCCTCCTGCGTCAAGCCGAACTCGGCGGTCAGGCGGGCGTAGCCCTCGGCTTCGTCCATCGGGTTGAGGTCTTCACGCTGGAGGTTCTCGATCAGGGAGAGGGCGAGCGACTGCTCGTCGTTGAAATCCTTGACGATGGCGGGGATGACCGAGATGCCGGCCATTTTGGCCGCGCGCAATCGGCGCTCACCGGCGACCAGCTCGTACTTGCCGTCGCGCATGCGGGTCAGGATCGGTTCGATGACCCCCTGCGCCTTGATCGATTCCGAGAGGTCGTGCAGGGCTTCCTTGGGGAAGCGGGTGCGCGGCTGGCGAGGGTTGGGCATTACATTATTAATATCGACATTGACGATAGTGCGCCCGCCGATAAAGACCGAGCCCGGCGGGATGAGCGCCCCTAATCCTTTGCCCAGTCCTCTCTTGCCTGCGTTAGCCATCGTCCAACACCTCCCGACACAGATTTTCGTAGGCCTCGGCGCCTTTACTGCCCGGGTCGTAGAAAAGGATCGGCTGGCCGAAACTCGGCGCCTCGGCCAGGCGGACATTGCGGGGGATGACGGTCTTAAAGACTTTGTTGCCGAAATACTTGCGGGCCTCTTCGGCCACCTGCGAAGAGAGGAGCGTGCGCGGATCAAACATCGTCAGGACGATCCCGCGGATCTTGAGCGACGGATTCAAACTTTCTCTGACCAGTTCGAGTGTGTGGGTGAGCTGGCTGATCCCCTCAAGGGCGTAGTACTCGCACTGGATCGGGATGATGACTTCATCGGCGGCGGTCAGGGCGTTGACCGTCAAGAGCGAAAGCGAAGGCGGGCAGTCGATGACGACTAAGTCATATTCGGCCTTGATCTGGTTGATCGAATCTTTAAGCCGGGTTTCGCGCGGCACCAGGCCGACGAGTTCGACTTCGGCGCCGGCCAGGCGCGGCGTCGAGGCGAGGACATGAAGGTTGGAGATGTTGCTCTTGATGATCGCCTCGGCGGGCGCCACTCCCTCGATCAGGATGTCATAGAGGCATTCCTTGATCTGCGTTTTGTCGACGCCCAGGCCGACGGAGGCGTTGCTCTGTGGATCGATATCGATGAGGAGGACTTTTTTACCGAAGGTTGCCAGGTAGGCCGCTAAGTTGACTGTGGTGGTTGTTTTCCCGACTCCGCCTTTCTGGTTGACGACCGCGTAGGTGGTGGCCATAAGAATGATATTATATCAGGTTTTCCTGATAACGACAAGCGAGCGCAGAGCGCCGCCGACTTTGACCGTTTTAACTTCGGCGGGCAGTCCACCCAGCTCCGATCGTACCTCTGCCTGTTTCTGGGCGACAAAGAGACCGCCGGGCTTAAGAAAAGGGAGGGCGTATTTGACCAGGATCGGCAATTTGGCGACGGCGCGGGCCAGCGCCACGTCGAACTGCCCCGCGTATCTTTTATCCTTTTGAACTTCTTCCGCCCGGCCCCAGATGATCTCGACATCGGCCAAATTCAAGACCTCGACCAGATGCCTGAGAAACTCGATTTTTTTGCGGGTGGCTTCAACGAGGGTCAGCTTGATGCCGGGGCGGACGATCTTGAGCGGCAAGCCGGGGAAACCGGCGCCCGGACCAATATCGACGACTCTTTGATCGGAGAGATCAATCGCTTCCAAGACGGAAAGTGAGTCTTCAAAGTGGCGGACCCTGATCTCGGCGGGATCCGTGACGGCGGTCAGGTTAAACTTCTTGTTCCACTCGATCAGCTCTTGCAGGTATAAATTAAAAAGCTTGTCCAATTGAGAAGTGCATTATCCCCTCGCCGAACTGCTTGCCGGCGGGGACGCCGTAATCGAGGCGGATCGGGCCGAGCGGCGTGTTGATGCGCACGCCGGGCCCCCAGCCGGAGATAAATTGATTGGTGTCGGGGGCCACGGTATTCCAGGCGCCGCCCCAATCGTAGAAGAAGACCCCCTGGAAAAGATCGGAGAAATTGAGGCGGTACTCGATGTTGGCGATGAATTTTCTTTTTCCCGTCTGGGCCTCGGTCGGATAGTAGCCCCGCACGGTGTTGGGCCCGCCCGCCCAGTAGAGGTCGCCGACCGGCACGTCGCCGACGGCAAAACCGGCGCCGGCGTGGAGGGCGAGGACCTGGTTGTCGACGACCGGGATATAATGATTGACGTCGGAGCCGACCTTGGTGAAGGTTGTCACGGCGCTCGTCGTCTTGAAACCCTGCTTGAAGTCGAGCGTATAAAATCTTCCTTCCTTAGGATTGAGCCAGAAGTCGCGGGTGTCATAGGAGAGGCCGACGCCGAAAGTGTCCGAGCGGTAGGCGTCAAAGACCGAGGCGCCGTAGGGGCTGACGTTCTCGCTGCCGACCGTCCAGTTAACGTTGTAATATTCCCGCAGCGGTTTGCTGATAGTGAAATCAAAGCCATTATAGAGACCGTCCTGGGTGGTCAGCAGGATATCGCGGCCGATCGTCAGCCAGCGCCGGAAAGTCAGCGCGGTGCGGTCGCCGAGACGCTCGGGCAGGAACCAGGGATTGGTATACCTGAATTGATAAGTGGAGAACTGCTGGCCGGATTGCCCGCGGATCAGGATCCCCTGAGCCGTGCCCATCAGGTTGTTGATCGAGAGATCGACGAAGCCGAACCAGCCCTCGCGCTCGCCGTAGCCGCCGCCGAAATTGATGGTGGATGAGCGCGTCTCCTTGATCTTGAGCGCGAGGACAATGGCCTCGCTGGAGATGCCGGTCTCAAAATTCGGCGTCACCTCGGAAAAGAAGCCGAGGTTAAAGACCCGGCGCAGGTCTTTCTTGAGCACTTCTTCGTTGAGTACGGTGCCGGGTTTTGTCTTGAGCTCGCGCAGGATGACATAGTCCTTGGTCGCTTCGTTGCCGTCGAGCGAGATCGATTCGACCACGCCTTCAACGATCTTGAAATGGAGCTTTTTCGTTTTTTTGTCGGCCTCGACGTCGATGACCCGGGCCAGGATGTAGCCGGCTTGCTTGTACTTTTCGTTGATCTTCTCGATATCGTCCTGCATCTTCTTGAAGTTGAGGAGCGCTCCCTTTTTTGTCTCGAGCAGGGCGAAGATCTCCGCGGTCGAATAAACGGTATTGCCTTCGATCACGATCTCATCGATTCGCGGGTTTTCGACCACATTGAAGACAAGCCGGGTGCCGCCGGAATAGGCCTCAAACGACGGCACGATATCGGAGAAATAACCGAGGGAATAGATCGCCTTGAGCTCGCCCTTGACCTTGCCTTCGTTTAAGGCATCGCCGACCCGGGTGAAAACGGCGTCCATGATCTCTTTGGCCGGCACGGCTTTGTTGCCCCTGACTTCTAGCGCGGTGATGGTCGAAGCGGCGGAAATCTCATCAGTCACTGCCAGAACCGGGCCGATCAGGCACAGGCAGATCAAAATGATCAAATTGAGTTTTTTCATTTCAAGTCTTCTCACCAAAAAGAAAAACCGGCTTTCAGAGTTAATTTTTGATAGCCGGTCGTCTGGGCAGCGCTTGTCTGGAACGCGCTCACCGGTTCATTATAATATATTATAGCCCAGATCGGCGTCAATTTATAGGTCAGCTGGTAATTGAAGAGCGTCTGCGCGCCGGCGCCGGTCGTCTGGTCGGTCCCCTGCGCGTAGCGGACGTCGAGATAGAGCCGGTCAAAGAACCCCTTGACGAAACCGACGCTCCAGGCGGGTTTTTCCTCAAAGCCCTTGATATCCCTAACCCCCATCGCCTCGCCGATCTTGGGGCCGAAGTTATACTCGAGAGTCAAACTTTCGAGCCCCAGGCGCTGTTCCGCCTCGCGCTCAAGCCCGCGGAAAAGCAAACTCTGAACGCGGCTGGAGAGATAATCGGCCACCACCGCGTTGGCGTCGGCCTGGCTTTCGGTCCCCGGCTGACCGATGCCGGCCAGCGACTTGATAAAATCGGGGAGCAGCATGACCTTGAGGTCCTGCTCGCTGTAGGCGGCCGGCGTAAATTGCGGCGGCGATTTTGTCTTGTCTTCGGTATAACCCGCCAGGGCGATCTTGAGCCCCCGCTCTTCGTCCCGCTCGCCGATCATCCCCCGCAGGCGGGCCAGCACGTTGACCTTCTTCTTGACGTAGGCGCCGCCTTCCTTTTCCTGGTTGTCCACGTCGACGCTGGCGGTGATGTCAAGGTCCGGCTTGTTGCCCTCGCCGCGGAAGACGGCTGTGTTTTCGGAGTCGGCCGCGGTCGGGGCGTAGGTCGCGTATTTTTTGCGCAGCTCGGCGGTGAGGAGAGTGAATTCGCGGTTAAAGATATTGACCGTGCCGCGCCGGATCCCGATCCGGCCCAGCAGGTCGGGCGCCTTCAGGCCGCCCGAGATATTGAGCCCGCCGTTGATCTCAAGATTCATCAGGACATTGCTCAAATTGAGCGTCGCGACGTTACCCATGACCGCGTAGACGTTTTTCTCCAGGCCCACGTCCAGTCCCAGGCGCAGAGGGAAAACAGGCCCGCCGCCCGCCGTTTCCGGGAGAGTGATGACCGCATTACTGACCTCGACACTCCCCTGCAGGAGAGGGCCTTCGCTCCAGTCAAAATAGAGCGGCCCCTTGAGCGAGAGCGCCTTGACGTCCAGTGCGCCGGTATAAAGATCGCGAAAATCGGCATAGAGCAGGGTGGGAGAAAAAGCGAGGTCGAGATCGACGCGTCCCCGCTCGGCCAGCGCGCTCCCCAGATCGACCAAGCCGGAGAACCCGATGAAGTTGCCGATGTCTTTGGTCGTCCTGCCGGTCCAGATGCCGGTCAAGCCGTTGATCCGGAGAACATTGTTCTCGATCGTGGCCGAGCCGCTCAACTGCCGCAGATCGGCAGCCAGCGCTTTTACGTAAACGGTGTTGTCGGCGATCGTCACGGTCCCGTTGATCTTCGGCGCGGCCAGCGTGCCTGAAGCTTTTGCTTTGATGGTTGAATCGCCCTTTTGCCACTTGATCTGGTCGGTGAAAAGATTGATCAGGCCGAAGGCGCCGTCCTTGAGGTTCGCTTCGAGCGCGACCTTGCCGGGACGGTCGAAGCTGACGGAGCCGTAGGCGCTGGAGAGCTGGCCGCCATTGAGAAGAGAGAGCTCGTGGAGATAAAGCCCGTTCCCCTTTTTTGTGATCGAAATGGAGGCCTTGTCGAAATCGACGCCGGCCAGCGAGATGTTCCTGCCGCCGGCCGCCAGGGAATACCTTAAATTATCAAGCGGGCCGTCGATGCCGGCGTTCATGTTGAAAGCGCCATTGAATGCCTTGCCCGGGAAAGCCAGCTCCATGATGTCGAGCGGCAGGTTGTTGGCCACGGCGTGCAGAAAGAGCTCGCCTTTGAGGGAGTAATCGCCGCGGGCGGAGAGGCTGCCGCCCCCTTTGGTCAACAGCGCTTTTTCGATCTTGAAGGTCTGGTCCTTATAGCTGGCCGCGGCGTCGAGTGAATCAAAGTGATAGCTCCGGAAATTGCCCTTGCCGATCCGGCCGCTGAGCCGGCCCGCGAGGTTATTGACCGGCCCCTTGAGAGAGGCGCGCGCGGAGACGACCCCGCCCAGGACCTCCATTGGCGCGGCGGCCGTGAGCTTTTCCGACTCGACCCGCTGAAACCGCCAGGCGTCAAGGTAAGTTTTGGTCTTTTTGCCGTTGGCTGAATACAGCCGCAGGGCGCCGTCGCGGCTAAAAGCGGCCGCAGCCGGCAGGGCGAAACTGGTCATGTTCATTTTGACGATCGGCGGCCGCTCCGGCGAAGGAGAAAAGCGGCTGACGAGCTCGCCTTCGACTTTATAGAGGAGCTGGAACGCCGAGGCGAGGCCGGCCTCGACGATCTCGAACTGAAGATCGAGCCGGCTCGCCTCTATTTTCGCCGCGTCGAGCGAGAGCTCGCCGGTGAGCAAGTATTTGTCCCGGCCGTCCTGGAAGATGATCGGCTTCGTGACGGCGAATTTATTTTGATAAAAAGCCAGGCCGCCCGAGATATCGTCAATGAAAATATCGTTGAAGCTGAACTTTTTCAGCCAGAAACCGGCGGCGGCCTGCGGCTGGTCAAGCGTGCCGCCCAGGCGCAGAGCAAACCCGGTCAGGCCGCTGAACCGGCCGTATCTTTTTGTCAGCCCCTTAAAGTAAGAAAGCTCGGCGATCCCTTCGAGCGAGCCGCTCAGGCCGCTGTCGCCCCCGAACCGGAGGTCGAGGTCCAGCTGGCCGGTCGGCATGACCAGCCGGCCGCTGATCTCCGTTGCCCGCGCCAGATCGCCTTTGGCCATGATCTCGAGTTTGGCTCGCCCGGCCAGATCGCGGACCTCCCCGCTCAGGTCGATTTTTCCGCCGCCGATCGCGATCGCGCCGCGTGCTTCATCAAAGAGCTGTTCGCCGACCTCGCCGTCGGACAAGAGGACCTCGCCGGAGGCCGTCAGGTTCTTGAGGGGCGAGGTCAAAAAATCGGGGGTCAGCTGCCAGCGGGTGCGGCCGCTGAACCGGTCGAGCGTTGCCCGCATCTTGCCGAAAACGCCCCGGCCGGCCAGGCGCAGGCCGGCCGCTTCCGTCCGCAGATCGAAGACCAGGTCGCGCGAAACGGTGCCGGAGGCCCGCAGTGAGACATTGCCCGAAGCGGCGACAAGATCGTCCAGCAAGAAATCATGGTCCTTGATCCGGAATGCAGTATTGAGCGTTGCCATCGGCTGGCCGAAAACCAGGCCGCCCGAGAGTTTTGCCGCGAGTTTGCCGCTCAGGTCGCCGACGGGCCCGGCCAGGTCGAGCGAGCCGTCGGCACGGCCTTCGACCCCCGGGGCTTGCTGGGCCAGCGTCGCCAGATTGAGTCTGGAGAATTTAGCTTTGATGTCGAGCTTTGGCTTTTCGTTGAGTCGCAGGCCAAGATCAGCGTCCAGAGCGCCGTCAAAAAATGAGCGGCTGGCTAACTCAAGCGAGAGGGCCTTTCCGTCGAAGCGCCCGCGCGCGGTGAGCGGGATATTGTTCAGCCTGCCGGCCGCCTTATCGATCGAGAGCTTGTCATCATCAAAAAAGAGTTCGCCGGCAATGGCATTGACTTTATACGCCTGAAAGTCGGCTGAGGCGCCGTAGAGCGCTGCCCGACCGACGAGGGCGACCGGCCAGCCGGCCGTTTTGGGCGGCGCGAGGCGCAGTTCAACATCGGCCGTGCCGCCGCGCGCCGTAAAGTCCGGTATGGGCAGGGTATAATTTCCCCATTTTTCGAAGCCGAGCTTTGCGGCCAAGACATTGAGCTCGTACCGGCCGGTAGGCAATTCAAACGAGCCGTGGGTTTTGACAACTTCAGGGACCTTGCCGGAGAAGGAGAACCTGACCCAGTCCTTTTTGCGCAGGTCGGCGGCG
The DNA here is from genome assembly GCA_001772335.1 of candidate division WOR-1 bacterium RIFCSPHIGHO2_01_FULL_53_15. Lineage (GTDB taxonomy): Bacteria > Margulisbacteria > WOR-1 > O2-12-FULL-45-9 > XYB2-FULL-48-7 > 2-01-FULL-53-15. The sequence goes on from METM01000024.1 coordinate 47,180, forward strand.
CCGTTCAAATCAGCCGCGGTGACTGTGAAACTGGCCGGCTTTTGTTTAAAGCCGCGCTGATCGGCATAAATGACGCGGCAATTTTGCAGGACGAGCCGGCCGCGAAACGGCGGAGGAGCGGCCGCGCCGCCGCCGCCCATAAAAGAAGCGAGGAGGGGAAAATCGCCCCGGCTGTCGCGCTCGACCGTAAAATCGCCGTTAACGACGGTGATCTTGGTCAGGGCCGGCGCCATATCGCCTTTGGCCAGGGCGTATTTAACCGGATTGTAAGTCAGGCTGACCTTGTTCGCGCGGCCGAGCCCCGCCACCTGGAAATTAATGAGGTCGATCTGACCGATGACGATCCCGCCGGCGCGCTCGATCGTGACGCGGCGGTTAAAGAGGGCAGAAAATTCGCCTTCGGCCTGCCGCTTGATCTGATCGTAGAGCGTGGCGCCCCAATCCCGCAGGGAAAAACCCGAAGTGAAGAGGACAACTCCTAACAAAAGGGCGGCAGGGAGAAACTTTTTCATCAAAAGACGATCCCGACGAGGATCGCAAAAACGGGGGAGACGAAGAGTTCGAGCGCCAGCTCGGCCTTGAGCTTGACCTTTTGCGCAGCGAGCCCAGGTTCGCTCGTCTTGAAGATCAAACCGGAAAGCCCGGCGAGCCTAAAAAGTATTTTCAAGGCGATAATAGCTGGGATCAGGAAGAGCCAGCTTTGAGACATGATTAAAAATGTTATCAGCCCTCTTTCGACGACCCCGTCCCAGTCAAAAACAAAGCCGGCCTTTTCCGTCAGCAGAAAATTCGTCAGGTAGTGGATGAGAAAAGCCCCGCCAAAGGCAGAAACGGCGAGCGTGCCGGCAAATTGCCACATGATAATAAAAATATAGCGTATAGAGGGAGAAAAAGCAAGGCGCCCCGCAACGGGACGCCTTGTTCAAACTTAGGGCCTAAAAAGTATTTTATGCCGGGGCAACGCTAATTGTTGACGAATAATCGCCGTAAGTGAATGAAGCGGTCGCCGTCCCGTTGAAAGTTATTGACATCGTGGGCTGGCTGACGCCGTCATAAGTTGTGACGATCGAGATCGTGCCGGTCGGATAGTCGTCGGCTCCCGCGGTGACCGGCAGAGAATAACTGGAGATCGTGAAAGTCATGGCGATGGTGTGATCGCCCGCGCTGGCCGAAGAAGTAGAGATGTTAAAGATTATTGTTCCTGAAGCCGCAATGCTCGTCAGCGTCGAGCCCGACCAGGTGGCCGAGCCGTGATAGGGACTGCTGGCGCTGCCGAATGTTTCCGTATAAGAAAAAGACGACGCTCCCGAATAGGAATAGCCATAACTGCCGTAGAGATAAACATCGGTCACCAGGCCAGCTTCGTTAGTGACGAGTCTGATAAAAAGATCCGCCTCATAGGTGGTGCCGATAGTGGAGGAAACTTCTTGAGTGATGTGGTAGTAGCCGTTGGCATCAGGACCGGTGACAGTGGTTGTTTGGGCCTTGACTGAAGCGCTCTTGATACCGGCGGTCGTGACTCCGGAAGAAACACTGCCGCTCCCGGCCCACACGCCCATTGATTCATTGACGGAGTTTGCCAGGCCGGCGCCGGTTGAGGCAAAGGACTCACCGGCCGTGTTCGTCAAAGCATTACTAGTCGAGGTGGTCGAAGCCGTCTGACAGCCGGCACTTAAAATGACGAATGACAAAACCAGAATGACGAAATAAGGAACAAACTTCAATTTTTTAAACACTATTTTCCTCCTTATAAGCCAATAGTAATGTCAGCCACGGTTGTCGTGCGGCCGGTGTTCTTGGCATCCATAACCGTGACGAGCCCGACACGGGCGATCTTCAAGTTGATCTCAGCGCCGGCGGTCGTGAGAGCGAGATTCTGTCCGGAGGCCAGCCCGGCCCGCAGGACCACGATTCCCATGATCAGAGGATATTCCAGGCCGAAGTGGAGATTGGTTTGACTGCCGGCCATTTCAAGGTCGGCCGCCACGCCCAGCCCCACACCGGGGATAGTTGTGTAAGCGCCGATGGCGGTTGAGCTAGTGAGATTAATGGTCTGGTCCGGGAGAGGGGTTTCCGGACCGAGCGTGGTCGTGCCGGCCGTCGCATCCATTGTAGCAACGCGGCGGGTCATCTTTAATGTATAGCTTGTTGAGAGGTTGCGGAGCGCCGCGCCGACCGCGACTTTGGAGACCATCGGCACGTCAAATGAGGTCAAGACACCGAGATCAAAACCGGTTCCAGCACCTGAGCCGTAATCCTGGTTGCCTGTGCCGGTGGTGACTGGTATACCGGTCGTGGCTGTAATGGAGCCCGAAACGCCGCTTAATGACTTGAGATTAACACCGACATCGAGGGCGGCCGGCAGGTACGGGACCGCGAAAGTCGTGCCGAGCGTCAGCACGCCGTCGTAGTGGCCTTCGGCGGTGACATAGCCGGCAAATGAATTGGCCGGTTTATTGACATTCGTGTCCAGGACCGGGATGACGCTGACGCCGATCTTTCTCAGGTTGATGCCGACAATGCCGTTAAGGTTGCCGTTAAAACTTAGATTATTGGCATAGTTGTCCAGCATGAATTTGGCTGGCGTGCTGGCGTTGGCAATGGAGTTCGAGAGTTGGGTGAGATCGGTGTAACCGGCCCCCGCGCCAACCTTGATCTCCGTCAGCAGAACATCGCTTCTCATCAGCGCGGCGGGATTATAGTAGGCGGCGGCTATGTCGTTTGACGCGGCCACCCCGGCGCCGCCCATGCCGGAAGCGCGGCCGCCGATCAGCAGTTGGGCTTGCGACATGGAAACACAGAGAAGCAGGAACAGAACAACGGAAATTAACCTTTTCATAATGATCCTCCTTGGGAATAGTGAATAAATTTTAACACAGGCGGTTGATTTGTCAAGCCGACTATGGTAAAATTATCATTCAGATGCCCAAAAAAGCAAAACGTAAACGCGGTTTGCTGGTCGTGATCTCCGGCCCCTCGGGGGTCGGCAAGTCAACGGTGGTGCGGCGTCTCTTCAAGATCTATCCGGGGCTTGAGATGTCGATCTCATCGACGACGCGGACGCCGCGGCCGGGCGAAGAACACGGGCATCATTATTTTTTCATCACGCAGGAAGAATTTGACCTGCGGGTCAAGCAGGGACAGTTCTTAGAGTGGGCCAAGGTGCACGGCTCCTATTACGGCACGCCTCGCAAGTTCATCGAAGAAGAGCTGGGCAAGGGCGAAGTCGTGGTACTCGAGGTCGATGTCCAGGGGGCCGCTTCGATCAAGCGCTTCGTCGAAGAGGGGAAGCTGAAGGCCTCGGCGGTCTTCATCTTCCTGATCCCGCCTTCGGTCGACATCCTGGCGTTCCGCCTCAAGAAGCGGAAGACCGAAGATGAGGATGTGGTCAACTACCGCCTGCGGGCGGCGATCGCCGAATTGCAAGTCATGGAAAAGTACGACTATATAGTCGTCAACGACAAGGTCGAGTCGGCTTCGGAAAAGATCAAGGCCATTATTAACGTTGAAAAAGAAAGGACGTTGCTAAATTGACGGAACTATCGATCGATAATTTGCTGACGAAGGCGAAGAATAAATTTTTACTGGTCAATGCCGCCGCGGGAAGGGCCAAGCAGGTCGCCGAAGGCTCACTGCCGTACGTCGATAACTTTGACCCGACCAATCCGATCATCACTGCCCTGCGCGAGATCGCGGCGGACAAGATCAGGATCAAGGTCCTGACCGGCCCGGCCGCCAAGAAAGCCGCCCAGGAGCTGATCGTGGCCGAAGAAGCGGCCAAGGGGCCCTCGGCTCTGGAGCGGCTGGCCAAGGGCAAAGAGAAGAAAGTCGCGCTGGTGAAGAAGAAAGAGAAAAAGAAGAAATAGCCCTCACCCGCCAACGTTGAACCGGCCCCCCTCTCCCCCCGATGTGGGAATCGGGGCAAGCAGAGGGAGAGGGTAATATCAAGATGTTAAACGGAAAAACAATTATTCTTGGCGTCACGGGCGGCATTGCCGCTTATAAAGCTTGCGAGCTTGTGTCCCGGCTGAAGAAGCTTAATGCCGATGTCCGGGTGGTGATGACCAAAGAGGCGACCAAGTTGATCGGGCCGATAACCCTGCGCACTTTGTCGGGCAACCCGGTCGTGACCGATCTTTTTACCGACGAGCCAGCCGACCTGCCTGTCCCGCATATTGCCCTCGCCCAAAAAGCCGACTTGATCATCATCGCTCCCTGCACCGCCAATATCATCGGCAAGCTCGCGGGCGGCATCGCCGACGACGCTTTGACCACCATTGTCATGGCCTCGCCCGCAAAAAAGTTGATCGCGCCGGCGATGAACTGCGAGATGTGGCGTAATCCTGTCGTCCAGGATAACATTGCGAAGTTAGGCGTTCGGAGTTTTGAGTTCGTAGGCCCCGAAGAAGGGATGCTAGCCTGCGGCGTGGAAGACATCGGCAAAATGTCCAAGCCGCGCGCGATCGTCAAGGCGGCGATAAAACTATTAGGTGAAAACAAAGAAACCCTAACCCCTGACCTGCACGGGCAGAAAGTGCTGATCACGGCCGGCGGGACGCGCGAGGCGATCGACCCAATTCGCTTTATCGGCAACCGCTCGTCTGGAAAGATGGGCTATGCTTTGGCCGCAGCGGCGCGCCGGAGAGGGGCGGACGTTACCCTTGTTTCGGGGCCGACGCAGGCAGCGGCGCCGGAGGGTGTCACGGTTATTAGCGTTGAGGATGCCAAAGGCATGCGCGAAGCGGTGCTGGCCAACCGGCCCGGGCAAAATATCATCATTATGGCGGCGGCGGTCGCCGACTACCGGCCGACGATCACCTTCTGGCAAAAACTTAAGAAAGAGAACGAGGTGTTCGAACTGGAACTCTCCCGGACAGTCGATATCCTGGCGGAGCTCGGCCGGACCAAGAATGGGACCTGCCTGGTCGGCTTTGCCGCGGAGACCAACGACCATATTGAGAACGCCAGGGCCAAGCTGAGCGAAAAAAACCTCGATCTGATCGTCGTCAACGACGCTTCGGCGATCGAGCAGGACTCGTCGGAGATCAAACTAATTGATAAGCATGGCAATGTAGAAGAATATCCGATGCAGGCCAAGCCGCAGTCAGCCAATATTATTCTGGATAAGATCATTTCCCTAATACCCAGATCTCCTGATCCCCGGCTATCCTAACCCAGATGCCGTTCTACGATTATAAGTGTGAGAACTGCGGCCAGGTCAGCGAAGTGAGGCATGGGATGAGCGAGAAGCCAACGGGTATGAAGTGTGAGGTATGTGGTATGGGGGAGCTAAAAAGAGTTTTTCAGTCGGTTGGCTGGCTCGGTAGTTCGGTTAGGGAGTCCTCGCATAGTCAAGCTCACAGCGGCGGCGAGTGTTCTTCTTGCAGTTCGGGCGCCTGCGGCAGCTGCGCGCATTAATTTATCGCAATAAGCGCAATAAGATAGTTTGACCTGATTTACCAAACATATTAGTATATTAGCCATGTTGTTGGTTAACGGAAATATTTAATGGTTATCAAAAGCATCTTAAGGGAAGAGCTGGAAAATTCTTCGCGTCTGAAGCAAGAATATGAGCGGGCCTTGAAAAAACTGCCGCAGGGCGCCCTGGTCTCAAAGACGATCAATGGCCACAAATATTATTATCTGGTGAGAAGGGCGGGCAGGAAAGTGAAGTATGAATATAAAGGGAAGGTGTCGGGGGCGGTAAAGAGAAAGTACGAGGAAGCGAAGAAACTGCGCGCCAAATATATCGGCCTGCTGGCCAGAGTGAAGAAACAGATCGCCTTTTTAAGGAGCGCTTTGCGTGGAAAAGAAGAAATATGAGGTTTGCCTCGAGGTCTTGAGGCGGTTTTCCGAGGCCGGGATATTGGATAATATTATCCTCATCGGCAGCTGGTGCCTCTATTTTTATAAGGAATATTTTACCGGCGTCTACTTCCCGCCCTCGATCCGGACCAGGGACATGGATTTTCTCGTCCCGCTTCCGCCGCACATGAAAAAGAAAGTTGACGTCGCGGATCTGTTAAAAGATCTCGGCTTCATCCCCGAATTCGTGAGCTCGCAGGGCTACATACGGCTCGGCCATCCGGAGTTGATCGTTGAATTTTTGGTGCCCGAGCGGGGCAGAGGCTCGGACAAGCCGTTTCCTCTGCCCCAGATCGGCCTCAATGCTCAGCCGCTGCGTTTCCTGGATTTTTTGGCCAAGAACGTTATTGAGATCAATGTCGGCCGCCTGCGGGTCCGGCTGCCTCATCCCGTTGCTTTTGCCTTGCATAAGCTCATTATCACCGGCCGGAGAACGAAGCGGGAAAAAGCCGAAAAAGACCGCGATCAGGCCCTCTCGCTTCTTCATTTTGTCATAAAGCATGACCGGCCGGATAAAATAAGATCGGTTTATGGCTCGATGCCCAAAAAGTGGCGTGATCAGATCAGAAAACGACTCGCAGAGTCCGATGAAAAAGAGATAATATCCGTCTTGTCCGGAACTGCAAGGAAATAGGACATGTTCGCCGAAATCGTTCTCGCCAGGGCCTCGCGCGGCATTGATAAACTCTATCACTATTCAATTCCGGAAGAACTGCGCCAAAAAATAAAGATCGGCCAGCAGGTGCGCGTCCCTTTCGGTTTCCGCAGCGAGATCGGCTATGTCGCCGGCTTTGTCGAACAGGCCGAAGTCAGCAAAGTCAAAGACATTCTTGAGATAACTTCTGAATTGCCGCTTTTTACCGAGCAGGCGATCGAACTTGTGAAATGGCTGGCCGACTACTACTCGTCCTTTTTTATTACGGCGTTGAGATTGGTCATGCCGCCTGGGACGAAGGGGAAAGAGGGAAGAACAAAGAAAGCAGAGAGCAGAAAGCCGAGCGCCGAACGCAGGCAAGAAAAACCCCTGAGTTCGGCTTTCAGTGTTCGGCTTTCTGCTTTCTCTCTCACTTCCGCCCAACAAAATGCCCTCAACTCTATCTTGCAGGCGATCGGTAACGGCCAGCCCGAAAAATTCCTCCTCTACGGCGTAACCGGCTCCGGCAAGACAGAAATATATCTCCAGGCGATCGCCGAGATCCTGCGGCGAGGGAAGAGTGCGATCGTCATGGTGCCGGAAATTTCGCTCACGCCACAGCTTGTCCAGCGGTTCCGCGATCGCTTCCATGACCACGCGGCCGTCCTCCACAGCGACCTGACCTTGAAACAGCGGGACGGGGAGTGGCGGCGGGTGGCGTCGGGCGAGGCGTCGGTCGTTCTGGGGACGCGGTCGGCTCTCTTTGCTCCGATCAAGAATCTTGGCTTGATCATAATGGATGAAGAATATGAGACGACGTACAAGAATGAAAAGAGCCCGCGCTATCACGCCCGCACTGTCGCCCTCAAGCTGGCTGAGATGAACGACGCGATCGTCATCATGGGCTCGGCCACGCCGTCGGTTGAGACTTACTATCATAGTTCGGAGCAAGGGAGTTCGGCCGTGCCTGCCGGCAGGCAGGAGTTAGGAGCATACATAAAATTAGTTTTACCAAAACGGATCGATGACCGGCCGCTGCCGCCGGTTGAAGTGATCGACATGCGCGCGGAGCTCAAAGCGGGGAACTTCGGCGTCCTGTCGGGTAAATTAAGGGACGAGTTGGAAAAAACTCTCGCGAACGGCGAACAGGCGATCCTCTTTATCAACCGTCTCGGCTTCTTTACATTTATTATATGCCGCTCTTGCGGTTATGTGATCGAGTGTCCGCGCTGTTCGGTTTCACTCGTCTACAGCTCCCATGACAGGCAGATTCGCTGTAATCGCTGCGGCTATTCGGCCGAGACACCGAAGACCTGCCCGCGCTGCAACAGCGCCTCGATCAAATATTTCGGCACCGGCACGCAAAGAATCGAGGAAGAAGCGGCCAAAGCTTTTCCCGGGGCCAGGATATTGAGGTACGACCGCGACACGACGGGCAAACGCGGCTCGCACGAGATTTTCTTTTCCACATTCGCGGAGGGGAAGGCCGATCTCCTGATCGGCACGCAGATGGTGACCAAGGGCCTTGATGTGGCAAAGGTCACGCTGGTCGGCGTCGTTTCGGCCGACACGGGCCTGCATCTGCCCGACTTTCGCTCGGCCGAGCACACCTTCCAGCTTCTGACGCAGGTGGCCGGCCGGGCCGGGCGCCATCACCTGCCGGGCAAAGTCATCATCCAAACCTACTCGCCGGACCACTATGTGATCGAGACAGCCGCCGGCCACGACTATGAGGCCTTTTATCGGCGGGAGATCGAGCACCGCCGGGAGCTCGGTTATCCGCCGTTTTCACAACTGATCAGCGTTCTCGTTGCCGGGGCCGACCAGAAAAAAACCGCCGAGATCTCTCAATCAATTGGCGATTTTCTCGGTCGTCGATTAACTGAAGGAGTGTTAGGGCCGGTCATGGCAGTCATCCCGAAACTGCGCGGCGAGTGGCGCTACAGGATATTGCTCAAAGGCAGCGAATTAGAAGTAATGCGTAATGCGATACGCGAAACGATGGGAAGGATCGTCATCCCCAGGGGCATCAAAGCGATCATTGATGTTGAGCCGATGAGTTTGCTTTAGTATAATACCTGGTATGCGGCGAAAGATCGTTAAATTTCCCGACCCATTCCTGCGCCGGCAGGCCAAGCCGGTCAAAAAGGTGACGCCGGAAATCGTCAAACTGATCGACGACATGATCGAAACGATGCACGCGGCGCCCGGCGTGGGACTGGCCGCGCCGCAGGTCAAAAAATCGCTCCGAGTCATTGTGGCCGATCCGGGCTCCGGCGCCATTGCGCTCGTCAATCCAAAAATCCTCGAGAGCTCCGGCTGTCAGACCTTTACCGAGGGTTGTCTTTGCCTGCCGGGAGTTGAGGCGCCGGTTGAGCGCGCCTCGCACGTGAAAATCAAAGGCCATGACCGGGACGGCCAGCCGATCACGATCACAACCGACGGTTTTCTGGCCACGATCTTACAGCACGAGGTTGACCACCTCGACGGCATTGTGTTTATCGACCGGGTCAAGGACCCGAGTTTGATCAAACACGTTCAGCCAAAGAAGGAAACTAAAGAAGAGTTATTATAAGGAGGTTTCGGAGATGAAAAGGATAATTTGCGCCGCTTTCTGTTTTCTGATCCTAACGGCGGTCGGAGGAATGGCCCAGGAGAAGAGCGTCTATACCTATAATTTCCCCAAGCCGCCGGCCGACTGGGGTCCGGCGGTTTCGTTCGGCAACCTTTCGCCGGGCTTTTTCCAGGTCTTATACCAGAACAAGACGACCGGCGTGGTCAAGATCGCGACTTACGGGATAGTCGGGGCCTCCATGGACAATCTCAAAGATCCCCAGCTCATGATGGTCTTTTCTTTTGACCAGAAAGCGGGCGCCGCGAAGAAATTCTTACAGGAGAAATTGGCCATCCGTGACTAAGCGACTCTTAATTATTATTGCCGCGCTGGCGGTCCTCGACGGCGTCGGGTTCTCCGCCAAACAAGAGTTCACTTTTGCGCCGCCGCAGTCGACGATCTACTGGCAGCCGCCGGCCGGTTTTGAGCAGGGCGGGACCTGGTCGCCGCCGCCCGAGTATAAGGGGGAGTTCAAGGCGTGGGAGCCGCCGCCGGGCTTTGAGAAAACACAGCAGCCATGGTCGCCGCCCTCCGGTTGGCAGGAACAGCAAGATAAATGGTCGCCGCCGACCGAATGGAAATAGCTGATGAATAAGAGCGGCCCCGCCGTCGGCTTTGTCCCCGCGCCCGAGATCGCGGTCCGTTCCGGCCTCATATATTATATTGTAGTTGTCATACTCCTCTTTCTCTCCTGCGCGCTGCTCGGCTGGCTGATCCTTGAGCGGCGGCGCAAAGAGCGGCGGCCGGATTTCGTGCCGCGGGAGTCGGCGGTTACCGCCCCGAAAATGCGGCGCTTCCCTTTCTTTACCAAGCTTCTCCTGCTCTTTATCCTGCTGGCGCTGATCCCGATCACCGCCGCTTCGCTTCTGATGTTCTTTTCGTTCAAAGAAATCATCGATATCTATGTGTACAAACCGCTGCTCTTCAACCTTAAAACTTCGCGCGAGGCCTTTCTTGCGGCTTTGAACAATGTCCAGGTCCAGGCGGTCTCATTGATGACGCTGACCGGCCTGCTGGTCGTGGTAGCGGCCGTGGCCGTTTCCCGCAGTATCGCGGGCTCTCTGCGCAAGGTCTCGCTCGGCATGGAGAAGGTTTCGCGGGGCGATTTTTCTTTCAAGCTCCTGCCCGACGCAAACGACGAGATCGGCGACATGGTCAATTATTTCAATTCGATGTCGGCCGAAATAAAGCGGGCCCGCGACATCATGGAGAACTGGAACCGGGAGCTCGAGGTCAAAGTCGCCGAGCGGACCGAGGACCTGCGCAAGGCCCTGAAACGGTTGACCGAGCTTGACCGCCTCAAGAACGAGTTCGTTTCCATGGTCTCGCACGAACTGCGCACCCCCGTCACCTCGGCTGACGGCTATATTTCTCTCTTCTTGGCGGGGGTGACCGGGCCGCTCTCCGACGACCAGAAGAAATATCTGACGATCGTGAAAGAGAACAACCAGCGTCTCCTCACGCTGATTGACCGCCTGCTTGATTTTTCAAAGATCGAGACCGGCCGCTTCAATCTCAGGCTCGAGCTGATCTCGATCCACGAGCTTGTGCAATCCGTGGTCGAGATCATGAAGCCGCAGCTGAATAAGCAGGGGGCGGAATTGAAATTGAAGCTCGAGGCGAAGGGCCCCGGCTTTATGGGCGATCGGGAGAAAATGGGCGGCGCCCTGATCAATATCATCGAGAACGCGCTGAAGTTCTCCAAAGAAGGCGAGAAACCGGTCATTGAGATCGCGACAAGAAACGACGATAATTTTATTGCCGTGACCGTCTCCGACGACGGCATCGGCATCGCGCAAGAATACCTGGAAACGATCTTCGACAAATTCTTCCAGGTCGCCGATACGCTGACCAGAAAAGCGGGGGGCGTCGGGCTTGGCCTGGCGCTGGCCAAAGACGTGATCGAAGCGCATCATGGTAAAATATGGGCGGAGTCGGCGGGGCTGGGGCAGGGGTCAAGGTTTGTCTTTCAGGTCCCGGTGGCGGAGAAAATATGAGAATCGTCTTTTTCGGCACGCCGGAGCCGGCGGCGCAAGTTTTAACAACATTGATCGACGCGAAGCAGGAGATCGCGGGCGTAGTGACCCAGCCGGACCGGCCGGCGGGGCGGGGGCAAAGGATCGTTTTCTCCGCCGTAAAAGAAGTCGCTCTCAAAGCGGCCCTGCCGCTCGAACAGCCGGAATCGGTCAAAAACAATAACGCTTTCAAAGCGTGGCTGGAGTCGGTCAAGGCCGATCTCTGCGTTGTTGTCGCCTACGGTAAAATTCTGCCGAAAGATATTCTTGAGATTCCCAAACACGGGTTTATCAATATCCACGCTTCGCTCCTGCCCAAATACCGCGGCGCGGCGCCAATCCAGTGGGCGCTCTTGAAAGGCGAGAAAGAGAGCGGCGCGACTATTTTTAAATTGGTGGAACAGCTCGACGCCGGGCCGATCGCGGCGCGGAAAGAAGTCGAGATTACTGAAGATGATAATTACGAGACGCTGTCGAGAAAGATCTTTGCGGCGGCCTGTCCACTGCTCATCAAGGTTCTCCATGAGATAAAGACCGGCAAAGTCGAATATGTGCCGCAAAATGAAGCCGGCGTGACGCTGGCCCCGTCGTTCGCCAAGGAGAGCGGCGAGATCGACTGGCGCAAAACGGCGGTCGAGATACACGACAGGATCCGGGCGCTGATCGTCTGGCCGACGGCGCACACATTTTTTCGCGGCAAGCGGTTGAAGATATTCAGAGCGCGGCCGGTGCCGCTCGATATCTCAACGCGGGAGAAACAGCCGGGGGAGATCATTGAGATCATCAAGCACGAAGGCCTCCTGGTCGCGACCGGACGGGGAAACCTGCTGTTATTGGAACTCCAGCTCGAGGGGAAAAAGCGGATGAAGGCCGCTGATTTCGTGATCGGCCACGACGTGAAACCCGGCGAGACCCTGCCGGATTAAACCTACCGCGGGCCGACAACGATAGCGTTGCTTACCTTCTGCTCGTAGCCGGTCGCCGGCCGGTTGACGACGGTGCCGTCGATCCACATGGTGGTCGAGCCGCCGCCGTCCAGATTCATCGCCTCGACCGCCCCCAGGCTGATCATCAAATTCGCCAGCTCTTCGAGGGTTACCCCGAGACTGCTCTTATCGCCGCGGGCCGACTTTTCCCTGGGCAGCCCGTCGACCGTGACCAGCAGAAGCTTCCCTTCTTTCGTGACGCCGACCGCCGTGCGGGCGGCGCGGCCCCTGGCGATATCGGATTTGAATTTTTCTTCGTTCTTTGAAACATAGACGACGCCGTTCTTGAGCAGGCGCGGCCCGCCGCTGACCATGTGGCGGATTGGGCCGGGGTTGACGGCGAACGGGATGATCTTGATGTGCAGGTCGATCCTGTCGCCGGCCTTCACGTTGTCGCCGATAAATTGCGCGGCCGGCCCGCTGATCGAGATGACGTAGCCGTCCTGGGGGATGTTTGAGTTGCCCGGCCGGATCTCTTTGACGACCTGCCCGGCGATGACAAGCTCGACCCCTTTCTCATCGCTGCCGGTCTGCTCGCCCCAGGCCGGGGTATAGAGGATGATCGCGCTGCCGTCGCGCCCCTGGTTGACGCCGGTGATCTCGTATCTGACGCCCCGGGCCGTCAGAAAATAACAGTCGATTATGACATTGTCGATATAGGTCTTGCGATCCTCGGCCAAAATGAGCGCTGTCCGATCGTAGATCGGGGTCGAGACGAGCTCCCGGTCGATCAGGAGCGAGCCAAGGGGTTTGCCGGTGTAGGCGAAATAGGTGCCGTTGACGGCGGCGACGGCGCGCTGTTCCTCGGCGATCTGGCCGACGCGGGCGCGGAAGAAATGCGGGTCGGCGCCGGTCTCTTTCCAGGGATTAAAAGCGTTGACGAAGGACTCGAGGACATTGGGTTTGTTCTTGCGGGCAAGCGCTGGATAAACATCGGCTTTGCCCGGATCGATCTTTAAGACATGCGCGTTGACGCGCCCCTTTTCGCTCCCCTTCGAGACGATCAAGTGCTCGACGCCGTCGATGATCGTGCCGCCCGAGACGACGTTGGTGAAAGCGCGGTCAAAATCGATGACCAGCCGGTCTGGATCGCTCAGGGAAAAAATGTTATAGGGGACCGGTTCCGCCAGCGGGATCGTGATCTTCAAGCCGGCGTCATCTTTTTCCACCTCAAAATATTTGACGATCATGTCGCTGACGTCGATGTAGTTCTGGATGTCGGGGCTGGCTTCGGTCTTCTGCAGATGGATGGTGATTTTTTCTTTCGATTCCTCGAGCGCGTAGGTGAAAGCCGAGTCAAAATCAAAGGCGGCGCGCAGTTTGTCCGGGTAGAAGCCGAGGCGGACCTTGTTGAGCCGCGCCGCCTGGCCGGCCGCGGCAATAAAGAGCGAGAAGATCAATAAAAAAATGATTTTTTTCATGTTGAAATGCGAATTCTCCGGTAGTATTATAACACAGGATGTCGGAACAAAAACCAAGAGAGCAGTGGGGGACCAAGCTCGGCGTCATCATGGCGGTGGCCGGCTCGGCCGTCGGCCTCGGCAATTTCCTGCGCTTCCCGGTCCAGGCGGCGCAGAACGGCGGCGGCGCCTTCATGATCCCATATTTTATTTCTTTCCTGCTGCTCGGCATACCGCTCATGTGGATCGAATGGGCGATCGGCCGCTACGGCGGGCTCTTTGGCCACGGCAGCGCCCCCTTTATCCTCAACCGCCTCTGGAAGCACCGCGTCGTCAAATACCTTGGCGTGATCGGGATCTTCGGCCCGATCGTCGTTTTTATTTACTATACATATATTGAATCGTGGCTGCTGGGCTACGCCTTCTTTGCCCTGACCGGAAAGCTCTTAGCCATTGCCACACCGGAAGGGATGAAGGGCTTTCTGGCCGCCTATCAGGGACTGGCGCCGGGGAGCAACATCTGGACGGCTTATATATTTTTCCTGATCACCTTTGCGCTGAATTTCTATTTCCTCTATCGCGGCGTCCAGGCGGGGATCGAACTCCTCTGCAAGATCGCCCTGCCGGTCCTTTTCCTCTTCGGCGCCATTGTCGCGGTCCGGGTGCTGACTTTTGGCGCGCCTGACCCGGCGCGCCCCGACTGGAACGTCCTTAACGGGCTTGGCTTTTTGTGGAATCCCGACTTTTCTGTCCTGACGAACGCCAATGTCTGGCTGGCGGCGGCGGGGCAGATCTTTTTTACTTTGAGCGTCGGCATGGGTGCGATCCTGACTTACGCCAGCTATCTCAAGCGCGGCGATGACGTCGTCCTCTCCGGGCTGACCGCGGCCTCGACCAATGAATTGGCGGAGGTCGTTCTCGGCGGCTCGATCGTCATTCCCGCGGCGTTCGCCTTCTTCGGCCTGGCCGGCGCTACCGCCGCCGCCCACAGCGGCGCCTTCAACCTCGGCTTTGTCACGATGCCGCTGATCTTCGGCCAGATACCCCTCGGCGAGATCTTTGCTCTCCTCTGGTTCGCGCTTCTCTTTCTGGCCGGGCTGACTTCGTCGGTCTCGCTGGCCGAGCCGGCCGTCGCTTTTGTCTGCGATGAGTTTGACCTTGACCGCAAAACGGCCATCCGGCGGCTGGGCGTTGTCCTTTTTATCCTCATGCAGTTCCCGATCTTCTTCTTAGGGCACGGTGTGGTCGACGAACTCGACTTCTGGGCCGGGACGTTCTGCCTTGTCCTCTTCGGTACGATCGAGGCGGTCCTCTTTGTCTGGGTCTTCGGCATCGAGAAGGCCTGGGATGAAATGCATCACGGCGCCGAGATGCGGATCCCCGGCTTTTACAAGCCGATCATCAAGTATGTGACACCGCTCTTCCTCTGCTTCATACTCGGCTTTTGGTTTTACCAACAGGCACTGCCCCTCCTCTTGATGCAGGGGGTTTCCCCGGAAGCGCGGCCCTATGTCCTGGCCACGCGCTTCGGCCTGATCCTGCTCTTCTTAGCCATTGCTTTACTTGTCAGGATCGCGTGGTACAGAAAAAAAGCGCAGGGGAAAGTCGAATGAACATCTCTGGCTGGATATTTTTGATCGTCTCGTGGGGCTTTATCATTGGGATAAGCTTTTACTGCTTCTGGCGCGTCCTGCGGGAGCCGACCGAAGAGCTTTGATCACGTCCTGAACGACCCACTCCGGGGTCGAGGCGCCGGCGGTGATGCCGACCTTTTTCTTGCCGACTAACCAACCAACAGACAATTCTTCGACCGTCTCGATCTGATGGGTCTCCGTCCCGGTCTTGGCGCAAAGCTCGGTCAGCCGCTTGGTGTTGGCGCTCAGCCGGTCGCCGATGACGAGCACGAGGTTGACCCGGCGCGCCAGCTCGACCGCCGCGCTCTGGCGCTTGGTGGTGGCGCCGCAGATCGTGTCGTACTCGCGGACATCCTTGGCGATCTTTCGAAGCGCGGAGACCATCGCGTCAAAGTGCTCTTCGGGCTGGGTCGTTTGCGCCAGAATGCCGACAGGCGTTTCAGACGCGAGTCCCAACTTTCCCAGGTCCTCGACTTTTTCCACAACGTTGGCCTTGCCGCCGCTCCAGCCGACGATCCCCTTGACCTCGGGGTGGCCCTTGTCGCCGACGATAATGACGAGGCGCCCCTCGTCAGAAAATTCCTTGGCGATCTTCTGCGCCTTTTTGACCCAGGGGCAGGTCGTGTCAAGAATCTCGAGCTTAAGTTTTTTGGCGGCCTCATAAACCTCGGGGCCGACGCCGTGGGCGGAAATGATGAGGATACCCTGCGCGCCATGGGGGATTTCCGAGATATCGGAGACGGTCTTGACGCCGAAGTTCTTGAGGCGCTCGACGACTAATTTGTTGTGGACGAGATTGCCCAGCATGTAGGCCGATTTTGACGCCTCGGCGGTCTCGAGCGCGATGCGGAACGCCCGCTCAACCCCGACGCAGAAACCGGAGTGCTCGGCGATGAGTACTTCCAAACTATTTAATCCGCTTTGAACGGCACAATGTCGGTAATAGTATAGCCCTCGGCCGAGACGCGGCTGTCGGCCGTCGTGCTGGTCAGAAGCTGGGAGGCCACGTAAGAAGTGTTGTTGCTGAGATCATAGACGTCATAATAGAGCTTGCCCGTGCTCGAGTCATAGTTAAAGTTGAATATCTCGACATTCGAGAGGGTGGGGATCATGTCGGTCGGGGCGGCCGCCGGATCGTTCAAGTCAAGCCGGAAGATCTTGTACATGCCGACTTTGTTCGAGAGATAAACCGCATAATTGCCGAAGGAGCGCACCTTGCTCATCGACTTGAAATAATTTGCGGTATCCTGCTGGAAGCCGACTATCTCGGCGCTGCCGGAGGCGTTAACAATCTGGAAAAGCTTATCGCCCTTGGAGCTCCCCGCGCCCCAGTCATCGAGCCGCATGACCGCGTAGAGCTTGCCGCTTGAGGCGAAGACGATCTGCTTGGCGTTGCCGAAGCGGATGCCGTTCAAGCCGTTCTCTTCGCGCCACTTGGTCCACGTCACGCCGGTGACGTTGGCCGCGATCAAATTATCAAGAAAATTGTTTATCTGCCAGCTTTCAAGCGTGGCGGCCAGCCCTGCGAAAGTTATGCTGTCAAGCGTGTCGGCTGTGACGCTCTGGTATTTTTTACGGATGAAAGCGCGAATTGAGGCCTCGGTTACTCCTGCTTCAAGTGAGAGTGAAGGTTTGACCTGCCCGTAACTGTCAGTTATAAAAAATCTTTTGTTGGCCATCTCGGTCGGGTCCCAGTAGCCCCAGGTGAGCTGGCTGCCGATCGTGGTGTAGGTGTCGTTGTACATGTTGTTGTCGTCGTAGAGCGCCTCGACCAGCGCGGGAGCGCCGGTTGAATTGAGCTTGACCCGGGTGATGCCGGAATATTTCTGGGGGATCGCGCTTTCGTTGAGGAGTGTCAGGTTCTCGCCGATCAGCATGACGTAATTCTCGCCGCCGTAGGTGTAATAGTAATAGGCGCGCAGCCAGCCGGCGCCGTCATTATAAAAGATGGTGTTGACGGTGCTGCCGTAGATGATCCGGAGCCACTCGATGCTCCAGTTGCCGACGTTGGAGCCGTGGAACAGGACATAGCCGTTCGGCGTGACGAGAAAATCGCGCACTTCGTAATTGGAACTGCCGATCTGGCTGATGACGCCGGCGGTCGTTTTTTTCTTCAAGATCGTGTTGCCGGCTGAGGTTTTGCCCAGATAATAGAGATTGCCGTCGCTGTCGAACTGCACCTGTTTGACGGGCAGTTCGCCGTTCTCCGAGCCGCCGTACCAGGTGCCGACGCCGTTGATCGAATCATCAACGACCTCGACCGAGCCGTCGGTTCCGATCTTAAAGAAAGCGGCCTGGGTCCCTTCGGCGCTCCCCGACTGGAGCCAGATCCCCCACTGGAAGCCGACGTAGAGAGAACCGTCCGGGCCGGTTTCGATCACGGAGATCGGTGGATGCCATTTTGCGGCAAAGGCATCGGAAAATACTGAGCTGATCTTGCCGTCGGCGTCAAGCTTGAGCAGTTCGGTGACGTTCATGGCCGAAAAACTTTTGACGGCGCTGCTTGAGGTCGTGCTGGCGGCCGAAGCGGCGGCGATGGCGGTGGCGCCTGAAACATTAAATAATTCGCCAGTCGAGATCACCGGGTTTTTACTGCCGTTGCTGTAACTGCCGCCGGGCTGCTGGCCGCAGCCAGCTGCTAACGCGGAAATCCCAATCATCAAACAACAAGTAAAAAACAATCCCTTTGTGTTGCTCATGTTCGCCTCCTTGAGAATTATGAATAATTTAACAACCGGGACATCAAAAGTCAAGCCGATAATCAGGCATTGATCCCGGCCTCTTTCATTCGCCCGATCGCTTCGGCGATCCGCTCTTTGGGTAAAGTGATCGCCAGGCGGACATAGCCCTCGCCGGAGGGTCCGTAGCCCGAGCCGGGGACGACGAGGATACCGCATTTTTCGAGGAGTTTTTCGGCGAATGAGGCGGAGGATTCGCCTTTGGGAACCGGGACCCACATGTAGAATGTCGCTTTGGGTTTCTCAAGCTGCCAGCCGAGAGAATTGAGGCCATCGATCAGGACATTCCTGCGCTCTTCAAAAATCTTGCGGTTCTTATCAACACTTTCCTGAGGCCCGGATAATGCCTCGATCGCCGCGAACTGGATCGCCTTGAACGCGCCGCTGTCGATGTTCGATTTTATCGTTGCTAATGCCTGAACAGCTTCTTTATTCCCGACCGCCATCCCGATCCGCCAGCCGGTCATGTTGTAGGTTTTGGAGAGCGAGTGGAACTCGATCGCGACTTCTTTGGCTCCCGGAATTTCTAAGACGCT
>METM01000025.1 GCA_001772335.1 candidate division WOR-1 bacterium RIFCSPHIGHO2_01_FULL_53_15
AGCTACTTAACAATCGGCCCAGAAAGTGCTTAAATTATTCTACGCCGCAAGAGGTGCTAAGTGGTGCAATTGCTGGTTGAATGTAGCTAGGAATATTTTCTTTAACTTTTAAAATACCTATGCACACACTCATTTTTGCGCTTTCGAATACTCTCATATTTGGGTCATCTCTTTCGGGAAAGGACACGAATTTGATTATCTGAGCGTTCTCGATTATAAAACGTCTATTATTTAGCGCACTATTTTCAGCAAGAATTGAGTTTTGCGTAATAAGCGTAACAATCCCATTCTTCATTGCAATTGTCACGGCCAATGGATAAAAGAACTGGAACATATTTATTCTGCCCCCGAGTGCGTATTTTATATAAGCAGATTTCTTATAATTATTTTGTTCATTTAGCCCCAGATCTCTCAATTCATTATATGGCGGATTAGCTATTACAACATCAAACCCGCCCTTTTCAAACACCTCATTAAAATTAATATGCCATTCAAAATGTTCGGTTGGCGACACACGCTGAACTTTATCCAATTCGTGAAGTTGTTTAGACAGCCTTTTTGTCTCTTTGTCCTCTGTTTCAGAAAGAGGGATCGTTTCTGCCGTATCTATAAATAGTTTTGTCTGGGCTTTCTTTGACATCAGTTGATCCCATATCTTTTTTCTTTCTTTATCAATGTCATAGTTAGCAATCGCCCGAACCAACCTGTTTATTTGTTCGCGGGCTTCTTTCTTTTCTAAATGATCGGTTAAAAGCGAGTAATCGGCCTTAATCTTATTAAGCTCATCTATTAAGTGATTTCGGCTACTATCAGTAGTTTTTGCTAAAAGAGATGGTGATAATAGTTCAATTAAGCTATTGCCCTGCATAATCTTAAAGTCAAGATTTGGCAAGGGATCAATATCGTCCAAGGCATAATCAACCACTAAAGAGAGCCAAAGACGAAGCTTGGCGATCTCAACCGCGCCGGGATCAATATCTACCCCATACAACGAATTGATAATAGATTGTTTCTTAAGCTCATATTCTGAACGCCGTTTTTTAATAATAGAATTGAGTCCAATTCTGAAATTGGCTATTTCATGAAGCATGCCAACCAAAAAAGCTCCTGACCCTACGGCCGGATCAACAACTTTGATTTCCACTAAAAAATCATCGAGCATCTTTGCTTTTTTTGCGATATGAGCAGGAGTTTCGGTTGTTTCATCATTTGATATCTTTGATTTCTTTATAAATCCTCTTATCTCTTCGGCATTGATCTCGCTCTTCTCCGCAAGATAATTAATCAAGCTCTCCTGGCACATATAATGGACTATTTCGCGCGGAGTATAATAAGTCCCTTTCCCTTTCCTTAGGTTTTCTGGCAAAAGATTTTCAAAAACCTTCCCCAGCATTTCCGGATCAATAGATACTTCTTTATCAATTGGGTCATCCTCATAAACAGTAAAATTGAAAAGGTCAAAAACATCTAATATTCCTGATCCGGAGCTATTAGAAAATAACGAATCAGGGATATTTAGGACCGCTTCTTTCCAATTATAGTTTTCAATCGGCTCGAAAAGCCCGCCATTTAAAAAAGGGATTTGGCATTCGAAGTAGTCTCGGTAAAAGCT
The DNA here is from genome assembly GCA_001772335.1 of candidate division WOR-1 bacterium RIFCSPHIGHO2_01_FULL_53_15. Classification (GTDB taxonomy): domain Bacteria; phylum Margulisbacteria; class WOR-1; order O2-12-FULL-45-9; family XYB2-FULL-48-7; genus 2-01-FULL-53-15. The sequence goes on from METM01000025.1 coordinate 1,613, forward strand.
GCCCGGTTTTTCCGGCTTCTTGTTCAAAGCGTCATAAAAAAGAGACTCCAGATAATCATTGAAGAAATGCTTACTTTCTTTTCTTGCCTTATTGAATAACGATCTGATATAGTTTTTATTGCCACTGCTTATGGGGGCTCCCTTCGCCGCCCCCAGCCACCCCTTACGCTGTATAAAATATAAAAATACTATCTGACCAAGAAGTTTTTTGGCAAAGGTATCAATGTCAATGTTATTTCTACTGGCAAAAATACCAAAACCGCGATCACTTCCAAGGTGTTTTCTGGCCTTCTCATAAAGTTCTTTGTACTTTTGGAAAAACTCCTTTGTGACTAACTCGACATCAAAGCGATCGATTAGATCATCCAATGACTTAACGCGTTTTTTCTTAATCAGATAATCATATGGGGTATGGATTTTCGCATCAGGGCCTAAATAAAACGAGTAGCGTCTGGGATTAGAATATTCTTTTATTGTCTTTCTCCCCTTAAGATTTATATCAATAGTAACAAGAGAAAGTCGATAATTCTCAGATTTTCTGGAAGTAAAGGCAGCGATGGCTTTTCTGTATCCGCGGCTAGCCATAAGACGGCATATTTCTTTGGTTATAGTAACCCGGGGATCATACTCTGATTGATGCTCGATCTCAAATACTTTTAAATTATCTAGCGAACTAACGCCACCCAAATATACGACTTTTTTAATCAAGCCACCTGAAACAGGGATTATTTCCCCCGCTGGAGAAGGGTCATAATCGTCAGGCAAAAAGCCAGACATAAATCTGATAAACTCACTGCGTTCATAGGGCTTATCGAGCTCCAATTATATCCCCCCTGTTAAAGCAACTCTTCAGCCAGTATCAAGCTCTCTTCCCCTTCATCAATCGCCTGAGCCTTATTAATAACATCTGTTAAGTATGAATGAGGAACTAACTTAATGAGGCGCGCAATGTCTTTTTGAAGGGCCCGTTCATCAATCGACCTGACCACTTTTTCATAGTGATCCGGGAGGGAGTCCAATTCTTCAACCACCCTTAACAGATCGATAAAATAATCTTTTTTATCAGGAACATTGTCCCGTAACCAGGTAATCTTTTCCAGAGTAAGACGCCTGGCTGTATCGGAAGGAATTTGTGTTTTCTTTCTGAACAAAAGCCGTTTGACATTCTGATAAATTGCTTCAAAACCCCTACTTGTATCTTTGGCCTTTTCAGTAACATCTGCCTCAAACAACTTTAGCCCATCTATGGCGCCCAAAGCCAAGACGCTCTCTTCATTTGTGTTATCTCCATATTTAAACACATAATTAGCCCCCTTCTTACCAAAAACGATAACGCCGCTTTTGTCTTTTTTAACCGTCCGCTGAATTCTGACGCGCTTGGGAATGGCCTTGGATTCCCTGACTATTGCCGGCTGATGCGCTTGCAGGTGTTTCAATTCATCGAGGTATTTAGTGTCCCAGGACCGCTCATTCTCTTCAGTCGCTTCTTTAAACTGCTTAGCAAGGAACGGCTCGATCTCTTCTTCATTGGTTAGGACTTGGGCGTCCGCTCCCATTAAAGTCTGAATAATTGCTATCTTAAGCGTGGATATCCGCTTAGTCCCGATCTCCACTTCTCCTGGGGCCGTAGGAAAGAAGTTGTAAGTATAGAGATCATCGAACACCTTTTTGCTGACCCTATTGATACGACCGATACGCTGAATAACCCTGGTCGGATTGTAGGGTATGTCATAATTAAATACTATCCCGGCACGGTTAAGATTAACCCCTTCCGAAATTGCGTCAGTGCCAATAAGCACATCATAGTCATTGGCCGGCTTTTCTTCGCTGGCGTCAAAATTAGCCCTGATCGCCCTTTTTAAGCTTGAGCTAGCGTCAGCGGAAGTATATTTAACTGTTTTAACTTTATCCTTAATCTGGCCGTATAAGTAATTGACCGTATCCGCAAATTCAGAAAATACAATGATCTTGCGCTTGGGAGTTTCCTTTAACTTTTCCTTGAGGACCTTAATAAACTCCTCAATTTTTGGGTCGAATTCCGCCGCTTCTTCAATCCATTGCTTGCGGATGCTTTTCAGCAATTTAATATCTTTTTCAACGTCTTCTATAAAGGACTTCTTAAATTCCTTACTGTCGATGATCTTGAGCCCTTTTTCAGTAAATTTTTTCAGGTTTTCTTCGTAGTTTATATCTTCCAATTCCTCGTCCAGGTCTTCGCCGGTTGATTCAAAAAGGGAATCATAGTCAGGGAGCTTCCCCTTTTTATAGATGGGGACCTTTCCGTTTTCATGCCACTTCTTAATCTGCTCCGCGGAATAGATCATGGTAGATAGAGTGTGCTTGAAAGCCTCGATCGAGCTTTCATATCTTCTAACCAGCAACCGCCGCATAAACCTGGCGATATTGATCTGGGATTGTCTGAATAAGTTCTCATCGCCAAATTCATCAATTATCTCTTTGCGGTATTTTTCAATATTCTTTAGGTAAAATACGGGCTTATAGCGGGCACCAATAAAGCCCTTTTTGGCCTCCATCGCGGCGAGCTCTTCTTCCTCATTTTCCGTAGGGGCAATCAATTCGAGTGTTTCTTTGTAGAGCTTCGCTAATTTACCGAGCTTATAATCCATTGGTTTGGGTGGATTGACTGTTGGGAAATCGATTCCTTGTTTTTTTAAGTCGTTGTCATATTCACTAATCGCCCGAAGATCGAGGCGAGTACGGCGGATCAGCACGGGAGATAAAATATCCCTGATCTTGTCGGCTAATTCCCGAATACGCTGTTTAAGGGCAACGGGATCGCCCTCTTCTTTTTGTTCTTTTTTGATATCGTTGTATTCCTTCACCATGTCTTTAAAGCGGGAAGTCAAAGTCTCAACTGTTTGAATGGTTGACCTGGCCGGGATTTGGAACAGGGAAATCAGGGAAAAGATATCCTGTGGCCTGTTATTAAATGGGGTGGCAGTTAGGAGAACAACCTTTTTGTTTTGGCATAGTTGGTGCAAATAACCATAATCGATAGTGCCTGCATTACGATATTTATGGGCTTCATCAACTATGACCAAGCCAAAGCCTTGGCGGAGATCATCTTCGAGCGCCTTATCAATTGAGCCGCCGCCATAAACTTTAGCATTAAAATCAAACTTTAAGCGAAAGTCATCCCATTGATCTTTAAGGTGCGGCGGAGAAATAATAGCTGTTTTTAAGCGCAGATTGTGGGCAATAGCCGAGGCGATAATGCTTTTACCCAGTCCGACAACGTCAGAGATTAAAACGCCACTATGTTTTTCAATAATATTGAGCGCCCTTCGAATCGCATCAATCTGATACTTCAAATTCAGATACTTTTCATTTGTAATTTCGGCAGGAAGCTTTACTTCGCTGGCTTCAGATTCATTAAAATATTCCTCCAAAACCCTAACATACAGAAGATAAGGCCGATAAAGCTTGTCGATCCAGACCTTCTCAACAACGTCGACAAGGAAAGAATCAATATTCCCTTTGTCTGCTATGACAACGGAGCTTCCCCATAGATCATCAAAAATCTTTTTCCCTTCAAGGAAAAAGGCCTTGTCCCTGGAAATGACATTTATTTCATGTCTGCCGCCTAAACCTGACCCAGTAAGATTGCTTGATCCGGTAATTATTGATCCGGGGTATTCCCCACCCTCGCTTTGATCCTGCGCTTTTTCGAAAATGTAAAGCTTGGCATGGTTTGGCTCGAGCGTCTTTCTGATTTCCAGAGATCCGTCTTTAATCTTATTAAGAAATATTCTAAAAGCAACCTGTTTTTCTTCTGAATCAAAGTAATCAGTATCGTTAAACAGCTGAACAAAGGATTTATTGAAGTTTTCCCTGATCTTGCCGCGAGAATAATTAACGATCTGGATAACTTCAAATTCCTTAACCTTATTATAAATATCTTTTTCTATCTCTAAGCCAACCAATACACGCATCTGCTTATCTTGAACATTCTTGTAAATCTGCTCAAAACCAGAGAAGTAGAAAAAGCCAACTAAAAAATGCAGTTTACTGGAGGAAGGAAGAATATTATTAAACACTTCGGAAAGGAGCCGGTCTTGGTTGGTTATAAAGTTATTTGTCATATTGATCTCATTATACTATTTATGTGACCTTACCCCCATTAGCTGTACCATTATGAATTAGAGTAAATCACGCTGCAAGCCCGCCTAAGGCGGGCAAGCCGTCTTTTTGGCCGATTATTTTAACTTCGAGCTGATCCTTGGGGGCAAGGATGTATTCTGACGCAAAGACAGAACCAATGAACAAATGCCCGCCTGCCGGCAGGCAGGTTTATTGCTGTTATTTTTCATAATTTCCCGAATCAAGACTTTCCTGCATATATTCATACACAGTTTTGATAACTTCTTTGACAACATCAGAGCAATTTTTATGGTGCATCTTTTCTAAAGCCACATCGCGAAACTGCCGAATTGGTTCAGAAATCAAGGCATGGATAAATGATTGAGTGGTACCACTAACTCCAGAAAAATCTAACACAACCTCTTTGCCATCTGCTAAGGCCGGCATAATCTTGGTGACGCGTAAGTCTTTTGCCACATCTTTATTTTCGGCAAAATCACCGGCAAGATCTTTCATCTTAATTATCATACTCATATAAATCTTGGTTCTTTATATTTCTTTCGTTTACGATCCCTAACCGCCTTGCCATACACTTCTCGTATAGCAGAGAGAAGCTGGGTAAATTCAGATTTGTTTTCAAGGGATAGATCGATTGCCACCAGTGTCCCTTGAAAATAAGGGGCGTCGTTGCGTTCAGAATGACGATCATCATCCGGATCGGGATGGAGCCGTGGTTTCTCTACTCTCTTATCGTGAAGGAGCAGCTTATAAATGCCGGAGCCGCTGTAAATCATAAAATAGTTACGTGCTACTTGCGCAATGGATTTAATGAAAAATAATCCGGCACCAGCATTATCTTCTGTTCCGCCTTCTTTTCGTGTTGTGCCCGAAATACCGGGGACCATTGCCCATTTGATCGCCTCTATATCTGTCTTTGACCGGGAAGCCCAATAGTGTTGCAGGCTCTTTTTCATGCCAATACCACCATCGCAAATACCAATACGAATTGTGTTTGATTTTTTGTAGTATTGAGCCGCAACAATCGCTCCAGCTGTACTTCCTGCGTGCTCCAATACATTACGAAGCAATTCCCCGATCGTATATTTAATGGCATCCGTTTTATCGGCAGGTAAATGCAAAAGAGGGACCATGTCTGTAATAAATTTTGACTGTTCGGTAGAATTTTTGATAACGGTGATTGGTATAAATCTTCCTGATTCTTCTTTCTTGTTAATAGTATATGGTGACTTTTGCTGTGTGAATTCAAAAAGCCCCATACGATCAAGATATGAACCGGAAGTTGCTGTGAGATTTTCAAACATAACATTCTGCTTACCTGCCCGCATTGCCATTGCTACAATTAAAGCTAGAACAGCCGGATGGACATTGATCCACTTTGGATGAGAATAAATACGAAGAGTATCAGGATCAGAAAAATCTAACCTGCTGATAAAGCGGTCAAAATTGCGTAAATAATCTGAATTGGATAATGTCGCTTTCATATAGCTAGTTTACCTGTAGAGCGTGTTTGTGTCAATATACGCCCTACAGGGCGCAAATCGGTAGCGATTTGCCAAATAGCACAATGCAATTCTGAACGCTCTTGCTCTTTGGTCATGTTTGCATTTGATTCTTTGTTTGACATAATTTTATTTTCTATTCGGCTTTATCGATTAAGGGTAGCATATATCCCAACCACAACAGCCGCTCCTGTCAGCACCTTATACCCCCTCGACTCCGCCTCGACTCGTCCGCCTGCGGCGGACTCGCTCGGCGTCGCTCGGGGCAAGCAATTATCTCCCCGCCTAGGGCGAGCAAGCCGTCTTTTTGGCCGATTATTTAAACAGATCATCAAGCTCGCACGAGAGCAACGCTGATTTATTGAGAACTATCTGTTCTTTTTGGTTCAAATTATCCGCCGTCATCCTGATCACTTTCGTGGAGACGCTATTGCCAAGCATCACCTGGTTTGTTTTCTTGAAATAGGCCTCGATTTTATTATAAAAAAGCGTTACATACTGTTTAAGTTTATCGCTTAATGGCTCTTTCATATCGTTGGCCGCTAACTGGGATATTTTGTCGTTTGTTTCTGTTGGCAAGTTTCCTTCCCGATCAGCAATCCAGTAGTCGCTTATGATGCAGCGAATTCGGACGGCCCTTCCTTCCTCTGTGTCGTAAGTGTAGATGAAAGAAATATTGTCGGTATCAAAGTCCTGACCCACGCCCACGCTGGTCAGGTTTTTCACCGTATTGATCTTATAATCATCCAGAAGCCGCGAATAACTCTTCCGCCAGTTTTTCAACCAGTTGTCAATAAAAGTCCGGTTCACAAAAAGCGGTGTAAGGTCATTCTTGAGGTTCGTATTGTTCACTTTGTTCATTTGCAAAGTGAGCTTATCAAAAAGCGCCCGCAAATCTTTCACATTTATCTTTTTGGCCACGAGATAGTCAAGATCCGGAACGACCTTTTTTGCCATATACCAAAGGAGGTCATAAATATCGCGGCCTTTCTCTTCATGCACGGCATCCCCCACCCCACGCTGTCCACGCAGAAAAATAGCGGCAATCTTGCTCGCCATAAGCGCCGACATGTTGTAGGTTGTAATGACAAACGAGAGCTGGTCGCGGTTTATCGGCCGGCGCTCAACCCGATCCCCTGATCCCCACTACCTGATCACCTGATTTCCTGATATCCCATTCAATGCTCCAGAAAAGTCAGGCCCCACATAAAGAGAATCCCCAGTATAAAAAGGCTAAAAGCCAGGTTGGCCTTGTAGTTGTTCTTCTCTTTGTGCAACTCCGGAACCAGGTCCGAGGCCGCGATATAGAGGAAACCGCCCGCGGCTATCGGCAAAAGCGCCTGGGCCAGGCCGGCCACCGCCCCCGACAGATAGAAGCCCACCACGCCGCCCAGGACCGCCATCAGGGCGGAGAGCAGGTTAAAGAAGAGGGCTCTAAGTTTTGAAAACCCGCCGTAAACCAAAATTCCGAAGTCCCCCATCTCCTGCGGGATCTCATGCGAGGCGACCGCGATGCCGGTGGCGATTCCCAGGGGAACGCTGACAATAAAACTGGCGGCGATCAGCATCCCATCAATAAAGTTGTGCAAGCCGTCGCCAACAATATTGAGATAAGTAAAAGCGTGGATGTCACACGCCACATCTTTATGGCAGTGATGCCAGTAGAGCATCCTCTCCAGAAATAAAAAGAACGTGAAGCCGGCCAGAGCGAAGAGAAAAGCGTCGCCGGGCTTTAGCTTTTCGAGCGCTGCCGGCAAAAGGTGCAAAAAAGCGTCGCCGACTAATGCCCCGGCAGAAAAACCAACCAGGAGGAGGAGGGTCCGCCGGAGGGTCTCGTCTTTCAAGGCCAGGGCGAAGACCCCGACCAGCGAGATCAGGCTGATGATCAGCGTGCTTATTATTATCCAGGTCAGCGTCACGGTTTTAACCTAACACGATTGGGAACAAGGATCAATAATAGAAAAACCGCGGCCAGGGCGGCCGCCGCCCCGTATGAGAAAGCAGCAAACGGGGAGAAGCGGTCCCAGAGAAGCCCCGCGATCGCCGAAGCGGGGAGCGCAACAAAACCGATTAGCATATAATAAACGCCGTAGGCCGTCCCCAGCCGCTCCGGCGGCACAATATCGGCCAGCAGAGCGCGAGGCGCCGTCTGGGTGATCGCCATCGCTACCCCGTAGACCGCAAAGAGCAGCCAGGCGTGCGCCGGACTGGCGGCGACGGCAAAACCGAGGCACATGATTGCAGAGAGGAGATAGCCGCCGGCCAGGACCGGCTTCTTGCCGATCCGGTCGGCCAGCGCGCCCAGCGGCTGGGCCAGCAGGCTGTATATTATATTGTAGAGGAGATAGATAATGGGGATGAGGGCGACCGTGACGCCCAGGTTTGAGGCGCGCAGGATAAAGATCGCGTAGCTGAAATTGGAGAACTCAAAGATCACCGCCGCTAACAGGAAGACCCGAAAGCCGGAATCGATCGAGTTCCAGGCAACGGCCCCGGCTCCGGCGGCTGAACTTTTTGCCGCCACATCTTTGACAAAGACCGCCAGCGTCAAGACGGCCAAAACCCCGGGGATAACCGAAAGCCAGAAGATCGTCCGGTACTGCGTGAGGATCCCCATATCCGTATAGCGGCTGAATAAAAAGATGAGGGCGGAGGCCAATAGCGTGCCGATGACGGCGCCGGCGGTATCCATTCCCCTCTGCAGGCCGAAGGCGCGGCCCCGCTCGCGCGGCTCGACCGAATCGGCAATCAGCGCGTCGCGCGGAGCGCAGCGCACCCCTTTGCCGATCCGGTCAACAAAGCGGACTTCAAGTACTTGAGGCCAGGTGTTGGCGAGGGCGATGAGCGGCTTGACGGCGGTCGAAAGCGTATAGCCGATGATAACGATTCCTTTTCTGACGCGCAGGCGATCGGAGATCCAGCCGGAGAGGGTCTTGAAAAAACTGGCGGTCGCCTCGGCCACCCCCTCAATCAGCCCCACGACCGAGCGCGAAGCGCCGATGTCAACGAGGAAAAGCGGCAGGAGCGCCATGACCATTTCCGAAGAGATATCGGTCAACAGGCTCGTCAGCCCCAGCCAGAAAACGTTCTGCTTTTCTTTCATGCCATGATTATAACGAAAAACCGTTTGACAAGCCACAGCGGGTGGTCTAAAATCCTGCCCAGCTTTGCTTTGAGCGGGCAAAGGGGGTGAAACATGAACTGGGGAAAAGCCATTGGATACGGAATTGTGCTTTACGCCATCATGTTCCTGGTCGCCTCGGTCCTGATGTTCGGCGTTAAGCTGACCGGCGATGTTTTTGGCGTCTCGATGCTCGTCATCACCGCCGTCATCCTCTACTTCGCGGCCGGCATGTATAAGGTCAAGAGTTTGAATGATGGTCTTCAAGTCGGCCTTGTCTGGCTGGTCATCGAAGCGATCCTTGATTATACCGTGATCGTCCAGATCTTCAACAAGGGATCGCTTTCGTTCTACAACTGGTCGCTTTTAACCGCCTACGTTCTGATCGTCGCCATCCCGGCGATCGTCGGGCAAATGGCCAAGAAATAGTTTTACTTTTTGAGCGCCCGGAACGAGACGCTGTAATCGTTTCGGGCGTTCCATATCAGGAAGCCCTCAACACCCTCATCCTTTCCCGCCCTGACCTGCTCCAGGATATAATTCGGCCCGAAGTTGGGCGAGCGCATGTTGAAGCCCTGGATCCAGGGGACGAGGACCGTCGCCTCGCCGGAGAGGATCACTTTGGCCTGCTTGACGCCGGTGTTGATGAAATAATACGGCTCCGCGCCGGGATTAGGAAAGCCGTCGTAGCCGGGATGGAAGTGCGACGGATAAAGCATCGGGGAGAGGACATCAAGATACGGCGCCATTCTTTTGAGGTCCTGGCCCAAACTCTCGATATCGATCTTGCTCTGCCAGGCGGTGACGCCGAAAATATCGACCGCTAACGATGTGTTGTAAGGCGCGAGCCTCGCCTTGACATCCTTTAAGAATTCGCAGATGATGTCGACTTTGGTGACACCCTCTTTTATGTGCGGATAATAGGCGTTCTTCGCCTCCCCTTCGGCCGGGAAGCGGATGTAGTCAAACTGCACTTCGTCGACGCCGGAAAGAGCGGCCGACTCGGCGATCAGCGCGTTGTATAACCGGGCCTCATCCGAATAAGGATCGAGCCACTTGCCGCCCTTGCGGTCGCGGTAGAGCCCGCCGCCGAGCTTGACGCCAAGGTCGGGCCGCGAGAGGACAAGGCGGTCGTCCTTGAAGACGACGATGCGCGCCGAGAGAATAAAGTTGTCCCGATGGAGTTCGGCCGCCAGCTTCGCCAGCCAGGGGTTGGCCGTCGCTTTTGTTGCCGGGGTCAGTTTGCGCTGGCGCGCGAGCTCCAGGTACGGCCGGCTGAGCATCTCCTTGGCGTCGATCACCATGGTGTTGAGGCCGGCGGCTTTGCATTGCTCTTTTAATTCATTGAATCTCTTCGGCAGTTGCGCCGTCCAGGCGGTGACATAGATGCCGCGCTCCGCGATCCGCTTCTCTTTGGTGAATTCTTTTTCGACCGGGCGCGGCAAGAACGTGACGGCAAAAAAGAAAATGAGAAAGAAAGGGGTGAATATGAAGATTCGCTTCATTTGCATATTTTACCATATCCTGATAAAATACTACGCGTCAGGAGGTAAACAACGATGGCTAAACCTGTGATCATGGTCGTGGATGACGAGGTCGATCTCGCCAATTCGATCGCCGAGACGATAAGAGAGATCAATGAATACGACGTGGTAACCGCCTACTCGGCCAAAGAAGCGCTCGACCAGCTCTCAAAGCATAAGACGTTCCTCGGCCTGGGCGGCAACAAGATCCGCCTTATCTTCCTCGATATCAAAATGCCGGGGACCGACGGCCTCCAGCTCCTTGAGAAGATCCGCAAGAACTTCGGCGAGGATATCGGCATCTCGATGCTGACCGCTTACGAAGATGAGGAAAAGTGGGACCGCGCCACCGCGGGGTTTGTCGTCAACTATATCAGGAAGCCGTTTAAAAAAGATGACCTCCTCGGCACGATCAGGAATTTTTTCGCCGGCAAAGAGACGAAGATGGTCTTGGACACTTTCGAAAAGCACATCGAAAAAAAAGAAGAGTTTAAAAAACGATCTTGAATGTCGTCCCCCTGTCCACTTCGCTCTCGACGCTGATCGAGCCGCCGTGCTCGCGCACGATCCGCTCAACGATCGAGAGCCCCAGCCCCGCCCCCGCCTCGCGCGTAGAAAAAAAGGGAGTAAAGATCCGGCTGCGGACTTCCGCGCTCATGCCGCAGCCGGTGTCCTTGACCTCGATCGTGATCCGCTCCCCTGCAGTCCCTGTGCGCAGCAGCAGCTCGCCGCCGTCGGGCATCGCCTCGAAGGCGTTCTGGATCAAGTTAATAAAAACCTCCTGGAGTTCGCCCGGATCGCCCATTAATTTCGGTGTTGGCTTGAGCTCTTTTTTCAGGCTGACGCGGTCAAAGATAAAGAACTGAAGCGTCGACTCGATCACCTCGTTGAGATCGACCTCGATCCGCTGTCTCTCTTTCTCCTTCGCCAGGCCGAGGATCTTGAGCACAATGTCGTCGAGGCGGTCGATGTGCTTGAGCATGAGGTCGCGGTGCTTTTTTAAGTAAGCAAGGTCGCGCTCGGCGTCGGCCAGGCGCTCGGTCTCCGAGCGCATGACAGCAAGCGGGTTGCGGATCTCGTGGGCGACGCCGGCGGCCAAAAGGCCCAGCGAGGCAAGTCGCCGGAGACGCTCCGGCCGCTTTTCCGCGAAAGAATTCACCGCGCTTCTTCTTTCTTCTCGAATATCCTGGCGGTCACGCCGATCGCCTCGAACCGCCGCGTCGAAAACTCTCTGATCTCGCCCGTCCTCTGCTTTTCGGCCAGGAAAGCGTTCCAGGCGAAAATGCTGTCGTCAAGGATCTCCCTGTTGTAGGGGCTGCCGCCGTCCAGCGTCACCGTCAGGAAATACTTGGCGCTGTTAAACATCTCGTCAGGGCCGACAGCCGGGTCGGTGAGGACCGGCGCGTTCCAGGTCCAGAACTTGAAGGCGATCCCCTCGGGATTAAGGTGCTGAAGGTTGACGGATGAGGCGACCGCGTGGCGCGGTAGGATACCCTGGTGGAAATAATCGAGCACGTCGACCATGTTCTCGCGCGGGCGCTCCGGCGCGTAGAGAGAGACGAGGCGCGGCGCCGAAAGAAGCGCCGGCAGGAAAATGACAAGCAAGACCGCGGCGCCGAATTTTTTCGCGCTGTCGGCAAAATAATCAACGGCCAGCGCAAAGACGATAAAAAGGAACGGCGCGATTATATAAATGAACTGCGGCGCCTTGGTCGGCACCGTCAGCGTCAGGAGGATGAGCGCGGTCCAGATGAAAGTGTAGAGCTTGCCGAAGTGGCGGTACTTGAGCCCCAGGAAAGGCAGGAAGAGCGAAGCGAAGATCAAAGCGCCGAGCCAGGGCGAAAAGGTATAGTTCATTATTATGGCTTTCGGATAATAGCTGATGTTGTTCCAGATGCCGCCGACCTGTTCGCCGCCCGAGTAGCGGAAGATCGCCTGCAAAAGCAGGAGGATCTTGCGCGAGAAAGCGTTGGTAAAGAACCAGGCCGCCACGATGAGCGCGATGACGATCAGGACGACGAGCTTGCGGTACGCCCACCAGAAGAAATTGAAAGCGGCCTTCTCCCCTTGCCTGCGCAGCGATGAGAGCTGGACGATGAGCGGGCCGAGCTTGCCCAACGACATGACGATAAAGGCCGGCAGGATCAGATAGGCATAGAGATAATTGGTGTAGATCGAGAGGCCAAGTAAAGCCGCCAGCAGGACATATTCAGAGGTCCGTTTCCTCTCTTCATAGATCGAGTAGAGATAGAACGTCGAGAGAAAAATGAGCGCCCCCAGCCCTTCTAAACTGTTCTCGACGGCGTATCTCGTCATGACCGGCGAGGTGAGAGCGAGGCCCACGGCCAGGAGGCCGATCAACCAGCCGGTTCTTTCGGAAAAGCGGGCGCAGACGGTATACATCAATATGATGGTGGCAAAGAAAATGGCAAAACTTAGGAACCGGGCGGAAAAGTAGCTGACTCCCAAACCGAGGAAGAAGCCCGCCTGGACCCAGGAATGGAAGAACGGCCAGAAGACCTGGCGGTTGGTGTCGTACCAGAAAGATCCCCAGTCAAGCGCCCGGATATCTTTGTAAAGATATAGGCCGTAGAGCGCGTGCTGGCCCTCCTCTTTGGAAAAAGCGTCGGCCATGAGCAGACGCGTGACAAAGAGCGTTCCGCCCAGGAACAGAAAAAAGATCAAGGTGATAAGCAAGCCCTTCTGGAAGGCCGAAATTTTCATGGCTGATATTATAGGGTGAAACCCTGGCGAGGTCAACCCGTGTTATAATAGTTCCAAATGATCGAGACAAAAACCGGCGCGGCCGAGATCATCAAAGCCCTGAAAAGCCGCGGTTTTGCCGCTTACCTCGTCGGCGGCTGCGTGCGCGATTCACTTCTCGGCCTCCGGCCCGACGAATGGGACATCACGACCGCCGCCGCCCCAGAACAGGTGACAAAACTCTTCCAGAGAACAGTGCCGACCGGGCTCGACTATGGCACCGTGACCGTTTTGCTCCCCGACGGCCAGTACGAGGTGACAACTTTCCGCTCCGACGAGAAATATGTCGACGGCCGTCACCCGATCAATGTCCGGTTCACTGATAACATTCATAAGGATCTTGCCCGCCGCGACTTCACGATCAACGCACTCGCCTATGATCCCGAAACCGGCGCGCTGATCGATGACTTTGACGGCCAGGCCGACCTGAAAAACAAGGTCATCAGATCGGTCGGCGACCCGGTCGAGCGCTTCTCCGAGGACGGCCTGCGGCCGGTGCGCGCCTGCCGCTTCGCCGCCAAGCTCGGCTTCTCGATCGAGAACAAGACATTCGAGGCGATCGGGAAAACTTTAGAGATCGTCAAAAAAGTGGCGGCGGAGCGCCTCCATGATGAGCTGGTCAAGCTGCTCGGGGCGGAGAAGCCCTCGATCGGCCTCGAGCTGATGAGAAGATCGGGACTGCTAAAGATCATTCTGCCGGAGCTCGAAGATGGCTATGGTGTCGAACAGCCGCCGCAGTTCCACAAATACGATGTCTACCGGCACGGCCTTTTTGCCTGCGACGCCGCGCCAAGAAACGACCCGAGCCTGCGCCTGGCTGTACTCTTGCATGACATCGGCAAGCCGGCCTGCAAGGTCGACTTCACATTTTACAACCACGATCAGACGGGCGCCGCCACCGCCGAGTCGCTCATGAGGCGGTTGAAGTTCGGCAACGCGGATATTGAGCGGGTGAAGAACCTCGTCGCCAATCACATGTTCGACTATTCCGCGGAGTGGAGCGACTCGGCGGTGCGCCGCTTTCTGCGCCGGATCGGCGGGGTCGGCAACGCGGCCGACCTCTTTGTCCTGCGGCGGGCCGACGCGGAGGCAATGATCAAGGTCAATAACGGCGAGTATCTGGTGGAATTACAAAAGCGGATCGACCGGATCATCGAAGAGGAGCACGCCCTCCATGTCATCGACCTCAAGGTCAACGGCAATGATGTCATGACAATTTTAAAGATCAAACCAGGCCCAAAGGTCGGCCAGGTTTTGAACGACCTTCTGGAAAAAGTTCTCGATGATCCAAAGCTTAACGACCGCGACAAACTTTTCGAAATGATCAAAGCGCATGCGTAACCTTCGCGCTCCTGTGTTCTGCTTCCTGCTTTCTACTTTCTACTTTCTTTTTTCATTCATATCATACGCCGAAACCGTCAGGCTTGACCGCATCGAGATGAAGCGCGACCGCGGTTATGATTATCTGGACGTCTATACGACCGGCTGGAGCGAGGCCAAGGGACTGCTCCTCGAGAACAAGCTCTACATCGATTTTCCGGGAGCCGTTGTCGGCCAGCCGGAGTTCTTGAAAAGAAAATCGAAGCGGATCGCCGATATCGCTTTTGAGCAGAAAGACAAGACGACCGCCCGCCTCGTCATCACGCTCAAAAAGAGCGTCGATTATGATATCGTCAATGTCTTTGGCCGCGACAAAACGGTTATCGAGATCGGCGACCGCCTCGACGGCGGCTTTACCCGGCAGTTCGCCTGGGAAACAAAAATTGCCGGCAAAAAAGGGGCGCCGCTCAAGCCGGTCAAGCTCGCGCCGGTCGTCGCCAGAGCAGACCTCCCTCTGCGCGGCAAAACGATCATCCTCGATCCCGGCCATGGCGGCGACGACCCCGGCGCCGCCGGCTGCGGCAGTCTGCCGGAAAAAGAGCTGACACTGCTGACCGCGCGCGCCTGCGCCGAGCGCCTGCGCGAGGCGGGCGCCGCTGTAATCCTCACCCGCGACGAAGACCGGCGGTCGAACCTGCGCGACGTCATGAGCTTTGCCAACGGGACGAACGCTGACATTTTCATCTCCATACATTATAATTCAACCGAGAACGGCCGGATCGCCGGGAGCGAGACCTACTATCATAATCCGGTCAGCCGCCGGTTCGCCGAGGCGATGCACGAGGCGGTCGTGCGCGGCGTCGGGGAAAAAGACCGCGGCCTCCACCGCGTCCCCTTTTACACCGTCAAAAACGCCCGCATGCCCTCGGTTCTGCTTGAGCCGGCTTATCTCTCGAACGAAGAAGAATATGAGCGGGCGAGCTCGGCTTCTTTCCGCGAGAAACTGGCCGGGAGCATCCTTAAGGGAGTGAAAGAATATTTCGGAAGTCGGACACATTAGCAAGATAGGGGTCAGGGGGATAGGGAGGAAACAGGAAAAGATCGAGGCGAAGAAGATCATCCCCTCCTCCCCGATCGGCATCTTTGATTCGGGGGTCGGCGGCCTGACCGTCCTGCGCGAGATCGCGCGCCGCCTCCCCAACGAAGATGTCATCTATCTGGCTGATACCGCGCGCGTCCCCTACGGCGGCCGCTCGCCCGAGGAGATCATCAAGATCAACGAGGAGATCATCCCCTATCTCATCAACTACGGGGCGAAACTGATCGTCATCGCCTGCGGCACATCATCGGCCATCGCCTATCCCATACTTAAAGACAAATATAAAGTCCGGCTGGTCGGCATGATCGAGCCGGGCGCGCGCGCCGCGCTCGCGGCCTCCAGCGCCGGCCGAATCGGCGTCATTGCCACCGTCGGCACCATTGCTGCGCAGGCCTATCAGCAGACGCTCGTCTCGCTGAAAAAAGATGTCCAGGTCTTCGGCCAGCCCTGCCCGCTCTTTGTGCCGCTCGTTGAGGGGGGCTTTATCGAAGCGGAGGAGACAAAGCGGGTGGCCAAAGAATATCTCAAACCGCTGCTCAAAGAAAAGATCGACACGCTCATCCTTGGCTGTACCCACTATCCCCATCTGTTGAAGGCCTTAAAGCAAATAGCCGGACCCGCCGTCACGATCGTTGACCCGGCCGAAGAGGTCGTCCGCGATGTCAAGAAACTCCTCCAGAAAGCCGGCACACTCAAGAACAAGGATGCGCCGCCCAAATACGAATATCTCGTCACCGGCTCTGTCCCCCAGTTCCAGGACCTCGGCTCGCGTCTGCTGGGCAAGCCGATCCCCCACGCCAAACAAATAAAATTGGTGTAGAATATACTATTATGTATGAGCTGATGGTGGAAGATACTTTCGACGCGGCGCACGCCTTGCGCGGCTACGAAGGCGTCTGCGAAAATATCCACGGCCACACCTGGAAGGTCCAGGTCTTTCTGCGCGGGAACGAGCTCAACAAAATCGGCCTGTTCGAGGACTTTCGGACGATCAAACAGCGGTTAAAACTGGCGCTGAAAGCTTATGACCACAAACTGATCAACGACGTGCCGCCGTTCGACAAGAGGAACCCGACTTCGGAGAACCTGGCCGAAGCGGTCTTCAAGCTGATGAAAAAGAGCTTCAAGAGCCTCGTCAAAGTCACCGTCTGGGAGTCGCCGACAACCAATGCCAGCTACACTTAACTTCAGCAAAATGCACGGCCTCGGCAACGATTTTGTCCTCGTCGACAGCCGCAAGGAATCTCTCGACAAGCTCGAGATAAAAAAGCTGGCGATCGATATCTGCGACCGCCACTTCGGGGTCGGCGCCGACGGACTCATCATCGTCTGGCCGTCGCAGAAAGCCCACTACCGGATGCAGGTCATCAATCCGGATGGCAGTGAAGCCGAGATGTGCGGCAACGGTATCCGCTGTTTCGCCAAATACGTTTATGAGACCGACCAACTCAAAGAAGAAGTTATCTCCGTCGAAACTATCGCCGGCACAATGCTGCCCGCCGTCATCTTAAAAGAAAACAAGGTCATCGGCGTCGAGGTCGACCTGGGCGAGCCCAAAGACGAAGGCGAGGTCAAACTCGAAGGTTTTACATTTCGTAAAATCTCCATGGGCAATCCGCACGCGGTCGCTTTCGTCAAAGAGCTGGCCGAGATCGATCTGGTTGTGACCGGACCGATAATCGAGAACGATCCGCACTTCCCCAACCGAACCAATGTCGAGTTCGTTGAAGTCCTAAACGACAAAGAGATCGAGATCGGCGTCTGGGAGCGGGGCGCGGGCGAGACGCTGGCCTGCGGCACCGGCGCCTGCGCGGCGGCCGTCGCCTCGCATCTCTCCGGCAAAACGGGCAGGCGCGTCATCGCCCATCTGCCCGGCGGCAATCTCGACATCGAATGGGGGCAGGATAATCATGTCCTCATGCGCGGCCCGGCGGAAAAAGTTTTTGAAGGGAAGTTTGAGCTATGAAAAGATCAAAACGCCTTGACCTGATCCCGCCCTACCTCTTTGTCAAGATCGAGGAAAAAAAGGATGAGCTGGTCAAAAACGGCGTTGACGTCATCGACTTTGGTATCGGCGACCCCGACCTGCCAACCCCGCCGCACATTATTAAGAAGATGCGGGAAGTTTTGGACAGCAAAGAAGCCGCCAATTACCCTACATCAAAAGGCGAATTCGCTTTCCGGAAAGCTGTTTCCAAATGGTACCAAAAGCGCTTCAAAGTGGAATTGAATCCGCGGGATGAGGTCTGCGCGCTGATCGGCTCAAAAGAAGGGTTAGCGCATCTCCCTTTCGCCTTCGTCGATCCGGGCGACGTGGCTCTGGTGACTGATCCTTCATATCCCGTCTACAAGATCTGTACGATTCTGGCCGGCGGCGCCCCATACCTCTTACCCCTTACCGAGCGGAATCATTTTTTGCCCGATCTCAACGGCATCCCGGCCGACGTTTTGAAAAGAGCAAAGTTATTGTTCATCAACTATCCCAACAACCCGACCGGCGCTGTCTGCGACAGGGCTTTCCTTGAAAAAGCCGTTAAATTCGCCAAGAAGAACGATCTCCTCCTCGTCTCCGACCTCGCCTACTCCGAGATGGGCTATGACGGCT
>METM01000026.1 GCA_001772335.1 candidate division WOR-1 bacterium RIFCSPHIGHO2_01_FULL_53_15
ACAGAGGTTTTCTATCTTAATTGCACCAAGGAATTGGTCTTGACAAACCCGACCACTTAAGGCAGCAAGACTTGATAGCTTGTTAAGCGTTGATTTACTGCGGAAAGCAGGAATTCAGCATCTGCCCGAGTTAGTGCGCATTGAAGCCGGCGCATTGTCCGTGGCGGGAAGCCTCTTGTTTGGCAAAAAGAAGCCAAATGCGGCAAATATCGCCATGAGCGGATTTTACGCCGGCAAATACCCGGTAATGGTCAGCGAGTATAGAGAATTTGTAGAGGCAGCGGGGTATAATATTGCCGGAGATAATGCGGATGAACTAATGGCGCTTCTTGCCGACCAAAATAAGGACAGGCATCCGGTTGTTTTTGTCAATCATGCCGATCGGGTTGCATACGCCATGTGGCTGAGGGAGAAAACCGGAGATAATTGGTTTATTCTGTCGGCCGCCCAGCAGGAATTTATCAGGCGCGGCAGCAGTGGCAGGGCTTACCCTTGGGGCAATGATTGGCGGGAAGCTCCTTATTATAATCAGGATAAAACCGCTTCTGTTGATGCTTGGCCGGAAGGAACGACGCCGGATGGAGTTAGCGGCTTAGGTATTGTCTGGGAAGCCACCAGAAGTTATTATGGGGATTACGATGAAAAAATAGTTAAAAATCCAGAAGGTCAAAAATCGGGCGATGACATAGAAGTTCGCGGCGGTTCTGCCTGGGGCAGCCGTCAGGTGCACTTCGTCGGCGCGTGCCGGAGCAGCGTCGGACCGGGGGGCCACTACGGCGGTATCGGTTTCCGCCTCGGCAGGACTTAATAATAACACCTTGCAAATTAACAATTACTCAATTAACAATTAATAACAAGGTGTCGCCTGCGGCGACATTAAAAATCTAATCAGATTTCTTTTGGTTTATTATAGAGTATAGAATTTTGCTTAATTCAACCGCTTCCGCCTGAAGCGCTTTCGCCTCATTAATATTGTTTTGGTGATTTAACAAGTCCGATTCCAGCGCTATTTCCAGCCAATATCGTGATTCTCTGGCTTCTTTGTAAGAGATAGACGCCTTATGAAAAAAGTCTTTTCTTGAAGAAGCGGCATCCGCCTCTTCAAGATTCGCGCCGATCGATGTGGCCGAACGAATCAATTGCTTGCCCAACGTGTGGCCTACAACATCTTTCGGGAATTTCCTTATCAAGGCAATTGATCTTATCGCGAACTTTTTCGCCCTATCTCTGATGTCAAATGCCATGTCAGACATTATATTATAATTGCCTCGTCTGCGCGATGCCACATTGTTGTTAATTGAGTCATTGTTAATTATTTATTTTACCGGGCGAATTTAAAACTGCCCGGCTTTGGTGAGTAGGCTCGCTTAAAAGGCGGGATTGAAAGCTAAGGCCGGGCTGCTTTTCTTGCAAGCCGGGCCGCTTTCGGGACGCCGGTATCAATGTAATCCCAGGGCAAAGGCTGGTTAGGGGTAAGAGGTATGAGGCGGGGTTAATGCCACACTCCACGAAGCTTTATTGGACATTATCTTTAGACGTAAATGAGATGTCCCGCGCTAAGCCGCAGATTTTGGGATAGCCGTACTTTTTCTTTTAATGAGATGAACCGGCAGAGTGTGCCGGTAAGCGGTCAAACTGGGATTTTCCATTACATCCAGCAATACTTTTACGGCGGTTTTTCCCAAGTCTTCTGCGTCCACGTGAACGGTGGTTAATTCAGGAAGATAAGGGGAAACATAATAGGTTTTTGGGATATCGTCAAAGCCGATAATTGAAAGGTCTTCCGGTATTTTTACCCCTTTTTTGACGAGATAATCGTAAATTATATAAGCGATCGGGTCGCTGATGCAAATCAGGGCTGAAGGCGGGTCGTCCAAACTTAACAGCTTTTCCGCCGCTTCGTAAGCGGTTTTATATGTTATCAGATCCGCCCGGCGGATATATTCACGGGGGATTTCCAGCCCGGCCTCAAACATGGCGAAACGATATCCTTCGAGACGATCCGCTTCAACCGGGTCAAAAATCGGCCCGCCCGCGATAAAGGCGATTTTTTTATGGCCAAGAGAGATTAAATGTTTGGCGGCCCCGTACATTCCGGCGCGGCCGTCGGGGATGACAGTATGCAGTTCTAAGCCGGGGACCGGATGCCCGCAAAGGACTAACGGCAGGTTTTGTTGTTTGAGCATCAGGATGTGTTCGCGGGGGAGGGGGCCCATCACTATTATTCCATCGATGATGTTTTTAGAGATGGCCATGGGGAGCTCTGCCTGGTCTTTGCCGAAGGGTTCGATCACAATATTGAACCCGTGTTCATGCGCTTCTGCCAGAGTTCCGATGCTGACCCAGCTGTAAAAGTCGGTAAAAGGAATGTAACGATCCAGAGCCAAAACCGCAATATTTCGGTGCCTTCTTCCGCCTATTTTCTTGTGAATGTAGCCGAGCTGCTCGCAGATTCCCAGAATATTTTGCCGGGTTTTGCGATTAACCTCCCGGGGATGATTAAAGGCCTGGGAAACGGTTGCCAGCGAAACCCCGGCGGCCTTAGCGACATCTCTGATTTTAATCTTTCTTTTTCCCATTTTGCTTATCCCAATCTATTATCGCCCGCATTTACCGAAAATTTCACATTATTTTAGATTATATTTTAGTTAATTTTAGGTTATTTTGATTTTTATGCCAACTAATATTTATGGTTTATCAGGCAAAAAATTTGATTGTAACTTTTCAGTCCCGCCTAACATGTGAAATCGCGTGAAAAGTTTTGGGAAAAACAGATGGAGGCGAATGGGAACGCCCCGTAAGGAGGTGAAAGGATAAAATAGATAATTGAGGCGACTGGAGAGAATAGTGGCAGATAATAAATTTTAGGAGGGTTGATTAATCAGAGGTCTCATTGTAGCGGGTAAATAACTTAAAGTAAACAGGAGGAAGATGAAAATGGCAAATCAATTAACGGTTAGGGGTAATGTTTCGGGGCGCATGCTGGCTGGCGCGATGATGAGGGCGCACGCGGCGGTCTCGGGCAGTTTAAGTGGGAAACAGGCTGCCGGTATCGGTTTCTTTAATAGATATTTGGCGGACAACGGCGCTCGAAATGAGGCCTGGGCCAAAAAGACAGATGTTTCTCCCTCGGCGGTGCTCGCCCGGGCCAGCATGAGCGGTGAATGGCTGAATAAAGCCGGCCAATTGTTTGAGGCGACAACGGATGCCGCGCAGAGAAAAGCGCTTTTAGGCCGGGTCATCGCCCCGCATTTAACCGATGTTTCTACATTATTATTATTCGGCAGTCAAATTAAAGAGAGAGCCTGGAGGTCGTCAGCCGTGGCGATATCGGATATAGCTTCTTTGCTGGAATGGCAAATGCCGGCGATCGAGCTGGAGATGGTCGCTATCCCAGCCGGGAAATTCAAGATGGGAAGCACGGAGCAGGCGAATGAACAGCCGGTGAGAAAAGTGACGATTTCCGATTTTAGGAGCGGCAGATTTGAGGTCACAAATGAACAGTATGGAATTTATCTGGGGCAAACAGGGTATCGCGCGCCGGAATATTGGGAAGATGAAAAATTCGGAAAAACACAGCCGAAGAATCCAATGGTGGGCGTTAACCATGATGATGCAACCGTTTTTGCGGATTGGCAGATGCGAAGGTTGCTGACCGAAGCCGAAGGCGAGTACGCGGCCAGAGGCCCTGAAGGGCTGAAATATCCTTGGGGCAACGAACTTGATCTTTCAAGGGTGACTTTCGATACCGCTAGAATGAGTCCCGTTGATGCTCATCCTGATGGAGCCAGCCCTTTCGGCGTAATGGATCTCTCCGGCAATGCTTGGGAATGGAGAGCGGATTGGTATGGCGCGTATGACCCTAAAGATTTAGTCGATCCTAAGGGGCCGAAAACCGGTACATCGAGGGTGCTACGTGGCGGTGCGTGGGGCGACGGCCTTTCCGACTACTTGCGGGGCGCGTACCGGAGCAACTACCAGCCCGGGGCTCGCAACTTCAACTTCGGCTTCCGCGTCGCCGAGGACAAATAATTACACCTTGTTGTTAATTGAGTCATTGTTAATTGTTTATTTTATCGGGCGAATTTAAAACTGCCCGGCTTTGGTTAGTAGGCCAGCTTAAAGGGCGGGATTGAAAGCCAAGGCCGGGCGTTTTACAAAAAGATATTGTCCGCGCCCGCGGAATGTGATACAATCACAATAATGGTTCTGAAGAAAGAAAAGAAAACCGAAGTTCTGGAAAAATACAAAAGACACCCCGGCGATACCGGCTCATCTGAAGTCCAGATCGCTCTCCTGACCGAGAGGATCAACACCCTTGTCGACCACCTGAAAAGGAACAAGAAAGACCAACACAGCCGGCACGGCTTGCTGCTTATGGTCGGCCAGCGCAAACGGCTTTTGAAATACCTTCAGCAGAATGACGCCAAGAAATTTGAAGCGGTCACCACCAGTCTGGACCTCGCATGAAACATCAGATTGAGCTCCAGATAGAGGCCGGCAAAGCTCTGACGCTCGAAACCGGTCATTTGGCCAAAGAAGCCGACGGAGCGGTTGTTATCAGGGTCGGGGACACGATGCTCCTGGCCGCCGCGACCGCCTCAAGCCAGCCCAGAGAGGGCATAGATTTTTTCCCCTTAATGGTCGATTTCGAAGAAAAGCTTTATGCCATCGGCCGGATCCCGGGCGGATTTTTTAAGCGCGAAGGCCGCCCGCCCGAAACCGCGATCCTTAATTCAAGAAAAGTTGACCGGCCCATTCGCCCCTTATTTCCCGAAGGTTTCCGCAACGATGTCCAGGTCATCGTCAGCACATTGTCGTTCGACAATGAGAACCATTACGATATTCTGGGGATCATCGCCGCCTCGGCGGCCCTCTCCATCTCTGATATCCCGTTCGACGGGCCGATCGGCGCCGCGCGCGTCGGTCTGGTCGAGGGGAAGATCGTCTTAAATCCGACCATGGCGCAGATGAGAGAATCGGACCTCGACCTGGTCATTGCCGGCGACTCGGAGCGGGTCTCGATGATCGAAGCCGAGGCCAGCGAGGTCTCCGAAGCCGATATGCTGGCCGCGATGAAAGCCGGGCACGAGTTCATCAAGCAGGTTGTCGAACTCCAGGCCGAGCTGGTCAAGAAGGTCGGTAAAAAGAAAAAGACCGTCGCCCTCCATGTTATTGACGAAAAGATCAGAGCGTTCGTTCTAAAATCATATAAAGGCAAGATCGAAAGCGCTCTTAAAATAGCGGACAAAGACAAGCAATCGGCCGAACTCGCTGTGATCGAAAACAACATCAAAGAAGAGCTTCTGGCCAATGCCGCTTTAAAAGACATCTTTGCCGCCAACCCAAAAGACATCAAGCCAATAATCGAAGAGATCGAATATGACTTCGTGAGGAACATGGTGTTGAACGAGGGCAAACGCATCGACGGCCGCGGCTTAAATGAGATAAGGGAGATCGGCGTCGAGATTGGCGCTGTTCCCCGCGCGCACGGCTCGGCCGTGTTTTCCCGGGGCCAAACGCAGGTCCTGACGATCGCAACCCTCGGCTCGGCCGGCGAAGAACAAACGCTCGAAGGGCTGGATATCGAAGAGACCGGCAAGCGCTACATGCATCATTACAATTTCCCGGCGTATTCCGTCGGTGAAGTCAAACCTTTGCGCGGGCCCGGCCGGCGCGAGATCGGGCACGGGGCTTTGGCCGAAAAGGCCCTGATCCCTGTTCTGCCTTTGAAAGAAGCATTCCCGTATACGATCAGGCTTGTCTCTGAAGTTCTCGGCTCAAACGGCTCCACCTCAATGGCCTCCACCTGCGCGTCAACGCTCGCTCTGATGGATGCCGGGGTCAAGATATCGTCCCCGGTGGCCGGCATCTCGATCGGGCTGATAACCTCCGGCCCCTCGACTACGCTCGGGGCAAGCGAAAAATGGGTGACCATTACCGACATTCAGGGCCTCGAAGACCACCTGGGGGACATGGATTTTAAGGTTACCGGCACCAGAAAAGGCATTACGGCCATTCAACTTGACGTCAAGATCAGGGGCCTGACCTTTGAGATGATCGAAAAAACGTTCGCGCAGGCCAAGGAAGGCCGGCTATTTATCCTGGATAAAATGCAGTCGGTCATCGCCCAGCCGAAGGCCGAACTTTCTCCCTACGCTCCCAGAGTTATCGCCTTCAAGATCGATCCCGAGAAGATCGGCGCCGTCATCGGCCCCGGCGGCAAAGTGATAAGGAAGATCATCGAAGAGACCGGCGTCCAGATCGATATCGAAGACGACGGCACCGTCCTCATCACCACCAATGATGCGGCGGCGGCCAAGGCGGCCAAAGCCAAGGTTGACGAGCTGACATTCGAACCGAAAGAAGGCGATGTCTTCAACGGCAAAGTGGTCAGGATCATGCCCTTTGGCGCTTTTGTTGAACTGCCCGGCGGCAAGGACGGCCTGGTCCACATCTCCCATTTGGCCCCGCAGCGAGTGGGTAAAGTTGAGGACGTAGTTAAGCTTGGCGACGTGGTGACCGTCAAAGTGATCGAGATCGACGACATGGGCCGCATCAACCTCACGATGAAGGGCGTCAGCGAAGAAGACAAAAAACGGGTGCTTTAATGGTCCCTCAAGAAAAGCGTCAACATGGCGATTTCCTCTGGCTAAGCAAGAATGAGACCGGTTAGGAATACGACGGTATTTGCAGATTTTTTGATTTAAGCGTTTTTTGAGTGTTTTAGCGACGATTTATCTGTTTTTTCTTTCTTTTCACCGCCTAAATTTCAATAACCGGACAAAGCGCTCCCTTGGGGCGGCCTATGCCGCCGTTCCCGCAGGCAATGGCACAGCTAATGGGGGAAGGTCACGAGGAACCGAGAATTCATTCTCAGGTTCCGAGTGCGAGGGGCCAATTGTTAACTAGTCTCATATGTACATCGAGGCGAGGAGCTATAAAGTTGAAGTGAAATCCGCGTCAAAATCGGTCGATAAGTTAATGGAGGGCATGGGGAGGCAAACAAAGCGCGAGGCGCAGCCGAGCCTATGTTCATTGTAGAGAGATGTTATCAACCAAGATTGTATCATTAACGGTTTCCCCTGTGAGAGAAACGGCAGGCGTTTCTTCTCCGACTGCTATTTTAGACGTAAACACTCTCCTTGCCAAAGCCCAAGAAATCTACAGCTATATTGCACGGGAGCGCATGGTCGGGCTTCCCGCGGATATGGGTTTTGAAAAAGGCGGAGAAGAAGCCGTGGAAATAGCCCTTCCTGATGGAACAATCATGAAGATGTGCCCTGAAAGCTATGCTTCCTTCATTCTCTTTCCCATGCTTACCAGTTTAGTCAATGGCCGAATTGTTATGTTAGGCGATCCTGGACTTGGAAAAACTCAAATCGCAACCCTTATGGGACAAATGACAGGACTGCCTCTCCCGGCAATTCGCGCGGGAATGGTCAACGGCCATCCCCAGCTAACCATGGCCGACCTTTTTGGAAATCTTGATTTAGCAGAATACGCAAAAGGAAACATCAGCCCGGTCTGGAGAGATATTGTTAAAAGCCGGTTTCGTTTTGTAAATGAATTTAACCGCATTCCCACCAAGACCCAGAGCGGACTTTTAGCTGCGCTGGCCGAACAGTTTGTTGAATTATTCAACAGCACCTTTGAGATGAAAGACGCGCCCTGGTTCTTTACCGCCAACGAAGCCAATGGCGGGGGAACTTACCAGGTTATCGCGGCTCTCTGGGACAGGATGGACGCTTCAGTCAGAGCCACTCCGGTCAATGCCCACTATCTTGAAAAAGCCAGAGGAATTGACAACCGAGCTGATTTTCCGGAACATTTAAGATTATCTGAAGAAGAAACTAAAGTTATCAATAAAAGAATCGAAGGGCTGCCGGTTGATAAAGCTGCTGAGGAAAGGCTGACCTACTTTTTCTCCCAGCTCAACGCCTGCGAAAAAGCGGCCGAGGATGTCAATCACCGCTTCAAGTCCCACATAGTAGAAGGAGAAAAACGAGGCGACGCGCTCTGGTCAGGCGCCCACGATGACGCGAACGAATACATTGGAGCGCAGATTGAGAATACGGTTGGCACCCGCATCTACTTTTCCATTATCCGTTATGCCAAAGCCCTGGCCTGGTTCAGGGGGAAAGAACAGGTGGAGACGGAAGACATTGCCGCGGTGCTGCCCGCGGTAATGAGCCACCGGATCAAGCCCAACCGCTCCGCTCAGGCAGAAGACCGCTGGGCCTGGGTTTCTAAACTCTGGCAGAAGGCCATGGACAGATATGATGAAAGGGAAAGAAACACTGACAGGTTAAGCTTGGCAAGACTCAAAGAAGAACTGGGAACAATTCCTCTTTCTGACCAACCTGCCAGAATTGAGCAATACATGAAAGAATTTACAGCACAGATGGATGGCTCGGCCGGCATTGAAGAACTGCTATCTATGAAGCTGCTTTATGAAGAGACAATGAGGAAAGTCAAAGAGCAAGGAATTACTCTTATTGCCAGGCCGAGGCCGCCCCGTCCGCCCAGACACAGGGGTAAAGCAGGCGGAACAATTTTAACCCCGGAAGAAGTCCTGGCCATGCACCAGGCGGGCAGAATGCCGGCTATTGGCTCCTGGGTTAGAATTCCGGGCATGGATTTGCTTGTTTCTCCGCATACCGTTACTAACAAAGAGATCGGGAAGTGGATGAAAAAGGGCGGTTATAAAAGAGACGAGGGATGGAGCGAAGCGGGAGGGAAATGGAGAGAAGAAGAAAAGATTGTTCGGCCGGCATATTGGGATGTCCCAAGATTTAATCAGCCCGAACAGCCGGTGGTTGGATTTTCCTGGTATGAGGCAGAGGCGTATTTAGGGTCAAAAGGATTAATGTTTCTTACCGAAGCCCAATGGGAAGAGGTTGCCAGGGGAGGATTGAGGGGTAAGACATATCCCTGGGGAGACGAAGAACCAACTGCCGAGCTGGCGCACTTTGAACAGCCCGGCAACACAGGAGCGCCATTAAATGTAACTCAATTATTTAGGCCTAACAATTATGGAGTGTTTCATATGGCCGGGAATGTGTGGCAATGGTGCCAGGATTGTCATGATAGCAATAAAAACACAAAAGTTCTTCGCGGCGGTTCCTGGAGCCGTGCAGCAGTCCTCCTGCGGGTAGCTTACCGGGGCTACTATGCCCCGGACGGGCGGTTCAACGGTATCGGCTGCCGTGCCGCCAGGACTCCATAACACCTTATCCCTTGACCCCCTGCCTGCCGGCAGGCAGGCTTTACACCTTGGGGGGAGGGGTTGAGGGAAAAATAGGAAGATAAAAAATGTTAAATTATAAAATAGTATCGGCAAGAATAATAGAAATATCCGCAAAATCGCGCGGTTTTGCCCAGGTGTGGGGCCAGGCGAGGCGGTTGTGGGGAGAAGTAGCATTACGGAGTCCAAAATTGCTCGGGACCGAAGCTGATCTTGCCCAATACGAAATGAGCGGTGAGATCGGCGGGTTCAGTATCCCCACCAAAGAAACATTCATTAACTTGGATAAATTCATGGAGCAGTTTGGGCCATTCAAAGACGAAGATGAGATCAACCTTTTCATGAAAATGCTGATGGCGCACGAAATCGGCCATCATAAGATGATCCCTTACGATTTCAAAAGCTCGCTATTGCTTCAGGAAGCGGCGGCCAAAACTGTCGGCGATCGGGGTAAAGCCAACCACATCACAAACCTTTATGAAGATTTGCTCATTAATTTAACACTTGCTAAAAGAAATGGATTGCCAGTTGAAGCTCTTTATCAAAGAATAACCGAGAAAAACGAAAAAATAAGCCCGCTCTGGCAGATTTATATGCGGGTTTATGAGAAGCTATTAGATGTTGAAATCCTTCCCAAAATTGAAATTCCTGCTGAGATGGAAACGGACGCGGATCGAGTGGTTCAAATTATTCGTGAAAGCCGTCCTTTAAATTATCTGCAAAAAGTCCAGGAATTCGCGGCGATCTTTAATAAATATATGACGGATCAAGATATGACTGTCCCCAATCCGCTGGATGGAGAAGTTAAATCCAAAGCCCCGGCTGAGCAGCCAGGTAGAAAAGCTTCCGCAAAAAAGGCCGCAGAAGGTCTGGGGAAAAGACAAAAGGGAGAACCAGTCCAGGGTCAAATACGCCCAATTAAAGAATATCAGGAAATGATGGCCGCGGCAGGGATTGCTTCTGATGTTAAAGAGGCAACCATCATGTACTATCTTGATTTAGCCCGTGATTTATCGATTAAATTCCCTCTTCATCCCCGCTCTGCCGGCGAAGAAGTGATTGAAGGCGTTGACTTCTGGGATCCGGCCGAACACGACATTTCCGATCTGGACATGCTCCTTTCTTCTCAAATGGGGCCGACCATTCCCGGGGTTACCACATTACGAAGGACCAAAACCGAGGGGCATGACATCAAAGCCAGCTTTGAAGCTCCTAATTTAGTTGTTTATGTTGACGCCAGCGGCAGCCGGCCCGACCCTAATAACGCATTATCCTATCCGGTTCTCGGAGCGACCATCTGGCTGCAATCGGCAATTAATTCCGGGGCAAAGGTGCGGGTGGTCACTTTTGATTCCAGAAAGAAATTTAATGCCATGCCCGGCTTCACCCGTGATATCAACGAGGCGATGAGATATATTTTAACTTACGGTCCGTCTGAACCACAAACAACCTTTCCGCTGGAAGATTTAAGAGATGTATATGATAACGAAGGATTTAGAAGGGACCCGCTTCGAACGGTAGTTATCTATGACGATGAAGTGAAATATATTTTAACTGACAAATTTAATGGAGGAACGGGAGAAGATTTGCTGATGCAAATTCAATCAGAGGGTCGCGGCGGCGGAGATTTCTTGCTGGGCTGTGGTGAATCCGAGGCAACCAGGAAGTTAAGAGACCTGGGCTTTAAGGTTCATCTAATGAGAAATTGGAGCGAGATCGTCAAAGCCGCGGCGGATTCTGCCGAGGCGATTTACGATCCTTATCGACATTTGCAAAAACTTCAGCAACAAGAGTATAATAAATAAATCCCCACACCAAAGATTTTAGTGTGGGGATAAAGCGAGGTGATATAAATGGCGACTACTGTAAGAATTACGCCGTTCCAGAGAGCCGGGAAAAGTTTGATGCAGGGAAGACAATTTAAGGCGACCTCAAAGCTGGGCCGGCTCCCTATTAGTCTTCATGATTTCGGTAAAGCTCAAAACATCTTCGCCTCTCAAGAAACTTTTCGAAACCAGGTCTTAAAGTTCGGGGAAGGCGTTGATCTGGTTTCCGGAGAAGTTAACGGGGAAATCTTTGTGCTGGAAGCCGCCCAGGCCAAAACGCTTATTGAAAACGCCCTGGATGCCCAAAACCTGATTGCGGGATTGAAGCCTTGATGATAAAATAGGTCCGAAAAGGAAAGGTGATGTTTTATGAAGGACTTGCTTGCCAGGGAAATCGAAGAACTCTCAAAAATAAAAAAAATTGAAACCGCAAATCTGGTGGCGCAAGCGATTAAAATAGGCGTGACAAAACTCTGGCAGGAAATGATTCTTGCCAGATATCTCTATAAGAAAATCACGCGGAGAGAAGCCATTAAACTCGCGGGCATCGATAACGTGCGGCTTGCGGAGAAGCAAAAAAAGATTGTTTTAGAAGATGTTAGATGGGGACTGGAGCATGCCTGATGAAACAGTCAGTAATTCCGGCCCGCTCATTCATTTAGCGCAAATTAACAGACTCGATCTTCTCGATGTTTTCCCTGAGATTTATATTCCTGAAGAAGTCTATTCGGAAGTTTCCGCTTTTGACGCATCCCTGAAGGAAAAGCTCGATAGGGCAAAAAATATCAAAAAGACGGCGGTCGCCCCTAAGAACTCAGATCAATTAAGTAAAAAGCTCAAAAGGTTTAATTTGGATCTTGGGGAATTGCAGGCAATTTCGCTTTGCCTTGAATTCGGGAAAAAATTGTTCCTTACGGACGATCTTGACGCTCGTGAAGCGGCGGCAGAGCTCGGATTAGACCCTCATGGTTCTGTCGGCATTATCGTCCTTGCATATAGAAAGAAACATATTAATTATGAAGATGCCGAAAAAGCGATGCATGCCTTATACGAAATCAGCAATCTGTTCATCACAAAATCTATCATAAATATTGGCATAGCAGAACTAAAGAAACACAAATAATGTCGGACCTCTCTGAAATTGAGAATCAAATCTCCGACCAAATCAAATATCTCGGCACTGTTATCTATCTCTGGATGGACAAAACAAACAATTGGGGCGGCTTCACCAAAACTGTGATCGATCAGCACTACTGCTATCATCTTTTGAATATGCCGTTATCGGATCAGCTAACATCAGAAGATTTAGATAAATTCAACGAAGAATTAGACCGCCTGGCAAAAGAATATAACATTGCAAGTTTAACGCCGGATTCATTATTTTTCCTTGTAAAGGAATTTAAAATCGAACTCCAGGGGAAATCCTACGGAATTTCCGAAGTATCGGAAATCAGTAAAATCCTAAAGTCTCTGGGTTCCGACAAAAGAATTTGCGCCGGGTTTTACGGAGCATTCAGGAGCTTTATCTTTGGCGATGCGACTGAAGAAATAATAAATGATTTTAATGTCCATTATATCGAAAAGGAAATCGCCAGAACCCCCAACAATCCGCTCCTCATTGCGGCGGTTATGGAAGGTCAAAATATATTTATCCGAAAAGAAGCATGTGAACTCTTATTTTATCAAAAATGGGCCAAAGCATTTGAGGCCGCCCCTAATGATCTTTATTCCCAATTAAGTCAAAAGATAAAAAAGCGAGCTTTATCGCTTTATAGCATAAATAACAAAGAAGATTTAATTACTAAGAAAGAAATGTTTTTAAAAGACATGACGGCCAATTATCTTTATCATGAAATCGGCCATTCGGTTTCCCTTTCGGCAGTTTTTACAACGGACGAATCCGCGCTCGGGGAAGGAAGCGCGGTTATCGGAGCAAAT
This sequence comes from candidate division WOR-1 bacterium RIFCSPHIGHO2_01_FULL_53_15, assembly GCA_001772335.1. Classification (GTDB taxonomy): domain Bacteria; phylum Margulisbacteria; class WOR-1; order O2-12-FULL-45-9; family XYB2-FULL-48-7; genus 2-01-FULL-53-15. Next base: position 13,012 of record METM01000026.1, read on the forward strand.
ACGCTCGTTTTGATCAAGGAATTTCTGGCGGATTTCGCACTTACTAAAAGCCCGTTTCAACACATGCTTCAACTGGCGGAGCTTGGAAAGGCCGGCGAGGCCCAAAGGTTGTTTTATTTATATTTATCCGACAACTTCTTTTACGACACTGATAATTACTCCCTCTTCCCGTCCACCGATCTTATTCTCTCCACATGCATAAAATATCTTAATAAAGACGGAATTAATTTTGCCGGCTTGAAAGAGGAATTAGACATACGAAATCAAAATAGTATTTTATTTTATCTTGTTAAAGAGTATAAAAACATCGTTTCCTGGCTGGAAGAAAGAATTGAGCGGACGGAGTTTATAGTGGCCGGCAAACCGCTGGATTTTAAAAATTTGTCTCTTTTTGTAAAGGCAGAACACACGAAGGCAAAAAATTTTATTTCCGAAAAAGACCTAAAATATCAGTCAACTTATTGGGCAAATATATTCAATCACGTGGAATCCTATGCTAATGAGACATTTAAGCAGATTCAATATTTTCTTGAGGAACAAAAGATGAGAATCTCAGATGTGCTTTTAGATAAAATAGCAAGCGAAAAAGACATAGAAAAGTACGAAGGTAATTTAAGGAGTTGCTTGATTGGTAAATTGGATGCAGTGCTCTAAAACAAGCTCCCGGCTTTAGCGTTCATTTCGAGCGAAATCGAGGAACTACTAACCAAAGCCGGGATTTTTTGTATTCGTCCCTCGACAACTCACTACGTTTGGTGCTCGGGATCAGGAATAAGCCTGGACTCCTTCTTTTGCGCGCTTTATGCTTCCCTGGAAACATAAACTCTGGCGATCAAGCATTTTACGGGACATCCGAGAATGCGGTAAAGACACAAATCTGGATAGCGATCTCGATTTATGTTCTGATAGCCATTATTCGGAAAAGACTCAATTTAAGGCTGTCGCTCTACACAATTCTACAGATTTTAAGCGTGGCTCTTTTCGAGAAAATCCCTATCCTGCAAGCCTTTGCGGAGGATCGCTATGCAACTGAAGATACCCAACCGTGGGAACAGCTTGAATTACAAGGGATATCACTGGGACAGTAGTAAATTTCCATTTAAAATGATAAAATAGGTTCGTGATGGATAAAAAAGTTTATCGCGAACTTGGGTTAACGGACCCCGAATACCAGCGCATTCTCAATATCCTCAAACGCGAACCGACCCCGACAGAACTTGCCATGTTTTCCGTTGAATGGTCCGAGCACTGCGGCTATCCGCGTTCCCGAAAATGGCTCAAATTATTTCCCCAAACCGGCAAGTATGAGGCGCTGGTCGGCGAAGACGCCGGCGGCTTTGTTTATGACGGCATGGCGATCATCTTTAAAATGGAATCGCACAACCACCCCTCTCAGGTCGAGCCCAAGCAGGGGGCGGCGACGGGGGTCGGCGGCATTATCCGTGATATTTTCACTTCCGGCGCCAGGCCGATCGCCCTGTTTGACTCACTGCGCTTCGGCCAGCTCAACAATTCTTTCAATAAATATATTTTCTCCGGCGTGATCGACGGCATCCAATCCTACGGCAACTGCGTCGGTGTGCCGACCGTGGGCGGCGAGATATATTTTGACGACGCCTACGCCGGCAACTGCCTTGTCAATGTCATGTGCATCGGCATCGCGCCCAAAGAAAAGATCGCCCGGGCCCGCGCCGCAGGGCTCGGCAACCCGATCATCTACGCGGGAGCTAAGACCGGTCGCGACGGCATCGGCGGCTGTTCGGTCCTGGCCTCTTCCGAGTTCGAAGCCGAAGAATGCGAGAAGCGCCCCACCGTGCAGGTCGGCGACCCCTTCACCGAGAAATGCCTGATCGAAGCGACGCTCGAAGCCCTTGAGACCGGCGTTGTCGTCGGCCTCAAAGATATGGGGGCGGCTGGTTTGACCTGTTCGTCATCGGAGATGGCGGCGGCCGGCGGGGTGGGGATCGACCTTGATCTCGACAAAGTTCCCCTGCGCGAAGAAGGGATGGAGCCGTGGGAGATCATGATGAGCGAGTCGCAGGAGAGAATGCTCCTCTGCGTCGAGGCCGGCAAAGAAGATAAAGTCCTGCGCATTTTTCATAAGTGGGGGCTGGATGCGGCGGTGGTGGGGCGCGTCATTAAAGAAGAGAAGATGATCATCAAGAGCAAGGGGAAGATCATTGCCGAGGCGCCCACTGAGGGCCTGGCCAAGGCGCCGATCTATGACATGGCCTTTCGGAAATCCAAACTTCAAACTTCAAAATCCAAAGCAATCAGAGGCAAAAATCCCAACGACCAACTTCTCAACCTGCTAAGTGACCCGAATATCGCGAGTAAGAGATCGGTTTATGAGCAGTACGACCACATGGTCCAGACGAACACGATTGTTTATCCGGGCGGGGACGCGGCGGTTCTGCGCGTCAAGGGCAAACCCTGGGGGATTGCCGCGACGACTGACTGTAACGGCCGCTACTGCCAGCTCGATCCGTATAGCGGCGCCCAGATCGCGGTAGCCGAGGCGGCGCGCAATCTCGTCGTGACCGGGGCGGAGCCGGCGGCGGTAACCGATTGCCTCAACTTTGGCAACCCGGAGAAGCCGGAGCGCTTCTATCAGTTCAAGTTGTGCGTCGAGGGGATAGTTGATGCCTGCAAATTCTTTGAACTGCCGGTCATCTCCGGCAATGTTTCTTTTTATAACGAAAGCCCCAGAGGCCCGATCCTGCCGACGCCGACGATCGGCATGGTCGGCATTATTAAGGACATTGACAAACGCTGTTCCGCCCCTTACAAAGACAAGGGCGATCTGGTCGTCCTCCTCGGTCATAACAGGGAAGAGAATGGAGCGCCGGAGCTTGATCTTGATGTTGAGAACCGCGTCCAGAAGACGTGTCTTGAGGCGATCCAGAGCGGGATCGTCAAGTCCGCGCATGATCTCTCCGAAGGCGGGCTGGCGGTCGCGCTGGCCGAATGCTCGATCATTTCAGACAGGGGGTCTGTTATCAACCTTTCTGATAAATTAAAAGAGAGTGACCTGCTCTTTGGCGAGGCGCAGTCGCGCATCCTGCTGACGATAGCTCCGGAGAATATCTTCTCCCTCTCTGATTTTGCCATGCTCTACCAGGTCCCCTGCGCGATCATCGGCAAAGTGGGCGGTAAATCTCTTTCCATCATGCGCGGCAAGAAAAAATTGATCAATTTGCCTGTCGCCCGGCTCAAAGATATTTATTTTAACGCCCTGCCGAATTTATTAAAGAGGAAATAGATGGAAGCCTCGACCGCGGCCGTTGTCATTCTTTTTGTCATGGCGATCTTTTCCGGCTTTGGGGGCAACAAGGGTTACAAAGAGCCGTCCGCCCCGGCTCCGGTTTTTCCGGTCGCTCAGGCAGGGCCTGTCTTCCCGATCGAGGAACCGTCTCCCGCGTTCGCCGGCGCCGGCCTTGATCCCCGGCCGGCTATCCAAAAATTCGTGGCGAGACACCGCCAACCAGATGAGGCGGCCCAAATTACAGACAGCATCATGCGGCACTCGCAGATATTCGATCTCAATCCCAAATTGGTGGCCGCGCTGATCAGGCGGGAATCGAAGTTCAATCCCAGGGCGCTCTCTTCATCCGGAGCGATGGGGCTGGGCCAGCTGCTGCCTTCCACCGCCCGGGGGCTGAATGTCACCGATGGCTTTGACATCGACCAGAACGCCCAGGGGACCGTACGCTACATCAAATCGTTGATCGAGCGCTTCAACGGCCGGGTCTCCAGCGCCATCGCCGCGTATCTTGAAGGGCCAAACGCGGTCGCCAGGAACGGCGGCTATTCCGATCGTACCCGCTCATATGTCCAGGATATCCTCGCCCTCTACCAGAAGATATAGATCACTGGCGAAATTTCGTCGTTTTACACCCTTTTGCTCGTGGTAATAAGATTGCTCTGGCTTTTGTATGGAATTTAATCTACCAAAAGAGCAGCAACTCCTGATCCTCGGATTGATCGCCTCGCTTGTGGTCGGCCTCGGGGTCACGGCTTTTCAAAAGATATTCACGGCTTCTTCAGAAAAAGTTTCGATTGAAACCCCAAAACATGATCATCTGATGACGCGGGACGCGCCGAAGCCGATCATTATGGTCCATGTTTGCGGGGCGGTGAAAAGAGAAGGTGTTTATAAGCTGAACCCGGGGGACCGGTTGATGGATGCGGTTAAACTGGCAGGCGGGGCTCGACCATTGGCTGACCTCGCCGCGGTCAATCTGGCTGAACCGGTGAAAGACGGTCAGAAGATCGTTGTGCCAGTGAAAAGGATATTGGGGGATCAGGGAATTGGGGAAGGGGGATCGGGAAATCAGGGTATCAGTGGATCAAGGAATGATGCCACGGAGAAAGTGAACCTTAATACGGCCGACGAGAAACAACTTGATTCCCTGCCCGGGGTCGGCCCGGCGACCGCCAAAGCGATCATCGAATACCGCAAAACCAAAGGGCCTTTCGCCAGAATTGAGCAGATGATGGAGATACCGAGGTTCGGGAAGAGCAAGTTTGAACGCGTCAAGGGCATGATCAATATTTAACTTATGGATAGGCCAATAGTACTTCTCACAGCAGCTTTTACGATCGGGATAATAACAGCAAAGGCATTTTTATCGCTGCCGCTTTGGTTAATTTGCATATTTCTCGTTGGCTTCTTTTTGCTGGCTGCTCATGCTTTTATCAAAAACATCAATTCGTCGAGCATTCTTCTGATCCTGTGCTTTCTTGCGGGGATATTTTCTTTCCAGATACATGAATTGGGCCAAAAAGATAAACTGGCCGCTCTCTCGGAAAAGGGCTATGTTATCTTTGTCGGTTCGGTCGATGACCAGCCGCGGATAAAGCACGGGAGTGTGATCTATCCGCTCAAGCTCGAAAATGGGGCCGGTCGGCTGTTTCTGTCGATAAAGGGCAGCGATGAAGCTTATGATTACGGCGACCGGCTCAAGGTTCGCGGTACGATCTCCCAATTCCAGAGCTTTGCCAACCCGCTGATGCCGCAGAGAGAAAAGATGTACGCCATCCGCGCCGCTTATTATGAAAAGATCGGCGGCGGGGGCAATCCGCTGAAAAAGGCGGCGATCTGGTTCAGCCGCAGGTTCAATTCTGTCCTTGAGCAGATCCTGCCGCAAAAAGAGGCGTCGCTTTTGGGCAGCATTCTGCTTGGGACCTCGGTTTCTCCTCTGCCTGATGACCTGAAGGATACTTATCGAAAAGCCGGCTTAATTCATCTTTTGGTCGTCTCCGGCACGCAGGTCTCGATCCTGATCGGTATTTGCCTCGGCTTGACAAAGGCGGCCGGCCTGCCGAATTGGCTTGGTGTGCTGGCGACCTCGTTTTTCAATCTGATGCTCGTTATCGTCACCGGCGGCGGGGCGTCGATCCTGCGGGCGGGCTTCATGGGCGAGGTCATGCTGATCGGCCTATTGTTCGACCGGCAGAAGGAGTTTTACACAACACTCTCTCTTTCCGCCCTGGTCTTATTAATAATCGATCCGTCAACGCTCTTTGACCTCGGCTTTCAACTCTCATTCGCGGCGACCTGGGCGCTGGTCTATATCGCGCCGGTCTTTGAGAAGAAAATGCCTCGGCTTTTGGCCGTGACTCTCGCACCAATGCTGGCGACGGCGCCGATCATCGCTTATAACTTCAGCCAGGTTGCCTTCGGCGGAATCATCTCAAATCTCCTCGTCTTACCCTGGGTCGAGTTCCTTGTCATTCTCGGTTTTTCCACGACACTGCTCGGGTTCATATTTCTGCCGCTTGCTCAAATACTCGGCAACACGATCTGGCTGCTGCTTGTTCTGCTCGACCGGATCGCGAATTTCGTGACCGCTCTGCCGGGCGCCCAATTTTATGTTTACGCTCCAACCATCTATATGATCGCCGGCTATTATCTCGCTCTTATCGCCGCAACTGAGGTCTTACGGCGCGAGGGGAAGCTTTTCACCGCAAAGAAACTGGCTTTTGCCCTCATTCTTTTCATTGCTGTCTCTGTTTGGGATCGCGCTTTTTCCGCTCCGGCATTGGGCGGCCGCGAGCTGGTCGTGACTTTTCTCGATGTCGGGCAGGGGGATTGTGCGTTGATAGAAACACCTGACAGCAGGAAAATCTTGATAGATGGCGGTGGCATGGATATCAGGGAAACAGGATATCAGGATGTGGGGATCAGGGGATCGGGAGATCAGGAGAGAAAAGACAAAATAGGAGAACAAGTAGTCGTTCCTTTTCTGCATCGGAAAGGCATCAATAAATTGGACATGGTCATCCTGACGCATCCCCACGCCGATCATCTTGGCGGGCTGATACCGGTGCTGGGAAATATTCCAGTCGACGAAGTACTCGACAGCGGACAAATTTACGATTCGCGGGCTTACAAAAGATTCCTGGATCTGGTCGAGGCGAACAAAATTAAATATTCAATCGCTCAGGCAGGGCAGACGATTGATTTCGGCGGGGAAGTTTCAGGTTATATCTATAACCCGATCAGGCCTTTCTTAGAAAGGACAAATTCCGACCCGAACAATAATTCGATCGTCATGCGGCTGGTTTATGGGGATATTTCATTTTTGTTTACGGGAGATATGGAGAGTGAAGGCGAGGAGAGGGTACTACGTTCAACGGCCTACGATCCACGTTCTACTATCTTAAAGGTCGGCCATCACGGCAGCCGCACTTCGACTTCGGATGAATTCTTGAAAGCCGTGAGCCCGCAATTTGCGGTCATCTCCGTTGGCAGGCATAACAAATATCGTCATCCGGCGCGATCGACGCTGGAAAAATTAGAAGCTATCGGCGCGGATGTTTACAGAACCGATGAGGACGGCGCCATAGAGATAAGGACCGATGGCAGAACGATCGTCACCGCGCGGCAGAAATAACCCCGGTGTTCCAGAATTCATCGACTTTTTTCTGGATGTCCGGCACGCGGTAGAGCACCTCGCAGGCCTCGGCGCGGCTGAACGGCTCCGACGGTTTGAATTCCTTGCCTGCGAGATAATTCAGCAGCCCGGCTTTCTTGGCCGGCTCGATATATTTATTCGCCCAGAAATCGGTTTTGAGGTCGGGGAAAGGCGAACCCGCGCTCAGGTCTTCCAGTCCGGCGTATCGCGCAAGGATGGCAACGCCCTCGGCCCGATTGAGGACTTTGTTCGGCTTGAAATCGCCGTCCGCGTAGCCGGTCACATATTTAATTGAACTGCCGTAAGCGATATATTTGGCCGCCCAGTTTTTTTGTTTGACATCTTTGAAGGCCTCGGACGCGCTGTAAGCGTCAAGAATTTCCGACTGGAGCCCGAGGCTCTTGACAAGCAGGGTGACCAGTTCAGCCCTGGTTATCCCTTTTTCCGGTTTGAATGTGTTGTTGGGATAGCCGCTGACCAGCCCCAGAACAACCGTGAGCGAGATCGGCTCGCTCGCCCAGTGAGAGAGCGGTGTATCGGCAAAGGGGGTGATGCGCAGCACCCTTGTCTCGACCGTCCCCGCGACCGAAGGAATTTTCTCTTCCGGCTTGGTGAAGCCGACGACCTGAAAAACGTTTCTCCCTTCCTTGAGAGCTTCGATCGCTTCAAACGTGCCGGGTTTTTCGATCGCCTGGCCGTTGAGATAGGTCTTTTCGAGCGGCTCGGTCTCCGTGATGTCAAAGGCGTCGGAAGTCGAGGAGATCGATGTGACCGTCCAGGTCCTCTTTTGCGACAGATCTCTGGTCGCGGCGGTCTCAATGACGACTTCGACCGTGTCGCTGTCGGTGATGAGGCGGTCGCGCGGCGAGAGAAACTTTATCGCGACGGCTTTTGACTTCAGTTTCTTCGCGATCGTCAATTTTCTCTCGCCGACATAGGAGAGGGTAAAGTAGTGCGGATTGTCGCCGGGCAGGCCGGCGCGCTGGACGAAAGCGTAATCGTAGCGGAAGCCGCCGTTCTCCATGCCGACGCCGAAGGTCAGCCCGGCGCCGGCCGCTTCCTGGTTGAGCCCGGCCCGCAGGGAAATATCTTTCAGCGGGAAATATTCAACGCCCAGGTGGAAAAGCGATGAAGAGCCGAGATCAAGATCAAGGCCGGCGTTGATCTGGTCCGACACTGCGGCCCGCACTCCAAGCTTATAACCGGCGCCAAGCTTGTCTTCAACCGTTCCCCATTTGATGGAGCCGCCGATAAGATTCTGAAGCACGACTCCGGTCTCAAGCCACTTGAGAGGTTTATAGTTAATGCCAAGATCGAGTCCCAGGCCGGTGCCACGGTCGCCGCCGCTGCCGGAGACCGCCTGATTGAAGAATTTCAAATTGCCGCCAACAGATAACTTGACCGGCACATTGATCTTTCTTGAATAAGAGAGGGCGAAGATGCTGTTGCTGAAACTGCCCGCTTCCAAACTCGGATTTTGAGTGATGCGGCCGGTCGTCGGGTCAAGCGTTGTGGGGATCGAGCCGCCAACTCCCAGCCCGGCATAGCCGAGGCCAAAGGTGCCGTAGGCGGTCGGCACCGCCCAGCCGGCGAAAAGATATTGGGTTTCATCAAGTAAAAGTTTTCTCGATGCGGTCGTGATTTGCGGGAATTCAAAGTCAGTTAACTGCGCCGGATTGGCAAAGACGCCGCTGCCGTCGTCGGAGAAGTTGACCGAGACACCGCCCATGCCGAGTTGACGCGCTGTGTAGAGACTTCTGCTCGGATCGGAGGCCACTCCGTTGACTGCAAAAGCCGCGAAAGCAGTCAGCAGTAAGCAATAAGTTGTAAGCAGAGTTTTCTTCATCTTTTAACTACCGTTAACTTGCCTTTGGAAAGCACTCTGCCATCGGCCATGACAAGATAAATATAGATTCCGTTGCCGACGACACTGCCACCGTCGGTCTGGCCGTTCCAGGTCACAGTGTTATAGCCGGCCTGGCCGCCGTTCTCCGTTGAAGAATAAGTTTTCTTGACGATCATGTTGCCGGAGAGGTCATGGATCGTCAGCGTGATGGTCGACGGCTTTGACAATGTGTAACCGATGGAGGTATTTCCGGCGGCCGGGTCGTACGGGTTCGGATAATTAAGCGATGTTCCCTGAACTGCGACTGCCGCAGCTCCCTGCACATAGAGTGGATAGACCTCCGCAGTCGTGCCGTTGCCTTGTGAGTCGAAGGCCTCGACCGTGATCCCGTGGATGCCGTTCGAGAGGGCGCTTGCTACCTCGTGGGTCGCGTAATAATTTGAGTCGGTATTGACGGTCGTCAAGGCGGCAGCGGTCCCGTCGACCGAGATCCTCGCGGAGGCAAGCCCGTGGGCGGAGACGATCGTCATCTCGAATTTCGGTGTGGAAGAGATCGTGTCGCCGTTAAATAGCCGGTTGCCGCCGACCTTGATGGTAATGGTTGGCTTGTTCTCCGCCAGAGTAAAGGAGTAAGCGGAAACGCCTTCTGATGAAACATTGCCGACGCCGTCGGTCGTGCGCAGCCAGAGAGCGTGCGTGCCTGCGGAAACCGCACTGACGATCGTTATACTAAACGGTTCGCTCGTTGCGTTAAACGTGCCGTCGATCGCCTCGGCGGAGAGCCAGTTCCCCGTTCCGTCGATCCGGTATTCGACATTGATGACGCCGCTATCGTCGCTGGCCACGCCGGTGAATGACGGGAATGGATCGGTCGTTGAATTGCTCGGCAGAGGCGTGACAGCCGAGGCCGGCGGATCGGAATCGACCGTGCCGCCGGTCGTGTTGAAAGTGAAGCTATAATCGGTGCCCATAGCGGCTGAACCCTCGTCTTTGGCAAGAGAGCCGGAAACGGTGATGGTATAAGTTTGCCCTTCAACAAAATTGCTCGAGTGGCTGACCGAAAGAATAGTATTAGAAGAATCGAGGAAGCGGGCGGTGATCGTGCCGACCGAAGGGCTGACCGTTACCCAACTATTTATGTCTGTGGTCAGCATCCGCTCACTGAAAGTGACGATGATGGGGCGGTTGAGAGAAACGGCGCTCTCGTTGCTGACGGGAGCAGTCGAACTGACCTCCGGTGAAACGCCTGGTATGAACGGATAAGTGAAGGTGAAGTTACGCATACTGCTTGAGCCGAGCCAGAACGAGGTGTAGACCGAGGCCGGCAGGCCCGCCTCATCGCTGACCTGGTCGCGGGCGTATTCAAAGAACGGCTTCGTGTCCCCGTCCGCCTCCAGCGAACCACCGGTCGTCTTGTAGAAGGTTTTGACATAGCCGTTGGAATAAACCTTATAGACCGAATAGCCGGTCGGGTACTGGACGGCCGGCCCCTGGCGGACGTAGGAAATAGAATTGATCTCCCGCAGGTAATTGTCGCCTAAGTGACTGGAGACAACAGCCGCGACGATCGGGTTGCCCTGGCTGTCCTCGAAGGACTCGATAGTCGCCCGGAAGGCGGTGTCATTTGAAATATTCAGCGCGCCGCCGACTTCAGCGGTCGGGATATCGATCGGATAATCCTTGGTGGCGGCCGCCAGCGGGTTATAAGCCGGGTAGGCCATGAAGATAAATGTCTTGGTGTTCGATTCGGCGCTCAGTAAATTGTAAAGGGTCGTAAGATTGGCGGAACCGGTCGCGTCCGTGGGTTTCTTGACCGAATCGAGGAAGATAAAATTATAATTCTTGTAAAGGAACTGATAATTAAAGACCGAATCAGCGTCCTTGCTGGCCGCGTTATAGCCGTAAACGCTCTCGATCGAAGTGCCGCTCGTGAGCGGCTTGAAAGAGTTGGTGATCCAGTCGGTTGTGTATGAGCCGGTATTGATCTTATCGTAGAAGCCAGGGATCGGCATGTATTTATTAGCGATGTTCGAGGTCAGGTCGGCTGGTTTGTTGTTTAAAAGTTCAAGCCTCGGCTTAACCTTTGTTTCCGCTTGATCGCCGTACTTTGCGGCTGTGTCGGAATCGACGATATTGCCATTGACCACCGTAAAAGCCACGCCATGGGTGTTTATATCGGTGACTTCTGAAGCAATAATGCTTGGCGCTTTGGAGTAGGCGATGCCGCGAGCGTTCTTGGTGTCTGGTGTTTTGCCTTCGGCGTAGCGCAGGTCATTAATGACGGCAAAATCAAAAAGATGCTCCCCGGTCGGCCGGGCGAGGGTCGTAAAAGTCGAAACCGGCGTGCCGGTCGGCGGATAGAGCGTACTGCCCGACTTGATCCGGTATTGATATGTCGTGTTGGGAAAAAGTCCCGACAGTGACGCGCTGTGGTACTTGGTCGTGCCGGAGACCGTCGCCACGCCCGTCAGGCCGCCGACGCCGTAATAAATCTCGGTGCTCGCTTTTTCATCCGTCGTCGTCCAGGTGATGATGAACGAACTATCGGAGAGGGAAGTGGGTTCGACGTTGGTGATGAGGGCAGCATAAGCGGGAGCTAAAAAGAGGATCAGAAAACAGAAAACAGAGAGAGAAAAACAGAAGGCAGATAAGCAGAAAACAGACAATTTCTGTTTATTCTGATGCTCTGATTTTCTAATCCTCTCATTCTGATTTTCTGATCCCCTGATATTCTTCCATTTATTTTTCATGTTTAAAACCTGTACGTCACCCCCAACGTCTGCACATATTTCACGTCAGAAAATTCAAACTGCTTGCTGCCGCCGGCCGGCGTCGGCTTGTTGCTGTAGGCCGCGGCGGTCGAGCCAGCGTCAACCGCCGAAAGATAATTGACCTCCCAGGCATCCTTCTTCGCGCCGAATGTATAATAGACCGTCTTGCTCAAGTCGGCGTTCTGCGTGTCGAACTGGAGGAGATTGATGGCCGGCAGGGCGCTGACGCCGAACGCGCCGCTCACTTCGTAGCTCCAGAGGTTGAGGGTCGAACCGAGATCGAAGCGGGCCGGCAGGACGCCGTACTTGAAATATTTATTAATATTTTCAACTGTTGTCGGATCACCGCCGGCCAAGTTGGGCTTCATCATCAGCGACAGCCCAAAGCGCAGCCACCAGGGGAGGACAAAGACCCGGGTCTCAAAGCCGAGCCTGATAAAGCTCAAGTTGCTGATGACAAGATTGCCGGCTTCGACACTGCCGGGAATAGTGATGGGATTCTGGTTTGACTCATAATCAATGGCGATAAGGAACGGCTTTCTCAAGACCGCGCCCAGCCGCAGTCTTCTGGGCAGGGAATAATTTTTCTCCGGCTCAAGGAACAGTTTAGCGCTCCCGGCCTCGAATGTGGTGATCCAGCGGTCCGGCAGGAGATCGACCGTCTGCGATCCGCCGGGCAGGAGGAGGTCGCCCACGCTGCCGGCTTCAGCCGTGTCGTAATTGCGATAGCTGATATAGCTGGCCAGGCCGCTTCCCCGGAAATTGAGGGAGGAGCCCGAGATATTCTCGAGATCCAGCGCGACGCCGAACCAGTCGTTAACATCGTACATCATCCCCAGATCGAAGCGCGCCGCGCTGGCGCTGTAGAAACCCTGGTACTTTGATTCGCCGACCAGTTCGCCGGCCGGCAGTTTGATCTGTTTGCGGAGATAGCCGCTCGAGGTGCCATACTTGTCCGGATCGTTGATCCAGCCGGCCAGGTCGGACTCATTGTTGGGATCAAAATTCGGTGTGTAGAGGAAAATATCCGAGGTGCCGGCGGGGATGATCTCCTGCACCGTGTTGTCGATGTTGGCCGTCGCATTGACCGGTATCATGTTGAGTCCGACGTGAAATTTGTCAGTGCCGCCGGCCAGCGTCGCGGTGTAGGGCGACTGGACGTCAAAATTGTTGCGCAGGGCGCTGATGGAAGTAAGCGGGATGACCGCTTCCTGCGTGATAAACCCGCCCCAGAGCGGCCGGGTGCTTTCATAGGTGGCGACCGTGCCGCTGCTCGAAAATGTGTATCTCAGTTTGCTGTCGGTCCCGATTTGCATATCACCGAGGGTCTGGCCGTTGAGGTTGGTCACGCTTTTTACAGTCGTGGGAAAATCGCCCGCCAGATTGATCTCTGCGCCGAACGGGTTGTTGGTCGCGAAGCCGAGGGTCAGCCAATCATTGATCTTTAACGCCGAGCTGAAAGAGAGGCCGGTTGGATTGGTGGCGTAGTTCAGGTTAGAGTCCACCGAGATCTCCCGGGCAGTAACGCCGCTGATATTGGCCGGCGCCCTGAAGAAGACGCCGTAAGTCCCGCCTTCGAGCGTGCCGCTCGATTCGCTTATATTCGTCGTCCGGCTGACGGCGTTCAAGCCGGCGGCGCTTGAGATCAGCAGGGACGACTCGGCGAGTTTCAGCTTGGCCAGCGTGGCGGGGTTAACAAGCACGCTCTTCATCCCCATCGGCAGGGCGGAGTAGGCGCCGCCAAAACCGGCGATCGGATCTTCGGCCGGCGGCAATCTCAAATTGACGCTGCCGTAAGGGTAATTGACATCGGCCGCCAAAGCAGGAAAAACAAGACAAAAAATTAATGCGATCGCGAGGAAACCGCCCCGATTTATCGGGGCAGGTTTCCGAGCATTAATATTCATTAAGTGAATTCTATTTTAACGATGCCTTTTTGTCAAGAAAAAACCGCCGTGCTATAATCATGCCATGAGAGTGATCGGGTTAACCGGGCCGATAGCGGCCGGCAAGGACGAGGCGGCCGCCGCCCTGAAAAAAATTGGGGCGCTGGTCATTGACGCCGATGAGATCGCCCACTCCCTCTATCAGCCGCAGTCCTCACTCTGGCACGAGCTGGTCAAGGCCTTTGGCTCAAAGATCCTCATGCGCGGCGGCAAGCTCAACCGCCACAAGCTCGGCGAGATTGTCTTCTCGGATAAAGAAAAGTTACAGCAGCTCAACAAGCTGGTCCATCCTCTGCTTAAAGAACAGATCGTAAAAATACTTGAAAGCCGCAAGCTATTGCCGCAAAGCCGGCAGAAAACGGTGGTCATAAATGCGGCGGTGCTCAAGGAGATCGGCCTGATCCCGCTGGTCGATGAGGTCTGGGTTGTTATGGCTTCGCGCGAGAGCAGGATCAAGCGGTTGTTCAAGTCCGGACTGGCGAAGGAAGAAGCGGCGCGGCATGTGAGCATTCAGGCCTCACAGAAAGAGTACCTTGCGCTCGCCGACAGGGTCATCAATAACGACGGCACGCTCAAACAGCTCCATGCAAAAATTCAAGCTCATCTCCAAGTTTAAGCCGCAGGGGGACCAGCCGGAAGCCATTGGTAAATTGGTGGAGGGTTTAGAGGCCGGTCAAAAATATCAGACACTCCTCGGGATAACCGGCAGCGGCAAGACTTTTACCATGGCCAATGTGATCGAAAAAACCCAGCGTCCGACTCTTGTCATCTCCCCCAACAAGACGCTGGCCGCCCAGCTCTGCCAGGAGTTCCGCTCTTTCTTTCCGCAGAACGCCGTCGAGTTTTTCGTCAGCTACTACGATTATTACCAGCCGGAGGCCTACATTCCGCACACCGACACCTACATCGAAAAAGATTCCTCGATCAATGAAGAACTCGACCGCCTGCGCCATGAGGCGACGATGTCGCTCCTCTCGCGACGCGACGTGATAGTTGTTGCTTCTGTCTCCTGCATCTACGGCCTGGGGACACCAAAGGATTACATGAAGGCGGTCATTTCTCTCAAGGTTGGCGAGGACTACGACCGCGAAGATCTGATTAAACAGCTCGTTTCGGTTAAATACAAAAGGAACGACTACGAGTTGAAGCGCGGGCGATTCCGCGTGCGCGGCGACGTGATCGAAATCCTGCCGGCCTATGAAAAGAATCTCCTGCGTATCGAGTTAGAAGGGGAGAAACTCGCCCGGCTGACGGAACTTGAGCCGGTGGCGGGGAAAAAACTCTCGGAAAAGATCGAAGCGACGATCTTCCCGGGAACCCATTATTTAACATTCGAAGATAGCATCAACGCGGCGCTCGAATCGATCAACCGGGAGCTGGCCGTCCAGCTTGACGAATTGAACAAAAAGAACAAGTTGGTCGAGGCCCAGCGGCTGGAACAGCGCACCAAATATGACATGGAGATGATCCGGGAAATGGGTTATTGTTCAGGCATTGAGAACTATTCGCGCCACTTTGACGGGCGCAAGCCGGGGGAACCACCCTCGACACTGCTCGACTATTTTCCGGAAGATTTCATGATCTTTATCGACGAATCGCACGTGACCGTGCCCCAGCTTCACGCCATGTACGCGGGCGACAAGGCCAGAAAAGAGACGCTGATCGGCTACGGCTTTCGTCTCCCCTCGGCGCTCGACAACCGCCCGTTCAAGTTCGCAGAATTCGAGAAGCGCGTCAAGCAGGCGGTCTTCGTCTCGGCTACGCCGGGGATCTTTGAAAAGAAACATTCATCGCAGACAGTCGAGCAGATCATCCGGCCGACCGGCCTCGTTGATCCGGCGGTCGAGGTGAGACGGCCAGAGGGCCAGGTCGAAGACCTGCTCAAAGAGGTAAAGATACGAATAGAGAAAAAGGAGCGGGTGCTGGTAACGACGCTGACCAAGCGCATGGCCGAGGACCTGTCGGAATATATTAATGAGGCCGGCATCAAGGTTCGCTATCTCCACTCCGATGTTGAGACGCTCGATCGGATCGAGATTTTGAGAGGTTTGCGGCTGGGCGAGTTCGATGTTCTGGTCGGCATCAATCTTTTGCGCGAGGGACTTGACCTGCCCGAGGTTTCCCTCGTCGCCATTCTCGATGCTGACAAAGAGGGCTTCCTGCGCGGCGAAACTTCGCTCATCCAGACGATCGGCCGGGCTTCGCGCAATGTTAACGGTTTGGTTATTCTCTATGCGGAAAAGCAGACCGAGTCGATGAAGGCGGCTATCCGGGAAACTAACCGCCGGCGCAAGATCCAGATCGAGTTCAACGAAAAAAATAACATCACGCCGCAGACGATCGTCAAAGAGATCGCCGACATCTCCGACCGCATCCGCGAAAGCAAGTTAGCTGAGATTAAGCGTTTGAAGGACTTCATGCCCAAGCAGGAAGTGCCCGAACTGATCCGGGCGCTGGAAAACGAGATGCAGATGGCGGCGACCGAGCTCAACTTCGAAGCCGCGGCGGAGATACGCGACCGGATCAAGGAGCTGAAGAAGGCGTTTGGGATCAAGTGACGCCCGGGAGCTGAATAGCGGAGCGTTACCTTGGCAATTTCCTGATCAGTTCACCCAGCCTTTTTATCTCTTCCCCGTACTTTGCCCAGTTGCCTTCTCTCTGCGCGCGGAGCGCGGCCTCATAGGCGCTGCCGGCCTGCTTTGCGATCCCCTGAATTTGAATTTCTGCCGGTGGCGGAACACTTCTCACTCGATCACCGGCGCCGAATATCCGCGCCAACCCTTCTTCCAGGGTTTCTTCCATGGCGATCCTGTTCTCGTACAAGACGATCACGCGCTTTAGCTCCGGGATCTTTCCCGCATCGGATTTAAGATAGAGCGGACGCACGTAAATAAGCGATTCTTCTAACGGTATAACCAGCAGAGAACCCTGTATAACTTGCGAACCACGCTGATCCCAGAGCGAGATCTGCCGGCTTATTTCTGAATCCTGGTTGATCCTGCCGATCACCTGTTTCGGGCCGAAAATAAGCTTCTGTTTCGGGAAACGATAGACAAGCAGCCGCCCGTAATTGTCCCCGTCATTTCTGGCGACCATCCAGGCCGAAAGGTTATCTTTGGCGCGCGGAGTAAAAGGCAGCATGAGAATATATTCTTCGATTTTTTCCGAAGGGAGCTTCATTATCATATGCCTTGGGGTCATCGCGGGTGTCCGGCCCAATAAGCCGGCTTCGCCCTCATGCGCGATAGCGGGTATTTCCCACTGGTCCTCTTTGTTGTAAAAGATCTGAGGATCATCCATATGATAGATGGTATAAATGTGCGTTTGGAGGGTGAAGATATCTTCAGGGTATCTTAAATGTTTTGCAAGGTTGGCGGGCATTGCCGAAAGAGGGCGGAACGACGAAGGGAATATTTTTTCGTATGTTTTGATAATGGGATCTGCCGTGTCCGCAACGTATAATTGGACCGAGCCGTCAAACGCGTCGATCACCGCTTTGACAGAATTTTTTATGTAGTTAACCCTGCCCCCATCTAAAGACAACGGCTGCGAATAGGGGTAGAGCGCGCTGGTGGTATAAGCGTCCGCGATCCAGAACAATTTGCCGCCCGCGATCACAATGTAAGGATCCCGGTCAAAAGTTAAGAATGGAGCGATCTTTGAAACGCGTTCTCGTATATTGCGGTGGTAAAGTATCCGGCTTTCATTCGTGATATCGTTCGACAAAATAAACTTTAGCGAGCCGAAGCGCAGTGAATACAGCAGGCGCCGGAATAAGGAATTGATCTTCACCCCGCCCTTTCCGGCGTAAGTAGTGAAGACATTATCCTCCCCTTTCGGATAATCAAATTCCTTAGACTTTGTTTTAACGATCACATAATCGTTGGACAGCTCGCCGTAATAAATTTCGGGGCGCGTGACGATCAGTTCTTTTACTTCGGACGCGGGCGGCAGGTCTTTCACGAAAAGCACCGGCAGCCCTCCGGCCGTCACCTGGTTGACGGGGCCGGCCGCCACGCCGTAGCCATGAGTAAAAGTCAATCTTTCATTTATCCAATTCCTGTTGGGCAGGCTGTCCGAAGATAATTCCCTGGGCGAGATCATTATCTGCCGTATTTCGCCGTTGATCAGGTAGCGGTCATTGTCGACGGAAGCGAATTCATAATACGTGCGTATTTCCTGTATCTGAGAAAAAGTGGACAGCAGCGGGGCCCTGTCCCAAAGGCGCACGTTTCTGATCGTCAAGTCATTGCGCGCGATATCCGCGGCGGTGAGGGGATAATCGCCCGATATTTCCCGCTCTTCCACATTGTCAAGCCCGAAGGCCTGCCGGGTCGCGGCAATATTATGCCTGATGAAAGGGGTTTCTTTGGCAAGTTCATTGGGCACGACGATCAGTTGCTGAACGATCGGCGGCAGAATATTTAAAGCCATCAGCGAAAAAATATAAATAATGAGCGAAGCGGCGAAGAACCGCTTTCTGCCCGTAAAGCCCCAATGGAGGACGGCGACGAAAATAAATATTGCGGCCGCGAATAATAGCCAGGTCAGCGGGATCTTAACATTTACATCGGCAAGGCCGGGCCCGAAAACCAGGCCGCTCTGGGACACGAGAAGTTTGAATAATGAAAAATAAGCTCCGGCGGCCGCCGTTAACGAGAACAGAGAGAGGAGAACGGCAATATGCAGCCGCGCCTTCGGCTCCGTTTCAGTTTCGTTGCGCTCCCACTGTTCAGAAAAAGGAAGTCCGAGATCGCGGAGCCGCGCACCTGCCGCTCGGCCGATGAAATTGAGGAAATTAAAATTCCCCCTTATTATGTACATCGCGGCGCAGCCGACAAGGGAAATAACAATGATGCCCTTGAAGAGCGACATAACCAGCTCAATGACCGGCAGCGTAAAAACATAGAATGAGATGTCTTTTCCGAAGATAGGATCGAGCTTGCCAAAAGTGGTCGACATCAGGAATTTTAGGACGGCCTGCCACTGTGAAGCGTACGCCAGGCCCAAAAGAAGCGAAATAGCCAGCGAAATAAAGATGCCTGTTCGCCTTACCATGTCCCCGGAAATGATTAGCGGCACATCAACGACGCCGGCCGGCAGTCTTATGAACCACGGATTTTTTGATTTTACGGCGGCCAAAAAGTTTCCCGTGAGAAAGACGAACGAGAAGATCGCGACGCCAGCGACGATGCCGATCATGGCGCCAAGGGACTTGAACAGGACCTCTGTATAGCCGACCTCAGAAAACCATAGCCAGTCGGAAATGAAATTTATCAGGCCCGAAAAAATACCGAAAGAAAAGTACAGCGCCAACAAAAAGATCCATAACAGATATTTATTCATTATTGCAGGTTAGCATATAGCCGGAAGATCCGCAAGGCTTTGAGATCAAGTGATTTTGCCTCATGAGGGCTTCATGGTATACTCAAAACAGTAAACATGAAATTCACCTATTTTCCTAACAAAAATGCTGTCAACAAGGCGATCAAGAATGACGATCCGTTGCTTGTCTTACTTTCTTATGACGGCGAGACCGGGATCATCAGCAACATTGATGACGCGATGGAGCATGTTATTCTTTTAAAGAAAGTCGGCCGCAAAGAAACGGAGATCGATTCTTTTTTTCGCGTCGTGTTAAACCGTGATGGGGCCGATTGGACATTTGTCTGCCCGGTCAATTATCAGGGGATTAAAGATCGGCAAAAGAGGATCGAAAAATTCTACAGCGACGGACATGGCATTATTTCAAAAGGGCTTAAACAATTGGGCTACAATGTCTCCATCAAAATTCCTTCACGTTTCCGGCGCCATTTTGCGGAATTGGGCGGCAAATAATATGTGTTATAATTACCTTGAGGTGTATTATGGCTGATCTAGGCAAAGTTTTAACCGCGATGGTGACGCCTTTCAAGGCGGACATGTCCGTTAATTGGAAAAGGGCGGAGGAGTTAGCGGATTTCTTGGTGAAAAATGGCTCGGACGGGCTTGTGCTTCACGGCACGACGGGGGAGTCGCCAACGCTGACCCATGACGAGGAATACGAACTTTATAAAGTTGTCAAAAAAGCGGTTAGTGGACGATGTAAAATTGTAGCCGGGACCGGCTCAAACTCAACCGAAACGACGATCAAATCGACCAAACGGGCGGAGGAGATCGGCGTCGACGGCGTGATGGTCGTCGTCCCGTACTATAATAAGCCGTCGCAGGAAGGGCTCTACCAGCACTTTAAAGCGGTGGCGGAAAACACCCGGCTCCCGATCATCATTTACAACATCCCCGGCCGGACCGGGATCAATATGACGCCAGAAACGACGGCGCGGATCGCCGGGTTGAAAAATATCGCCGGCTTAAAAGACGCGGCGGGGAGCTTGGACCAGACCTCGGCGACGCGACAGCTCTGCCCGAAAGATTTCACGATCTGGAGCGGCGATGACTCGCTGACGCTGCCGATGATGTCGGTGGGGGCGGTCGGCATCATTTCCGTGGCTTCGCATATCGTCGGTAAAGAGATCGCCCAGATGGTGGCGGCTTATCATGCCGGTGACACCAAAAAAGCCATGGCGATCCATCTCAAACTTTTGCCGATATTTAAGGTTTTATTCATCACGTCGAACCCTTCACCGGTCAAATACGCGCTCGAGTTGATCGGCCAGCCGGTTGGCAAACCGCGCCTACCGCTGGTTGAGCCGAGTGCGCAGGAAAAAGACCAGATTCGGAAAGTTTTGCAGGACCTAAAACTTGTCTAAGCGCCTCTGCTTAGTTTTTTTCTGCCTCGCAGTAGCGAGCCGAGTTTTTGCCTTCTCCTTCGCCGTCTTTGGCGATAACCGTGATGGGGACGAGACATTCAAGCTTTTGGTCAGCAAACTCAACAAGGAAAAGGCCGTCGCCTTTGCCGTCAATACCGGCGATTTTGCCTCGAACGGCAGTGAAGAGAAATACATCGCTTACATGGAAATGACCTCAAAGCTGAAAGCGCCGGTTTATAATGTCCTGGGTAACCATGACGGCGTGCGCGGCGGCTGGCGGATATTTCAAAAATACTTCGGCCCGCTTTATTATTCGTTCGATTTTGAGGATTCACATTTCGTTGTTTTGAACAACGCCTTTAAAGAGAGCTTCGGCAGCGCCCAGTTCGCCTGGCTAAAAAAGGATCTGGCGCAGACAAAAGCCCGGCACAAGTTCGTCTTCATGCACAAGCCGGTCTTTGACCCGTCGGCGATCTATCCTGACTACATCATGTCCGGCCGGGCGGTGACCGAGGAGCTGGAGAAGTTATTTGAAAAGTATAAGGTCGACTATGTTTTTGCCGGGCACATCCACGGTTACGCGAAAGCCGAACGGGCAGGGGTGACCTATATCGTGACTGGCGGGGCCGGGGCGCCGCTCTATCTGCCGCCCGAGTTCGGCGGCTTCTACCACTATGTTATAATAACGGTCGAAAAGGGCCGTGTCAGCGATCGGGTCGCCAGAGTCTATGATTAAGAGCAAACCAAAAGTTAAGAAATCAACCGTCGCTATATCGGAGCGCAACCGTGTCGCCCTCGCATACCTTGAGCTGGCCCGCGACAAGGTCTTCCAGAAGCTCTCCGAAGAAGACAAGGTCAAGATCATTAAGGAAGCCCAGGCGATCGGCGTTGAGGCGGCCGGCTGGGTGGCGACCGAGTACGGAATGGATGACCCGCGCAAGATCGCCGTCAAAATGGGCCTGCGGGTCTTTGGCGAGGACAAACAGTCGGGCGGCACCAGCGAATATCGGCGCGAAAAGAAAGAGATCGTCATCTCGCGCAAATTCCACGAAAAACTCTTGCGCGAAGTGCAATCGGCGGAGCTTTCCGAGCGCCTGCTCAAGCTGGTCGTGGCCCAGCAATTGTTCCATCACCTCGAAGCCGAGCGGATCGGCGAGGTTTACAAGCGATTCAAATTCCCAGTTTGGCGAATCGGCTCATTTGTCCGGGAAAAGACGATCAGGGGCTTGAGCGACGTGGCGGCGCAGGCCTTTACTCAAACCCTGCTCGGCCTCGAGATCTCCCCCCAGGTTTTTGACTATTTAGTCCTCTCCCGAAATTTGCTATAATTAATGAATGTCAGCCGACCTGCATATCCACAGCAATCTCTCTGACGGGACAGAAACGCCCGAAGAGATCGTGAAACTGGCGCAGGCGGCGGGGATCAAGACCATCGCCCTGACGGATCACGATAATATAGATGGGATTGAAGTCGCGATGGTATCGGGTCAGGGGCATGGGGTAGAAGTTATTCCAGGGATTGAGTTTACAACAGAAAACCCGCGGGCCGAGGTCCATATCCTGGGTTATTTTTTTGATCATCACGACGCGGAGCTGTCGGATATTCTCGGCAAGATCCAGCAGGGCCGGGTCGAGCGCATTTATAAAATTGTCGAGAAGTTGAAAGGGCAGGGAGTTGAGATCGAGGCGGACGAGATCTTTGCCATTTCCGGGCAGAAGTCGCCCGGGCGGCCGCATGTGGCGAGGGTCTTGATCGCCAAAGGCCTGGTGGCAAACTTTAAAGAGGCCTTCAGCCGCTATCTTGATTTCCGGGCGCCGGCCTACGTGCCGCATTACCGGCTCCTGCCGGCGGAAGCGGTGGCTTTGATCAAAAAAGCTGGGGGCATTCCGGTCTTCGCCCATCCGGTGATTTCGAATTGCGACGAAGTCATCCCGGAGCTGATGGCGGCCGGCCTGCGCGGCATAGAGATCTATTATCCCGGCTATTATGCCGACCAGATCGAACATTATCTCGCCCTGGCCAGAAAGAACGGACTGCTGGCGACGGGTGGCTCTGACTATCACGGAGCGGAAGGCGGTCGGGAATTAAAACTGGGCGAGCACACGATTCCCGACGAACTGGTGGATAAATTAAGAAATGAACACATACGCGGAAATTAGTTTAGAAGCGATCAAGCATAACATTGCCGCCATCAAGCGTTTCCTGGCGCCGGGTGTGCGCTTCATGGCGGTCGTCAAAGCCAACGCTTACGGCCACGGCGCGGTGGCGGTCTCACGGGCGGCGGTTGAAGCCGGCGCCGATTATCTGGGCGTCGCCAATCTTAAAGAAGCTCTGGAACTGCGGGAGGCGGGGGTTCTTTCGCCGGTTTTGATTTTAACCGAGTCTCCCACCTCGGTGGCGGATGAAGTTGTCCAGCACGGCTTAACCCAAACAATTTATTCCTATTCGGAAGCCAAAGCTTTTTCGGAAGAAGCGGAAAAAAGAAAAAAGCCGGCCCGGGTCCACATTAAAATTGATACCGGCATGGGAAGGGTGGGGGTCCCGCCTTCCGAGGCGATGGCCTTTATCAATAAAGTATCTTCACTGCCGGGACTGGTATTAGAAGGTATTTTTACTCATTTTGCCAAAGCCGAAGATCCCGCCGATAAATTTACCGCCGATCAATTTCAAAAATTTCAGCGGATCGCGGAGAGGGTCTCTTCCATCCCCGTCAAGCATTGCGCCAATTCGGCCGCGACGCTTTTTCATCGTGAGACGCATCTGGATATGGTGAGGGTGGGCCTGATGATCTACGGCCTCTATCCGCAGAATTCACGGCGGCTGATCGAACTAAAACCGGCGCTCTCTTTTAAGAGCCGCGTGACGTATCTCAAGCGGGTGCCGGCGGGGACGCCGCTCTCCTACGGCAGTACTTATGTGACGCCGGCCGAAACGACGATCGCGACGATTCCGGTCGGTTACGCGGACGGCTACAGCCGCCGGCTCTCCAATCGGGGGAAGGTGCTCGTCAGAGGGAAGCGTTATCCGGTGGTCGGCGCGGTCACGATGGATCTGACAGTGGTTAACATCGGTGATGCAAAAGTTGAAATGGGCGACGAAGTCGTTTTAATCGGCGAGCAGAACGGAGAGGGGATTTCGGTTGACGAAATCGCCGCGCTGGAGGAAACGGTTTCTTACGAAGTGATTTGCGGGATCGGGAAACGGGTGCCGAGGGTTTACAAATAGCGGGCTAGATTATTTTTTCGCCTTTTTCAACCGCTTCGCGAACAATGCCGATCTCTTTTTGTTTCTTCTCAAATTCTTCCGGGGTGTAGCATAGCGCGTCAATATGCTTTGGGTAATCAAACTTTTTCAAAAAATCGCCCATCCGGTAAATAAACTTTGTCCCTTTGAATTTGTCTGAGACCAAAACCAGATCGATATCGCTCTCCTCTTTTGGCTGGCCGCTGACCCTGGAGCCGAAAAACCATAAGCCCTTTGGGTTGTAAGCGGTTTTGATCGCGCCTAAATATTTTTCCATGAATTCAGAGATATATTTGTCTTTTTTCATGATTGCAGTTCCGATTTAATCCACGCGATCGCTTTTTCAGCTTTTGATATTTTACTTAGCGCGTCGGATTCAGTGTATTCCTCATAAGGGGCGACGGTGGCGGCGTCGGGATAGCGGGAGATCATGTAATCAGAAGAAAGTTCCCTGGCGATATCTAGTATATTATCCGGGCACGAGAGGCCTTTTGCCAATTCATCCAGATAATGGGTTTTTGGCGGGTTGGTTTTGTTTATATGTATGTAAAGCGCTTTAAGATATTTTTCGACCGCTTGCTGGCAAAGGAAAGCGCAGGTGTCATAGCCGCCATCTTTGACGACCTTTTTCGCCATTTCGAGGTCATGATCGGCCTGATTGATCCACTTACTTAATTCTTCTTTGTTTGCCATGTAATAAAATCCTGAAGTTTCCAAAACGCCCTGCCGATAAACCATTGTACCAAGAATTCTGGTTTTAGTAAACGTCTGGGGCAAATGGGTCCCAAATCCCGATACTTCCCAACCCCCGCCAAAAATGATAAAATCAGGTTCTGATGTCATACGTTTCCCTTTACCGTAAATACCGCTCGCAGAATTTTGACGATCTTGTCGGTCAGACGGTCATCGTCCAGACCCTCAAGAATGCGATCAAGAGCAACCGCCTGGCTCACGCTTATCTTTTCTCCGGCCCGAGAGGGACGGGAAAAACTTCTACCGCGAGAATTTTAGCCAAGGCGCTCAATTGCAAAGATGGGCCGACTCCCAATCCCTGCGGCCAGTGCGATAATTGCGAAAAGATCCGCACCGGCCACTCGGTCGATGTGATCGAGATCGACGCGGCCAGTAATCGCGGTATTGACGAGATAAGAGAATTGCGCGAGCGCGTCCGCTATGCCCCGATGGAAGGGCGCTACAAAGTTTATATTATCGACGAAGTCCACATGCTGACACAGGAGGCCTTTAACGCCCTGCTGAAAACTCTCGAGGAGCCGCCGGCGCACACGATCTTTGTCCTGGCCACGACCGAGAACCAGAAAGTCCCCATGACGATCGCCTCGCGCTGCCAGCGGCTCGACTTCGCTCGTCTAAAACTGGACGAGATCAAGGAACAACTGAAGAAAATCTCTAAGGTCGAAAAGTTTGAGATCGATGAGAAGGCGCTCGACCTTGTCGCCCGCTCGGCCGAAGGGGCGATGCGTGACGCGATCTCGCTCCTTGACCAGCTGGTCTCCTTCTCCGGCCATAAGATCGCCTACGATGACGTGGTGACTCTCCTCGGCACGGCGGATGAGGAACTCCTCTTTGGCTTTGGCGAGGCGGCGGCAACGGGAGACATCGCGGCTGTGCTTGAACTGATCAGAAAAGGGTTGGAGGAGGGTCGCTCGATGCAGCAAGTAGCGCGCGACCTGGTCCTCCATTTCAGGAATTTATTGCATCTCAAAGTCGGCTCGGGCGAATCACTTGAGCTGACGGCCGACTACCTCAAGCGGCTCGAGGCGCAGGCGGGCAAGTTCACTTTTGAGAGGATCAAGGCGATCATCAGCGCCCTGTCGCGCGCCGAACTCGACATGAAGTGGCATCCTCACGCGCGGCTGGTTTTGGAAGTGGCGATGATGGAGCTGCTTGGGGAGCGTCAATCGGTTGCGGTTGCGTCGAGCGAAACGTCGACAGTTGTGCGTCAGGCGGTTCCTGCCGCAAAACGCATTACACCTAACGATTCTCCCGTCGCCGTCGTTCAACGCACAACGCATGACAATTCTCCCGTCGCTCCCGATCAACCCCTGACGCATATCAAAGAACACTGGTCCGCCATATTAGAAAGCATGCGTAAAAAAAGCATCTACGGTTATGTCTCCCTGCATGAGGGCGAGCCGATCGAGCTGAACGGCGGCGGCAAGCTGGTCATCGGTTTCCGCAAAGGGTATTCTTTCCATAAAGAACGCCTTGAGGAAACAAAGAACAAGCAAGCGTTAGAGGAATCGATCAGGGAAGTTTTGGGTAAGCACGTGCCGATCGAGTGTGTTATCAGCGAGGGGATAGTTAAAGCGCCGTCTCTGTCGGCAAAGACGGTGGCGGATTTTTTTGATGGGAGAGTGGTTTCGTAATGGCAAAAAAATATAACGTCTGCGTTTTAGGCGCGACGGGGATGGTCGGCAAAGAGATGATGAAAGTCCTTGAGGAAAGGAATTTTCCGATCAATAGATTCCTGCCGCTGGCCTCGGGTCGCACCGCCGGCTCGAAAGTGACTTTCCAGGGCAAGGAATATATTGTTGAAGAAGCAAAGCCGGCTTCGTTTGACGGGATGGAAATCGGACTTTTCTCGGCGGGCGCTAAGGTTTCCGAGGCGCTGGCGTCTGAAGCGGCCAAGCGCAAATGTGTCGTCATCGATAACACCTCGCATTTCAGGATGGACCCGGAAGTGCCGCTCATCGTGCCCGAAGTTAACGGTCACGCCATAAAAAAACACAAGGGGATAATCGCCAATCCAAACTGCTCGACCGCCCAGATGGTTCTGGCCTTGAAGCCGATCTATGACGCGGTCGGCATCGAGCGGATCGTGGTTTCAACCTATCAGGCGGTTTCGGGGTGGGGGAAAGAAGCAGTCGAAGAGCTATTGACCCAGACGAAAGCCCTGTTAGCCGACCCGAAGGCCAGGGTCGAAGTGAAATATATCTTCAAGCGGATCGCTTTTAACGTCGTGCCGCAGATCGATCAGTTTACCGAGAACGGTTACACCAAAGAAGAGATGAAGATGGTCAACGAGACGCAGAAGATATTTGAAGACAAGTCGATCAAGGTGACGGCGACGACGGTCCGTGTCCCAGTTTTAATCGGCCACTCCGAATCGGTCAATATCAAGACCAAAAAGAAGATTTCGGCCGCCGAAGCCAGAAAACTGATGGCCAGTTTTGCCGACGTCAAAGTTGTTGATAACCCGGCCAAAGGCGAGTATCCGACCCCCATTGATTGCGTCGGCAAGAACGAAACGCTGGTGGGCAGGGTGCGTGAAGATATTTCTCAGGAAAATGGGTTAGAGATGTGGATCGTTTCCGATAATCTGCGTCGGGGAGCGGCCTTGAACGCGGTCCTGATCGCCGAGAGGATGATCAAGGACGGGTTGATCTAAGTCTTCGGCTGATCAAGCGATGCTTCCCAGGCGCTCTTCTTCATGATCTGGAGATGATTGCCGCAGCCGGCGATCACGATCTCATCACCGGCAGCCAGACCAGTCAATTTACGCAAATTCGCATCGATCACGAATCGGCCCTGGCGGTCCAGTTTGCCCTGAAAACTGAATGCGGTGAATGACGGCCGCTCAAGGCGCGGCATGGCCTTGATGCTTTTGCGCCAGATCTGCGTTTCAATCAGGATGAGAACCTTTTCCTGATTCTGCAGGATCGAAAGGAAAAAGGTGCGGTCAGCCAAGCTTCTTTTAATGTTAAGCGGCAGATGAAACCGCGCTTTCTCGTCCGAACGGCAAAAGTATATGCCGGAAAAGCGGACGGGAAAATGGCTTCGGCCGGCCAGCGCCGGGAAAATAACAGACATATTCGGTATCCTCATATTTCTTTTTCGGCCGATTAAATAGAAAATTTCAGTTATTGCTGTTATAATCTTTTCGTGGATAAAGCCGCGCAGGTCGCGTATTTTGAGGGATTGCTGGCTCAGCATGGGACTAACTACCTCGCTCTTGATTGGAACTCGACCGACAGCCAGCGCCTGCGCTTTAAGGTGCTGAAAGAACTCTTTATTTACGGGAAAAAAGCTTCGGGCATCTCTCTCCTTGATGTCGGCTGCGGATTGGGGGACCTCTACGGTTTTTTCAAGGCGGACGGTCTCCTTAGCCGCAATAAGATAAATTATAGCGGTTATGACATTTCGCCGAAACTGATCGAGGCCGCGCGAAAAAGATACACCGACGCTAAATTCGAGGTCAAGGATATCATAGAAGAGCGGCATGTGCCAAAATTCGACTACATCATCTGCTCCGGCGTTTTCAATATCCGCACGACCGACCGGCTCGATCACCTCAATTTCGTCAAAGAGATGATGTTCCGCATGTACGACCTTGCTTCCTTCGGCGTTGGGATCAATTTTCTGAGCGAAGGTGGGCTACCCGCCGCCCGCGCCGAGGATGTTGAGAGCGGCCGGTATTTCTTTTTCAATCCCGAAGAGATCCTCAATTACAGCCGTTTCGTCGCGACCCGCTACATCATAAGACACGATTATCATCCGGGCGATTTTACGCTATACTTATTAAAGTGAGCCATGGCTAAAAAAGTAAAAATTAAGATCAGTGATTATTATTACGAGATCCGGCTCTGGCGGCAGTTCCTTCTGCCCGTCCTGATCCTGCTGGCGGTTTGCATTGTCGGCGTGGTCGGCTTTGTCACTATTGACAAATTCAGCCTGCTCGAAGCCATGTACATGGTGGTCGTGACGCTGACGACGGTAGGTTTTCGGCCGGTCAAGGGGATGTCGCCGGTCGGCATGGTCTTTGACATGTTTTTTATCTTGATCGGGATTATCTTGATCGTGGTGGTCATCGGCCGGGCGCTGGAATTCATCGTTTCAGGCGATTTTATTAGGATCAGGAGGAGGAAATTGATGGAAAAGAAAATTGACGCGTTGAAAAATCATTTTGTCATCTGCGGTTTCGGCCGGGTGGGGCACCAGGTGGCGACCGAGTTCAAGGCCTGGAAAATACCTTTTGTCGTGATCGACAGCAAACCGGAAACGGCAGTCGAGCTTGAACCGGAGGGGATACCTTATTTGATCGGCGACATCACCTCCGACATTGTGCTTGAAGAAGCCGGGATAAAGCGGGCGAAGGGCTTGATCGCCTCGGCCGACTCTGACACTTCAAATGTTTTTGTCGCGCTCTCCGCCCGCGTCCTCAATCCAAATCTTTATATCATTGCCAGGGCCAGCTCGGTCGATGCCGAAAGCAAACTTAAGAAGGCGGGGGCAAACCGCGTGATCTCGCCCTATTTTATCGGCGGCCGGCGGATAGCGCAGATGGCGACACGGCCGACGGCGATCGACTTTCTTGACACTGTCCTCTACAGCGAGCATCTCGAAATGGAGATCAGGGAGTTCCAGGTTGACGGCGGCTGCGGCTATGCCGGCAAGACCCTGGGCGAAGCGCAGATTCGCCAGAAATCCGGCGCCTATATCGCGGCGATCAGAAAGACAGACGGCAGTTTTAATCTCCAGCCGGTGGCCGAGTCGAAGATCGACCATGGAGATATTCTCGTCGCCATCGGCACGCCCAAACAGCTTGACCTATTGGAAAGATGTCTGATCACATAACTAATGCTTTGGAGAGAACAGCCGAGGAGATGTGTCTGGCGGCGCGCACGGCGCCGAAGGCGCGGGGGCTAGATTTTCTTGAGTTCGCCATCCTGAAAGGCGATGAGATAATGAAGTTGTCCGCGAAGATGAAGGAGATTGGCGAGCGCGAGGACAACAACACTTTCCGCCGCGACAGCGAGAACATCAAGAAGGCGTCGGTTCTGGTCTTGATCGGCACGAAGAAACAGACGATCGGCCTGAAATATTGCTCATATTGCGGTTTTGCCGACTGCGCGGCTAATGAAAAGGCGGGGGCTGTTTGCGCCTACAACACCGGCGATCTTGGTATCGCGATCGGCTCCGCAGTCGCGGTCGCCGCCGACCGGCGCGTCGACAATCGGGTGATGTATTCGGTGGGACGAGCGGCGGTCGATCTCAAGCTGATGGGCAAGGATGTTGCGATAGCTTACGGTATCCCGTTGTCCGCGACGGGCAAGAACCCGTTCTTTGATAGGAAGTGAATTTAAATGTATATGATCGAGGATATTAAAGCGATATTTGACCGCGACCCGGCGGCGGCCAATATTTTTGAGGTTTTGCTTTACCAGGGGCTGTGGGCGATCTGGATCCACCGCGCCGCGCACTTGTTGTATAAATTAAGGATCCCGTTCATTCCCCGCCTGATCTCCCAGGTCATGCGGCTATTGACCTTGATCGAGATTCATCCCGGGGCGACGATCGGCCGCAGATTATTCATTGACCACGGCTGCGGCGTTGTTATCGGCGAAACATCGATTATTGGACACGATGTCACGATCTTTCAGGGAGTGACGCTCGGCGGCACCGGCAAGGCGAAAGGCAAGCGCCACCCGACGATCGGCGACCGGGTCGTGATCGGGGCCGAAGCGATCATCCTGGGCGATATCGCGATCGGCGACGGGGCCACCATCGGCGCCGGCTCGGTCGTCATCAGATCGGCGCCGGCCGGCTCAACCGTCGTCGGTAATCCGGCCAGAGTTCTGCCAGCGGCATGACCCTCAAAGTTCATAATACTTTAACCCGCGACAAAGAGGAGTTTATCCCTAGAGATCCGCCCAAAGTCGGCATGTATGTTTGCGGCATCACCCCTTATGATGAAACACATCTTGGACACGGACGCGCGTATGTGACATTCGATGTCATCCGGCGGTATCTTGAATACTCCGGTTATGAAGTCAATTATGTGCAGAATATTACGGATGTGGATGATAAGATCATTGCTAAGAGTAACGCGAATAGGGTAACGAGTAACGCGATCGCGGAAAAATACACGCAGTCATACTTTGAGGTCATGGATAAATTGAATGTGAAGCGGGCGAGTGTTTATCCGAAGGCGACCGAGCACATTGATGAGATGGTTAGTTGGATAGTCGGTTTGTTGGATAGGGGATACGCCTATGTTTTGGAGGACGGCGTCTATTTTGAAGTCGATAAGTTCGCGGATTATGGAAAGCTTTCGGGGAAAAGAAAAGAGGAGCAGGAGGCAGGCGCAAGGATAGAGGTGAAAGGGGCGAAGAAGAATCCTTTGGACTTCGCGTTATGGAAGAAAGCCAAGGCAGGCGAGCCCTCCTGGCCAAGCCCGTGGGGTGAGGGGCGGCCCGGCTGGCACATCGAGTGCTCGGTCATGTCGACTAAATACCTGGGGGAGCAGTTCGATATTCACGGCGGCGGGCTTGACCTTGAATTCCCCCACCACGAGAACGAAACCGCCCAGACCGAGGCCTTTACCGGCAAAGTTCCCTGGGTCAAATACTGGATCCACAACGGCTTCGTCAATGTCAACAAACAGAAGCTGAGCAAGTCGCTCGGCAATTTCTTCACGCTCAAGGATGTATTTGAGAAGTTCGACCCGATGGTCGTCCGCCTCTTCCTGCTCTCGACGCATTACCGCAGTCCCATCAACTACAGCGATGTGGAGCTCGCCGCCGCCAGGGAAGCTTACGGGCGGATAGTTAAATTCGTCGAAGATATCGATTTCCTGATAACTCACCCCCCGGCCCCCTCCCTGCCTGCCGGCAGGCAAGGTCTTAAAAAGAGAGGGGGTGAAGAAGAAGGGGAGGTTAATGTCATTGAGCGTGAGGATATTGATGAAGAGCTGGCCCCATATAGGGACAAATTTATGGCGGCTATGGATGACGACTTCAATACAGCGGGAGCTGTCGCCGCTATTTTTGACATGATCAAGTTCTGCCGCAAAACGCTCGACGATGGGGAGGCCGAGAAGGAATGCTTGAAGTTAATGAAAGAATCGGTCGTCGGCTTGTGCGAAGTGCTGGGACTGAAAATAGAAAATAGAAAGTTGAAAATAGAAAATAGGAGAGTCGAAGGCCTGATCGTCGAACGCGAGGCGGCCCGCAAGAATAAGGATTTCAAACGGTCGGATGAGATCCGCGAACAACTGGCCGAGCAGGGGATCGAGATCGAGGATACGCGCTATGGGACTAAATGGAAAGCTCAAGCCTGATCCAGCTCTTCAGCTACGCCGCGATGATGGCTTCGTCGATCCTGATCCCGCTCATGGCGGAAGGATTCGGGGCGAGCCCCGGGCTGGTCGGTTTGATCGTCGGCTCGTTCAACCTGTTTTATCTCTTATCTTCGTATCTCTTCGGCGCGCTGGCCGACAAATACGGCAGTAAATATATTTTGCGGCTGGGCCTGTTCTTGTCCGTCGTTTTTTTTGCCGGCCAGATCATGGCTAAGGACCTGTTCTCCTTATTCGTTATCCGGTCGCTGGCGGGGGCGGGGGCGGGGATCTTCCCGGCGGCGTTAGCCGTATATGCCTACCACGAATATAAAGGGAAGATGGGCTACTTTGCCGGCTCGGGGTCGCTTGGCTGGGCGGTGGGCGCGGTGCTGGTCGGCCTGATCGCCTCCAGCCAGACCATATTCCTTCTGAGCTCGATCTTTTTTGCCATCGCCTTCTTCCTCTCCCTGCAGCTGCGGGAGACGCCGGTCGTGCCGCGCAAGATTAAACTCATACCGTTCGGGCTGGTCAGGCGCAACGCGAGGATCTATATCCCGTATTTCTTCCGCCAGCTCGGGGCGCAGGCGATCTGGGCGATCTTCCCGCTCTATCTGGTTTTTACCGGCGCCGATATGCTCTGGGTCGGCATCGCGTATTTCGTGAACACTTTTACGCAGTTTTTCATCATGCAGTACGTTGAGAGATTTCGGAACCTTTATCTCGTCAATATCGGCCTGCTCTGTTCGGTCGCGACGTTTACCGCCTACGCCCTCTTTCCTTATCTGCCGGTCGTCCTCGTCTTCCAGCTCCTGCTCGCTTACTCATACTCGACCCTGCAGGTCGGCTCTGTCCAGGAGCTTTTGAGCAAGAACCTTGAGCAGTCGACGGCCATGGGACTGCTCAATTCGATCGTCAATTTCACGGCCGTGCTTGGTCCGTTCATGGCCGGCGCGATCGCCGAGATCTACGGTTATCAGGGTGTCATGTGGCTGGGCGCGATCTTTTCCTTCATCGGTTTAGTTAGCTTTACTTCTGTGTTAGAATAGCACCATGCTTGACCCGAAATTCATCAGAAGCAATCCTGATCTCGTCATGGCCGGATTGACAAACCGGGGGGCGGAGATAGCGCCGGTCGAAAATTTCCTCTCCGTTGATGAGGAATGGAGGAAACTGACGGCCAAGATCGATGAACGCAAGGCCCGGCGCAACGCCGCCTCCGAGCAGATCGCGCAGCTAAAAAAGAACAAGACGGACGCCTCAAAGCTCCTCGCCGAGATGAAGGTCCTCTCTGACGAGATCAAGACGCTCGAAGATGAACAGAAAGGGTTCGAGCGCCAGATCGAAGAGATCGTCATGGCGATCCCGAATATCCCGCAGGCGACGGTGCCGAAAGGCAAGGACTGCCGCGACAACCTCCAGGTCCGTATGTGGGGCGAAAAGAGGAAATTCGATTTCAAACCCCTGCCGCATGATGAGCTCGGCAAAAAGCTCGATATCCTTGATTTTGACCGCGCCGCCAAGATCTCTGGCTCCCGCTTTGTCGTCTATAAAGGGCTGGGCGCGGCGCTTGAACGCGCGCTCATCAGTTTTATGCTTGATCTCCACATCAAAGAGAACGGCTATACCGAAGTCATGACCCCGGCCATGGTTCTCCCCGAAAGCATGCGGGGGACGGGGCAGTTGCCAAAGTTCGAAGAAGAGCTTTTTCGCTGCCGCGATGACGAGCTTTATCTAATCCCAACCGCGGAGGTTTCGGTCACCAACCTTTACCGGGAAGAAATTTTGCCGTCCGGCTCACTGCCGATTAAGCACGTCGCCTATAGCCCGTGTTTTCGCCGCGAGGCCGGCTCTTACGGCAAGGATGTCAAAGGGATCATCCGCCAGCACCAATTTAACAAGGTCGAGCTGGTCAAATTTGTCGAGCCGGATAAGTCAAATGATGAGCTGGAAAAATTGACGGCTGATGCCGAGTTGGTCCTAAAAAAGTTAAACCTGCCTTACAGAATCATGCAATTGTGTTCGGGTGATCTAGGTTTTTCCGCCGCGAAAACTTACGATATCGAGGTCTGGTTCCCGAGCGAAAATCAATATCGCGAGATATCCTCCTGTTCCAATTTCGAGTCATTCCAAGCCAGACGCGCCAATATCAGGTATCGTCCGGCCAAGGACGCCAAGCCGGAGTTCGTCCACACGCTGAACGGCTCGGGGCTGGCGGTCGGCCGCTGTTTTGCCGCTATCTTGGAGAACTATCAGAAAGCCGACGGCACTCTCGAGATCCCGGAAGTTCTCAAGAAATATCTGTAGCCTGCCCTGGCGCAAGTTTTTTCTTCTTCCGCCCGATAAATTCAATGTAATGGTAGGCGAAATTGGTCAACATATCGGGGTCGACAAGTCATATCTTAACAATATCGTTAAAAGTGATAATGACAAGGCCGATTTTATGGCTGTCCTCAAGGATGAATTCGAGAGCGTGACTCGCAAATTGAAGGATGTGCCCGGCATGCCCGGTGTCTATGTTGTTAACCAGCCCCAGCAAACCCTCAACTCGCTCAAAATCGAGCCCTTGAAATTATCCTGATCTTCTGATAATCTGATATTCAGGTGATCTGACCAATGCCTTTATACGACTACAAATGCGCAAAGTGCGGCCATGTCTTTGAAGTCCAACAGAAAATGTCTGAGGAGCCGCTCAAATACTGCCCGCTCTGCAAGGGGCCGATCAAGCGGCTGATCTCGGCGGCTGGCGTTATTTTTAAGGGCTCCGGCTTCTACGCCACTGATTCCGGGAAAAGACCGAAGACAGAAGACCAAAGACCAAAGACAGAAGACAAAAAACCGAAGACCGAGAAGGCAAAAACTACAGAGACAAAAAGTTCTGAAGCAGTTTCTTCCCCGAAGAAGTCAGAATAGATTCCGGATGGAACTGGACTCCCTCAACCTTAAACTTTTTATGCCGCAGGCCCATGATCTCTTTGTCTTTTGTCCAGGCGCTGATCTCCAGTTCTTTGGGCAGTGATTTTCTTTCGACCAGAAGTGAATGGTAGCGCGTGGCGATAAAAGGATTGGGCAAGCCCTTAAAGAGGGTTTTGCCGTCATGATAGATCTTTGAAGTTTTTCCGTGCATCACGACTCCTTTCCTGATGATCTTGCCTCCGTAGACCTCGCCGATCGCCTGATGGCCGAGACAAACGCCGAGGATAGGTATTTTGCCGGCAAAAGATCGAATGACCGCTTCAGAGATGCCGGCCTGATTGGGCGTGCCCGGGCCGGGCGAGATGACGATCCACGAGGGTTTCAGATCTTTTATCTTTTGAATCGTGATCTTGTCGTTGCGATAGACCTTCAATTGCTGGCCCAGCTCGCCGAAATACTGGACGAGATTGTAGGTGAACGAATCGTAATTATCGATCATCAGCAGCATGTTATAATTATAACATGAGATCAAGGCTCCTTGGCCCCGCCGATAAAGAAACATGGAATGAATTTGCCGCCGCCTCGCCGCACGCTTCCGTCCTTCAGTCGTACGAGTGGGGGGAATTCAAAGCGTGCTTCGGTTGGCGGCCGGTGCGCGTCGCTCTTGAGGCGGAAGGAAAGATCGTCGCCGGCATCTCCATCCTTAGAAGGGAGATCCCGCTGATCCGGTCATCGCTCTATTACGCGCCGCGCGGGCCAGTCATAAATTTTGCCGACAGGGAGCTTCTCCACGGTTTGCTTGAGATCGTCGAAAAGGAGGCCGATCACGACCGCGCCGTCTCGCTCAAGATTGATCCGGAGATCCCGGAAGAGGACGCCGCGGCAAGAGAAAGTCTCAAAGCGCTGGGTTTTGAGAAAGCCGGCAAACAGGTCCAGCCGCGCGCGACCTTTATCCTCGATCTCGACCGCGACCTTGATGAGATAATGAAAAGTTTTGAGGAAAAAACACGCTACAACATCCGCCTGGCTGAAAAAAAAAGCGTGACGGTCAAAGAGGATGTGAGTTCGGAGGGGATCGATATTTTCAACGATCTTTACCGGGAAACGGCCAGGCGCGACAACTTTCTTGTCCATCCGGCCGGCTATTACCTGAAACTGCGCGAGATCATGTTCCCGGCCGGGCTGGGGACGAATTTCATCGCTTATTACGAAGACAAACCGATCGCGGCAGTCATCATCTTCGCGTTTGGCCGGAAGATCTGGTACATGTACGGCGCCTCGGCTTCGGAATATCGCAACGTGATGCCCAATCATCTTCTGCACTGGGAAGTGATCAAGTGGGCGAAGGAAAAGGGCTTTAAAGAATACGACCTTTGGGGGATCCCGGCGAACCCAAATGAACATCACCCGCTCTTTGGTGTCTACCGTTTTAAGAAGGGCTTCAACGGGCGGCCGGTAAAATATATCGGCGCCTACGATTTTCCCTACAGCCCGATCATGCATTTGGCCCTCGAGAAAAGCGTGGCCTGGTGGCAAAACCTGCGCAGTCTGCTGACGAAGGGAAAGATAGAGGATTCATTAAGCGAATGATCACCTATGATTCGCGCAAGGTTAAGCCGGGCGACACGTTTGTCGCGATCCCGGGGTTGAAGTTCGATGGCGCGGATTTTATCCCGCAGGCGATCGCCGCCGGCGCCAAAGTGATCGTAGCGGAAAAGGATGTCGCCGTCCCCGCGGGCGTTGAATTCAAAAAAGTTCCCTCGGCCAGAAAAGCGCTGGCCGAGTTCTCGGCCGAATATTTCAGCCGCCCTTCTAATAAACTCAAGTTGATCGGCGTCACCGGCACAAAAGGGAAAACAACAGTCACGTATCTGATCAGGTCGATCCTTGAGACCGCCGGCTTCAGGGCCGGGCTGATCGGCACGATCACGAACAGCATGACAACGCCGGAATCGGCCGACCTGCAGGCGGAGCTCGCGCGGCTGGTCAAAGAGGGATATACTCACTGTGTCCTTGAGGTCTCTTCGCACGCCCTGGCGCAGGAGCGGGTCCACGCCTGCCGCTTTGAGATCGCGATCTTTACGAACTTGACCCACGACCATCTCGATTATCACGAAACGATGGCGGATTATCTCCTGGCCAAGCGCAAATTATTCGAAATGCTTGATGAGAACAGCACGGCGATCATCAATGTCGACGACCCGGCCAGCGCTTCAATCATCGGGATGGTGAAAGGCGAGGTCGTCCCTTACGGCGTCGATCAGGCGCGGCACGAACTGCGCAGTACCAAGCATAATGAATTTGACGTTGAAGTTGGCGGCATCGATATCCGCGAGAACGAGATGACAGTGAAATTGAACACGACGGAGCTCCGCACACCGCTGATCGGGCTGCACAATGTTTATAATATCGCGGCGGCATTCCAGTGCGGTCTGACGCTCGGCATCCGGCCGACGGTCATCAAAAAGGGGATCGAGGCGGTCAAAGTCATTCCCGGCCGGCAAGAGGAGATCGTTAGCGGCCAGCCGTTCAGAGTGGTCGTCGACTTTGCCCATTCGCCCGACAGTTTGCAGAAATTATTGGAAACTTATAAACCGTTCACAAAAGGCCGCCTGATTCTCGTCTTCGGCTGTCCCGGCGACCGTGACAAAGAGAAGCGGCCGATCATGGGCGGCATTGCTTCGCGGCTGGCTGATCACACGATTGTGACCACTGACGATCCGCACGGCGAAAAACCTGAAGACATCGTCAGTGCAATCGCTTCAGGTTTTTCGAATGACAAATGTCCAATGACAAATGACAAATGTTTGGAAGTTATTATAGATCGGAAAGAGGCGATTAACAAAGCTTTGAAAATGGCGAAAGCTGGAGACATTGTTTTGGTCGCCGGACGGGGGCATGAAGAGTCCCAGGATTTTAACGGGAAAAAAGTGGCGCTCGATGACCGGGCAGTCTGTCGAGAGTGGCTAAAAGGGCATTTTCCCGGACAAGGTTGAGTTAAGCCCTCTTTTGCCTCAGCTGTTCCTGCTGGGCCGCCCAGCGGTAAGCGAGCGGTGAACGAAAAAGTAATCGTCCCGCCTCATACTCCTCGCGGTATTTACTAAAGACAAAATTAATAAGCTTATATTCCTGGTCCGTGACCGACGGCTTGGTCGTCCTGTCCAATAGAAAACGGCCGACTTTATCAGGCATGACGGTCAACAAGGCCAGCATCGAGACCCCGATCCCCCGGCTGATGCAGTGGATCGGTTCATTGTTGCTGGCTAAATAAATCTTCTGGAATGTTGCATCAAAAAATACCTCTCGCATCATTTTTGGGAACTGCTCCAAATTGTAATCAGTCAGAGCCAGGATCGCCATTGTTCGGATGTGGTTATAGCCGGCAGATCCAGGTCTAACGATAAAAGGCTGGATGGCAATCTGCAGCACTTGCGATAATCCCTCCGGCGTTGGCTGGTCATAAAACTGTTGGACGGGGAAGAGGCGTTCTTTTTCGATCGCCTCGTATGCCGCTCCGTAATCAGCCCGGTCGTTAACGATGACCTTGTTAATAAAAATATCATTAAAATAATGGTTGAGTTGGTACCTGGCCGCATGGACCTGTTTCCGCAGGGAATTTGGCCTGAAAGGACTTGGTCTGGCATTGCCGACGATCTTCATCGATCAATTTTCGGCAAACTGCGCGGCTAATTTCAGTCTTTTATTCGAAGTTGATCGGCAGGTTGAGTTTCTTTTTGAGGGCGAGATTATACTCGTCGATCTTGTTGAGGGCGTAGCCCGATTTGATATAGTGGTGCGGCTCCAGGTTGAAAGCGCTAATGAAAAAGCCGAGGGCTGTCACGACCCCGCCGCCCGTGATGACTGACTGCCCCGCCGAGAAGGCCGCCCCGCCCAGCATCGCGACGATGCCGACGCCGATCGTGGCGTTGCCAAGCAGACGCCAGCCGCCGCGCGTGGCCATCTTTTCTTTAACATCTTTATACCTGGCTTTGTCGCCGATCAGCTCCAGAAACTCGAGGTCAGATATTTCCTCAACGCCGCCCTTGTAGATGAACCAATCGGTCACCTCTTTCTGCTCGGAGCGCTGGAGCGACGAGGTCTCGATGTTGCCGTAGGTCTGCGCGAAGGCCTCAAACGAATAAGTTGAAGAAGAGATGCCGGTGCTCGAGTAGCTACGGCTTTCGCCGATGACGCGCGTTTTCGTCGTCAGCTCAAGTTTGTTGTGCCGGTAATAGAGCTGGTTCTTGTAGGTCTCTTCGGAAACCTCGTCAGCGAAGAGCCTGACGGCCATTGACGAGACGAGTAGGGCGGCGATCAGGAATTTCTTGAACATAATATTATTATAACATAATATTTCAGTTATAATATTCATATGGCTGAGAAAAGGCTGGATGTTTTGTTTTCCGGTTCAGTCCAGGGGGTCGGCTTTCGCTTCACCGCCGAGCGCTTCGCCAATGATTACGGCGTCAAGGGTTACGTCAAGAACCTGGCCAACGGCAAAGTTGGGTTAGTGGCCGAGGGCGAAGAAAAAACACTGCAAAAACTCCTCGACGCCATTGTCGAGGATATGGGGAATGTGATCGATAAGTATCACGCCGACTGGTTCCAGGCAACCGGCGAGTTTACGAGGTTTGAGATCAGGTTTTATTGACCGAGACCGGGGAAGACAGACGCGAGTCCCGGGTGGACGATTCTGCCGTTTTTAATATTAATACCTGACGCGATGACGTGATTTTCT
Source organism: candidate division WOR-1 bacterium RIFCSPHIGHO2_01_FULL_53_15 (assembly GCA_001772335.1). GTDB lineage: Bacteria > Margulisbacteria > WOR-1 > O2-12-FULL-45-9 > XYB2-FULL-48-7 > 2-01-FULL-53-15. The sequence continues at coordinate 52,219 of METM01000026.1, forward strand.
GCCGCCGCTTTTTCCAATCCCTTATTGATTATCTCGACAACATAGGGAAGAACAACCGTGCCGAGCGCCTCCGAGGCGGTGCGGGCGCCCATGGAGGGGAGGTTGGGTGGGGCGAAAAAGGAAACTTCTGTCCCCGGTATAACTGGCAAGTCAAATGGTTCCAGGATGCTCGTTTCGATCACTCCCTCAACGCCGCCACCCTGGTCGATATCTACAGGATAGACACAGCCGCCGGGGATCATCATTTTTAGCAGACCGATCTTCACAAGCTTGTCCGGTTTTCGCCCTGATGTGTACATCGATGAAACAAGGAAAAACGAATCCTGAATGGCCGAGCGCAGGTTTTCCTGATTCATGGCCAGGACGGCAACTTTCGGGAACCTAGCCGCGTTGGCCTTGAAATATTCAGCCAGCGACCTGACGCGGACCGGGTTTTTGTCGAGGAGAGTCACCTCACAGCCGCGCTCGGAGAATTCTTCCGCCGCGGTCCGGCCGACGCTGCCGCCGCCCAGTATCGTGGTCTTGAGGCCGTGCAAGCCGGTCTCCGGCAGGCCGGAGGCGATGATCTTTTTGCTCAAGAGGGCGAACTCGTCGGCGTGGCGGGCGATGACCTTGGCCGCCGCTTCGCTCATCGGCGCAAGGCACGGGAAGAACGGATAGCCCTCTTTCCTGTCTTCCATTGTTTCGAGCGTGATGTATGCGGCCTTCGTCCTAAGCGCATTTTCCGTCCGCTCGCGGCTCTGGGCGAAATGCTGGAACGAGAGAAAAATGTTGTCTCGGAGCTTTGGAAAATCTTCGGCCTTTGTCTCTTTCACGCCGGCGATCAGGTCTTTGCCCAGCGCCTCGTCGTGAGAACAGATCGCGGCGCCGGCCTTCACATAGAGGTTGTCAGGAAAGTCGATCTTTTTGCCGGCATCTTTTTCGACAAAAACGGCGGCGCTAGGACAGCGAGCTTTGATCTTTTGCACAAGATCGGGGATAAAAATGACGCGGTTCTCGACTTCCCGTCCTTTCGTGTCGCGTTTTGATTCGCGCAAGACGGCGAGCGAGCTAACCATTGAATTTATACCGCAATATTTCGGGGTCGCTCTCATCAACTTTGATCAGATTGTAGGGAAAGAAAACATTGGTATCGGTTTCGCGGATGTTGAGGTCTTCGAGCCGCAGTTCAAGATGGATGTCGGCCGGGATGACCTTGAGCTCCCGGGTTTTCACCCCCTCCATCGGCTGGGCCCAATTTTCAATTATATGGCTGATCGTCTCGCGCCGACCGGAGAATTCCTCGCCGAACTCGGTCAGGATCGCGAGCAGGGGTTTGCCCAGGCGCGCCTCTTTCAGGAGATTGATACAGCCGAGCATCCCCAGATGCTGTTTCAGGAACTTGCCTTCTTCCTTTTCGACCGAGCCGATGTTGAGGAGCAGGACCTGAACGTCGCCATATTCCTTGCCGAGGCCGGCTTCGTAGCGAGTGTCGCCGGTGATCCCGATCTTGAGCCGCTCGCCGTTGTGGTAGGGGATGTTGGTGCCGATGACGAGGCCGACCGATGATTCCTGATTGGTCCAGCGCTCGGTGTGGTGGGCCGGCTTGGCGGTTATGGTCAAGCCGTATTTTTCCTGAAGCGAGGCGCCCTCGATCTCGCTGATCTGCGCGCTCGGGACAAGGAGCTTAAAGTTGATCTCGCGATTCCCCAACATGTCGGTGGCCGAGAGGAGGCCGTGGAACTTCAGGAGGACGCCGGCCGAGCCGAAGATATCCACGACCTTCGTCTTTTTCATTTCGTTATGGTCGTTATATTTGGCCAGGAGCGATAGTATTCCCTCAACCGACTCGGTGTGGTCATCGTGGTCGTGGGTGATGATGATCGCGTCGATGTCGGCGATCCCCATGCCCAGGTCGCGGAAGATATCAAAAAAATCGTAGCCGGGGTCGATGGCGATCCCTTTCAGTTCGCCGCGCGGGTTCTTGAGCGTCAAAAAATAGCCGCCCCCCTGCGAGATGCCGCTGGAAAAGAGCGGGCTGGTCGAGTTCCATTTGTGGATTGTGCGCAGGACGTTCGCGCCGATGACGCGGCCGAGGGTGCGCGGCGAATTGAGGTCGCGCACCAGCTTGGCCTGGTTTTTTCTGATCGTCTCCCGCGTCGGGAAAAGGGTCTCTTCCATGTAGGCAATCGCCTGGGCCGATGGGTTGCGGAAATTTTTGTTCTGCAGGTCGTGCTGGTGGGCGAGCTTGAAATCGCTGTAGGCAGCCTGGAACCGTCCCTGCAAAAAGCGGGCGATGCCGCGGAAGTAGGCGGGCAGGCCGATGTCGCGGCTCTGCTTCTGCGTCTGCTTGATCAGTTCGTCAAAGATCGCTTCCGCTTCTTTATATTGATTCCTGTTGATACAAAGCCGGCCGGCATCAAGGAGCTCCTGGCTCATTTAGAACCTCCAGGCGGCGCCGATCATCTGGCTCCGGTTATAAATGCCTCCAAGGAGAGCGTAATCAATAATAATGTTGCCGACAGCCAAACTCAAGCCGACGGTCTTACTGCCGTCGGAGATCCCGGCCCGACCGAGAAGCCCCGGCAGAAGGACGGCCTCCGCGCCGTAGTGATAGGTCTGGTTCGTTCGGAAAAGATTATGGACGTCAGCGGCGAGCGTCAGTGAATAAATGGGTTTGACGGCGAGACCGGCGTTGACGAGCATTTCGTAGCGGGTGGAACTTCCGTCCTGCCAGGCGATGTCGGTCGTTAGTATCCCTTTGGTCACTATGCCGAAAGAGATGTAATCGACAGGTTTGGCGATGGCGCCCAGGTCAACATCCGCTCCGATTCCCCTGATGCCGGTCGAGATCTTCTGCAGATTGTAGAAGTTGACGCCGCCGCCGACCGCCACCCTTTGCTCAAAACCCGAGGCGAGCGTCAGCGTGTACCAGTTCGTCCCCTGGTTGAGCGGCGGGTTGTAGTCGTTGAGCCAACTCACGCCCAGGGCGAATTGCGCTTTGGTGGCGGCCTGGCTGACTCTCGGTTCCCAATAATAATGCCGGTGAGGGCGATACCATGGCAGGTCCCATGGCAGATCCCATAACGCTGCTTTGACTGCTTTTTTGGCTTCCTGCCGCAAACTGACGACCTCTTCGGTCCCCTTGACCTGCTCGGCCATCGATTCCTCGCGCGCCGTTGCCTCACCCGCCCGGCCCCAGCCCTTTTTCAGGATCCCCTGGTCGGAGAGGTATTTCGCCCCCTCAAGGGCGAACATCGAAGCGAGGCCGACGCCGGCGATCCACTGGAACGGGTTCATCTCTGTCTCGTAACTCATCTTGAGGTTGCCGACGTTATCGCCGACAAAAGTGTTGCGGTTGTTGATCATCGTGGAGCCGGTCAGAGAAACTTCCGGATTGAGCGCGATGCCGGCGGGGTTCCAGTAGGGGGCGTTGGCGTCGTCGGCGATGGCGGTGAAAGCGCCGCCCATCCCCATCGGCCGCGCCCCGAAAAGGGCGAAAGCATTTTGGGAAACAACGGCAAGCAGCAGAAACAACACGAGAAGTTTTCTGAACATTTCTCCTCCAATCGGGACTTGCGCCATTGTAGCAAAGACGTCTTGCCTTGACAAGTTGCGGGTGATAAAATCAAGACGATGTTTAAGCGCGCGTACCGGCTGATAATCGAGCCGGAAAAAGTTTGGCGGGAGATAGCAGGCGAAGCAGCCGAGCCGCGGCAGATATTTATGCGCTATGCCCTGCCGATGATGCTCATTCCGGCCGCCGCCATGGTCGCCAAGATCCTGCTGTCGCGCGGGCAATACATCACATTTTCATTTGTATTGAATTTGTTGATCGGCGGGATCGTTAATTACATCCTTTCGGCCGCGGCCCTCTTGTTCGCCGCCTGGCTGATCAGCTTAATGGCGCCGTATTTTGGCTCGAAGAGCGAGGCGTCTTCCGCGGTCAAGATCGTCGCCTATTCGATGACGCCGGTCTGGCTCTGCAGTGTTTTCAAGGTCTTTCCGCCGCTCGCTGTCCTCTCTATCCTCGGGCTCTACGCCGCCTATCTTGTCTACACGGGACTGCCGATCGTCTTGAACACGCCGCCCGAAAAAAATCTCCCCTTCGCTTTTTCGGTCTTCGGCCTCGGAGCGATTATTCTCCCATATCTTTCGATCATCGCCGGCGGCCTCTTCTATCTATGATCGAGACTCTCAAAGACCTGCTTGAGCAAAGCGCCGAAAAATTCAGCGATCATGTCGCTTTTCAGATCCGCCGCGCCGTGCCTGCCAGCAGGCAGGGTGAGGGGTTTGAAAAATTCACTTTCCGACAGGTTACTGAAATTGCCGCCCGCCTGCAGGCGAAACTCCATTCATTTGGCGTCGGCCCCGGCGATCGCGTCGCGCTTATCTCGGAGAACCGGCCGGAGTGGTCGATCGCCTATCTCGCGATCATGGCGATGGGAGCGGTGGCCGTGCCGCTTGACGCCATGTCTCAGCGAGAAGAGATCTCGCCTCTGCTTGAAGATTCGGAAGCCAAGGCGATAATCCTCTCTCAAAAGTTGACTGACGTTGTAAAAGAGACGAGAATTTCTGGCCACAAAATTCTGATGGAGGACCTTGGAAACCGCGACGTTCAGTCGCAGGTTTCCAACTTCAAAGTCGAACCCGATGACCTCGCGGCGATCGTTTACACCTCCGGCACGACCGGCTCGCCCAAAGGGGTCATGCTCACGCACCGCAATATCGTCTCGAACGTCACCGCGGTGGCGCCGCTCTTTGACCTCGGCCCGGCCGACAATTTTCTCTCGGTTCTGCCGCTTCATCACACATTTGAAACTACCGCCGGTTTTCTCGGGCCGTTTTACATGGGCTGCCGCATCACTTACGCCGAAAGTTTGAAATCATACAATCTCCTGCGCAACATGCAGGAGACCGGCGTCACTGTCATGTGCGGCGTCCCGCTCCTTTACCAGCTCTTTTATGACGGCATCTTGCGCGAGGCGCCGATCGTGAAATATTTGGGTTGGCTCTTGTCTTCTGCCATACACAAGAAGTTCGGCGGCAAGATACGTTTTTTTGTCACCGGCGGCGCGGCGATTGACCCCGAACTGCTGAAAAATTTTAAAAAGATAGGTTTTACCATCCTGCAGGGCTATGGGCTGACCGAATCGGCGCCGATCCTCTGCGCCAACACGCTCAAAGAGAACCGCCTCGGCTCGGTCGGCCGGCCGATCCCCGGTGTTGAGATCACGATCGACGCGACTGGTGAGATTCTGGCTACGGGCCCAAACATTATGAAGGGTTATTACCGGCGGGCCGACCTGACAGGTGAAATTCTCAAGGACGGCCGGCTCTACACCGGCGATGTCGGTCATTTTGATAAAGACGGCTATCTTTTTATCACCGGCCGGCTGAAAGATGTGATCGTGACCTCCGCCGGGGTCAATGTCTATCCGGAAGAACTGGAGTTCTGGCTCAATAAACTGCCGAGCATCAAAGAAAGCTGTATCCTTGGCGTTAAAGTAAAAGAGGGCCTGCGCAAAGGGGCGGAGGAGGTCGCGGCGGTTGTGGTCGTCAAGGAGAACGCCTCGGAGGAGAAGGTCAGGGCCGAGATCGATGAATTAAACAAAAAGCTGGCCGAGCATAAGCGCATCGCGCGGATCATCTTTCGTTCGGAAGAATTGCCAAAAACGCGTCTGCTGAAGGTGAAGAAATTCACGCTAAGGAAGGAAATGGGATTATGAATAATCTGTCGAAAGAGATCAAAACACTGGTCGCAAAAGTGATCAAGGTACCGGAAGATAAAATTGATCCGAACGCGAATCTGTTCACGCAGCTCGGCGTCGACTCGCTGTTAGGCGTCGAGATCTTTGCCGCGCTGGACAAGAAATACGGGATCGACGTGCCGGAAGACCGCCTGCGCGGCATCGGCACGCTCAACGATATCATCAGGCTCGTCGAGGAACTCACCCCCCGTCCCCCTCTCTTAAAAAGAGAGGGGGAGAAGAGAAGCTAATCCGTGCCGGAGGGGACATCCGAATACTGGCGCAAGCTTTTGGCGATCGATGTTCCGCCGGAGCCGGATTTCCTAAAACAATACAGGACTTTCCATCGCTTTTTCCGCCCCCTGTTTTACGCCATAGTTTCGATCCCTCTGCGTTTCTACTGTCACGAAAAAGTTTACGGGCTTGAGAGCCTGCCTGAAAAGCCGCCCTATATTATCGCCGCCAACCACAGCTCGGCCATGGATTATGCGGCGGTCGCCTGGGCGCTGGGAAAAAGAAGGGAAGAGCTTTACCCTCTCGTGACAAGATATTATTACGACAAACCCTGGTCGAATTTTTGGATCAAAATCGCCGCCAACGCGGTCAAGCTCGATACGGTCGAGGATTTTCTGCCGGCCCTGCGCGTCGGCGTGAAGATCTTGAAACTCGGCGGCGCGATCTATGTCAATCCGGAGGGGTTGCGGTCGCCCGCTGGCAATTTGCTTCCTTTCCGGCCGGGGGTAGGGGTTTTAGCGGTCGAGACCGGCGTCCCCGTTGTCCCCGTCTATCTCCGCAACACCTGGAAAGTTCTGCCGGCCGACGCGATCCTGCCGCGGCCCCATCCGGTCTCGGTCAGCTTTGGCAAGCCAATGGACATGAAAACCTATCAGGAGAAATTAAAAATCAAACCCGCCTATGAGGTCTATAAAGAGGCGACCGAAGAAATAAGGAACCGCGTGCTGGAGCTTGCCGCCAACCTGCCACTCAGGCGATAACTTTATTCAGCGGATACTCGACGATTCCCTTGGCTCCCGCTTTTTTCAGCTGGGGGATCAAGTCGCGCACAACTTTTTCGTCAATGACGGTATCGACGTCAACCCAATCAGGATTCGAGAGCTCGGCGATCGTCGGCGTCTGCAGGGCGGGAAGGATCGAGAGAACATTCCTTAGCCGGCTCTTGATGACGTTCATCTTGAGTCCGACTTTACTCTCCGCTTCGAGCGCCCCCTGAAGCAGAAGAACAAGATTGTTCAACTTATCCTTTTTCCAGGGATCATCAAGGCAGGTCTGATTGGCGATGACCGCCGTGTTCGATTCCAGCACCGTGTCGACGATCTTGAGATGATTGGTTTTGAGCGAAGAGCCCGTCTCGGTCAGCTCGACGATGGCGTCGGCCAGGACCGGCGGCTTGGCCTCCGTCGCCCCCCAGGAGAATTCGACAACTGCATTGACCTTTTTCTCTTTCAGCCATTTTTTGGTCACGTTGACCAGTTCTGTCGCGATCCTTTTGCCCTTGAGGTCCTTGACGGTTTTGATCTTGCTGGTTTCTGGCGCGGCCAGCACCCAGCGAACCTTGCGCATCCCCTGTTTGGCGTAGATGAGGTCGGCGACTTTTCTGACCCGGCAGCCCGATTCGGTCACCCAGTCAGTCCCCGTTAGGCCGGCATCCAGAACTTTATCCTCAACATAGCGGGCCATCTCCTGGGCGCGGACCAGCGTGATTTCAAGTTCCGGGTCGTCGACAAAAGGAAAATACGAGCGTCCGGTCGGCTTTATGTTCCAGCCGGCTTTTTTGAACAGCTCGAAAGTCGATTCCTGCAAGCTTCCCTTGGGCAGGCCTAATTTTAATTTGTTCATGATACACCTCTGTGGGTTATTTTAACACTTGTGATTTTTGACGGCAAGCTGAAATTTTTATGGAAATTGCGCGAAATATAAGTAGGGAACAGGCATGTCATATATACAAAGGGCTCAAGACTTTATTCAAACGAGGGGTTCGGCTATCCTGCGCGATTTTCAGAAAAAGACAGGAGTAGTCGTTTCCGGCCGAATAAAATTAACGGGAAATCCACAAGTCCGTTACGCCAAGGTCTTCAAAGATCCAGACGCGATCTTCAGCGCCCAGTCGGGCAGGCCGAGCGGGCCGCCGCAATATTTGTTATGGGTCGGCGAGGACGAGAATGACGCTCGCCGTATGCTGCGCGCCTCCCAATTCGCGCTGGCTCATGAGGCGGTGGAAGTTGTTTACGATTATTTTCATTTCACTGGACAGCCTGGCGCGGTCCTGCCAGAAAGATACTTGAACCCGATCGATAAGGACAGCCGTCGCTGTTTGCGTGAACTCGCTGTGGACCTAGGAGCCGTGAGTTTCTACCGTGAACCGAAAAAGCGGCAGGTCATGACCTGGTCAATGGTCGGCTTTTCCAAATTGGTGATCGATGAGCTTGAGGTCGGCCGGCTGGTTGGCGTTTCCGTCTCCCTTTTGGCCCGGGAAATGACCAAGCTAATGTGGACCGAGATGAACGGCCAATTGCCGGACAGATTCCGTTTTGAGGCTAAAAATGTTTTTGAGAGATACGGACTCTGGATTGCCGCGACACTTGGGAGCCGAAGCGTTGAAAAGAGAGATTTTGACCGCCTGCTCGATGATTATCTTGCGGTTTTCTCAAAAATAGAGGTAAAAGCCTTTGATTGATTTAATGAAATTTTCTCAAGTCCATGCCGAAAATAAATCGGAGTTGAAGTAAATATGACCATTATCGGGACCGGCCCGAGAGGGCCGATGAGATTATATCCAATCGAAGCCGCCGCCCGGCGCATGACCGGTGACGGGGGCAAGCTGATCAGATTGATCGCGACGCCGGCTCATCTGCCGATGGCAAGAAAGGTCGTCAGCCGGCTCGATATCCCGTTGTCTCCCGTCCGATATCTGAAACAGGTCAACGGTCTCTGGCGGGCGGAGTTGCTCGCTCCCGTGCGCGGTGCCGATCTTTTCATCATTCATACCGCCAACACCGGGCGGATCAACGAGAACATGATGCAGCTCTATGCTCTCCTGACGGCGATCAGTAAACTGCCGCCGAAGGAGCGGCCGGCCAGGGTGGTCGCCTCCTGCTTGCATTTGCCTTATGCCCGTCAAGAGAGAAAAGCGGAGCCGCGCGAGCCGATCTCGGCCGCGGCGATGGCTGACTTGATCACGAAGGTCCATTATCCGGATGTCTCCGGGTTGGGGACAAATATACTGATCCGTGTTGACAGCCGAAGGGTGGTTACCCGCGTCATTGTCGTGACGCTCCACTCCGCGGCGGTTGAAGGGTTCTTTCCCGTTCCGGTCGACCATCTGGACGGCCGTCCGCTCATGGTTAGATTTATTAATTCGCACATGTTCGATCCCGATAAAACTATCATAACCGGTCCGGATGCCGGGCGCTTTAAACTGTCGCTCAAGATCGCCGGCGAGATCTTTGGTGATGAGGCGCAAAAACACCTGATCAATATCGCCAAGGGCCGCGACAAGAAAGACGCGAGGGGAAAGAGCAAAGTCGAATCAATCGTAGTGGGCGACGTTGCCGGCAAAGATATCTTTATTATTGACGATATGATCGACACGGGCGGGACTATCGAAGAAGCCGTGAAAGCGCTCAAGAGGGCCGGAGCGGGAAAGATCTATGTGGTCACGATCCACGGCATCCTATCCGGGCCGGCGATCGAACGGCT
>METM01000027.1:0-843 GCA_001772335.1 candidate division WOR-1 bacterium RIFCSPHIGHO2_01_FULL_53_15
CAGGCAATTGACAATATTAACGATTTCCTTAATCTGGCCGTGGCCAAGGCCGATATGGCTAAATTTGAGGCGGCCAGCTGGAGCGATAAGGGAAAATACCTCAAACCTATGCCGGTAGGGACAGAGGAGAGAAAAAAATACTGGAGTTTGCTTGACGCCTTGATCGTCACCGCCTTCGACCAGAAGAAACTCACGGGCGCCCCCAGGAAACAAGGCTGGGCATTATATAACCAGCTCTACGGCGCCAGTGAACCACAGTTAATGGCGGATCACTGCCCGACGCCTCAAGCCGTATCGCTTTTAGATGCGAGGACAAAAGCCACTCCCTCGCTCAGCCCCGACAGCCAGTCGGCTATCTTGATCAAGGGGATCGACTTCCCGCCCAAAGCCGTGATCGAATTCCGTCTGGGCGATGAAAAGGAAAACGGGATTACGCTCCGACTGGATAAAGTTGATGAATCAAAGAAAGGGAACCGTGTCAGCGAGGAAATTGCGGCCACGGTCACCGTTGCGGCCGGCGTGCCGGCCGGTAATTACCGGCTTGTTATTCTCTATCCCGATAACAATGCCGTTGCCGCGGGCCTTGATAACGCTCTCACCGTCACTCCGCCAACATCCGAAGTTATTATATCGCCGGCGGCCGTAGCACCTGGTCCGGAAGAGATCGTCAATCGCTTCTCCATCGGCCTCAGAATCGGCGGCACAGGCCTGGTGAAAAAAACTCCCGTGGAACCGGCGATCCGCGAATTCAGAAATCCCGATGCCAATCTGCGCTTTGAGCTGGACAACTATGACTTCAACCGCCACCTTGGCCTTCAGCCGGACCGCTTCGCTTTGCGCGGG
>METM01000027.1:878-6072 GCA_001772335.1 candidate division WOR-1 bacterium RIFCSPHIGHO2_01_FULL_53_15
CCGTCGCCGGACCGTTCGCTCCCAGCCGGCGCCAGCACGCCCTCTCGTTAGGGCCGGCCGCCGCGCTTGAATCCTCTTATAAGGAGCTGACCGGTTATCTTGAGCTCTACTATAAATACGGCGTCAATTGGCGCGATTATTACGCCAGGAATTACGACGGTCTGGGTTTTTCGGAGCGCACCCAGACCCATAATGTCGGTCTTAATCTCCGGCTGAATTATCGGAAATGGTTCGGCAATGCGGGCGGCGGCTATGGGACCGATGAGACGTCCCTGCCGCGCCGCTTTCCCGGCAGTAACGGCCGGACCCGCACTGAATATCTCTATCCGGACATTAACACCTGGGACTTCAGTTTGGGCGGCGGTTATGATTTCGGCGGAAATAATGGCCGTCTCCTTGGCCGCTATGGCTACGCCGGCAGCGCCCTCGCCGGCCTGGCTGCCGCCGCGGCGCCGCAAGGATATTCCGACCACCGCGGCTCGCTGGATTATACTCTCCCTTATCTTAATGAACTCGTTACCCTGAGAGGCAATGTCGGCGCCCTTAACGGGTCCCTGTACGGCGGCGGCGCGGTTTCCCTTGATGTGTCCACCCTCTGGCGAACGACCCGCGCCCCACAGCCCACGATCTTCCCTGCGGCGCTTTCGGCGCCGAGATCTGACGCTCATGCGATCGAACCAAAAACTAACGCCGAAGATCTCGATCCAGAGGTGACTTTAAAGTACGAGCCAGCCCCGGCCCCACTCGAGAGCGCTGATGAATTCCGGCCGGAAGATATCGAAGTGAACAAGTAATGAAGATCAAGGAGGAGATGTAAAAATGGTAAATTCAATGACTGTAGGAGGTGTCGGCCCTGTTCTGCTCGCCGCGGTCGATCCGGTTGAAGTTCAAAAGTATCGGATCCTTATGCAGATCGGCACTCTGCATGTGCAGGCCGGCAATCTGGTTAAAAATTATGATGATAAGGCCGAACAAAAGAAGGCAATAACCGAGAACTATGACCAAATCGACAAAATATTTAATGAACTAAAGAACGATTTTGACAAAACCAACATCAAAGCCTTCAAGGCCAAATTGAGTGAAGTAAAAGATTTAGCCATTAAACTCAAAGAACTGCTTTTAGAGGAGTCCAGGCCTCTCGCTCCATCCGCGTCCCAACCGGCAACCGCTTCGGTTGGTAGCGCAACACCATTATCCGCGCCGACCGAGGCTACTTCGGTAACAGATTCAACTACCATGCCGGCTGTGATCACTGCCGCATCATTCGGGCTCGGCTTATTCGATGTTGCGGAACCGGAAGATCTCCAGTTGAAAAAGATCACCATGCTTGGGGCTGAAAACACGCCGACCTCTAACGAGCTTCTTAGGCGGGTCGCTATGGAAAAAGGGTTTCTGGCAAAAGACCTTTCTCCCGCAGTCCGCCTCGCGGCGGCCGAAGCTCTGGCCGCCAACAAATATGAAGATGCCGGCTTCTGGCTTGAACTCGCGGAGCAGAATGTCGGCGACGCGACGGCCAATGCGTTAACGATAGCCCTTATGATCATGGATGTGGCGTTAACCCGGCTGACGGAACTGATAAAAGCCGGTAATAAGAATATCGATGCGGTAGCCCTGCTTGTCGAAATTAAATATAAAGGCCTGGAGAGTCCCGCGATCACGGCATTCATCTTGGTGGTTTCGGCAGCCGCATCAAACCCGCCGACTGATGCCGCCGCAGCCGTCTCTGCTCCTACGGCAGCCGCACCAAGGCCGGCAACCGATGCCGCCGCAGCCGTCTCTGCTCCTACGGCTGCTCCGGCCGTTGCTGATAAGGTCGCTGCTGATAAGGTCGCTGCTGATAAGGTCGCCGCTGATAAGGTCGCCGCTGATAAGGTCGCTGCTGATAAGGTCGCCGCTGATAAGGCCGCTGCTGATAAGGTCGCCGCTGATAAGGTCGCCGCTGATAAGGTCGCCGCTGAGCCCAACCCGGACGACAAAACCCCACAGGGCGGCGCGAAATCCGAATAACAAATGTCTCCATCAAACATCGCTTCGAGTGGGAATGTTTCTGCGGGCGGCTTAAACGCGCTGAAGCAGATCCTCTATATCCGCGATTATCTCGATTACGACACCTTTCTAAAAGAAGGAGATAAAAAGAAAGGTGTTAAAGCCCCCCTTGGGCCGGCAACTGTTACTGTTATAATCAGCGATCTGCTCGAAGGCTGGAAATTAGCGGTCCGCGGGTTGGTCGCTCAATTCAACTCAAACCAGCAGGATGTTACACTCGCGGCCCAGTTGTTCAATATCACTCCGCTCAAAGGCGAGAACGGCGTCCCGCTGATCAAGGCCTATCAATTTTCCGAGGCCGCCCTGCCCGAGCTTGATCGCGCTTCCGATCTCAAAGCGGCGATCGCCAAAGTCAAAAAGAGTCGCCTCAGCGCCGGTGGCAAAGCGCTCCTCATCCAGATCCTTTATATCCGCGATTACCTTGATTACGATACTTTCCTTAAGGAAGGGAACAAAGCAAATCACCTGAACTCCCCGCTTGGTCCGGTGACAGTAAAAACAATAACCGGCAATCCGCTTGAAGGGTGGAAACTGGCAGTCAGGGGGCTTGTCGCTCAATTCAATTCAAATCGTGATGACATCTCCGCCGCCGCCAGGATCTTTAACATTACTCCGCAGATCAATGAAAAAGGCGAGCCGATAATCAAGGCCTTTCAATTTTCCGAATCGCCGAATGGGCTGAATGTTCCGGATGACAGCCGCGACCTGCAGGCGGCCCTTGTGAAAATCGAGCCGCCGACAAAGGAAGCCCCCGCGACCATAACGATTGACGGCCCTGATCTGGCCAAATTGATCGGGCGCGGCCGGGAAATGGATCTGGGCGCTCATCGGCCTAAGCAGTTCAGTTGGCATCTCCCGCCGGATGCGGTTCCCCCTCCATCTACCGGAACCGAACCGGCGAGTCCGGGCTCCACTGATCTGAAGGCAATAATAGAAAATGAGATCAATAAGCTGAAACCCGGGCTCAAGAGATGCTATGAGAGTGAGCTCATGAGGAATAATTCGCTTCATGGGTCGGTTGTACTTAGATTTAGCGTTAATGCTGGTTCCGTGAAAAAAGCGGAAATAAAGGAAGACAGGATGAATAACGCGAGCGTAAATCAATGCGTCATCGCCATGATAAAAAATACCACTTTCCCCGAATCGGTTAACGGTGTTGTTGAATTCACCTTTAACTTTGAGCCCGCTTCCGGCAATTAGATCAAGCGACGCCCCCGGGCTAAGCCGGGGCGTGCTCGTTCAACAATCCCAAGTTATGATATAATTATTTAATGAGCCCGACAATATTCAGGCAAAAGGAGGAAGAACATTTTAGCCGGCGTTGAAAATATAACCGGTTTCGGCGTCTGGCTGCTGGTTCACGGCCAGGAGTATTTTCTTGACTATAACAATTATCCTTACTTCAGGCATAAAACCGTCGAAGCAATAAAAAATCTTCATTTGCTTCACGGCTATCATCTCTATTGGCCCGATTTGGATGTTGACCTGGAAATTGATAATCTGAAAAATCCGGAAAAATACCCTTTAAAAAGTAAAATGTCCGCCGCCGGCAGATAATGATCACGCTAAAATAGGCGCCTCCCGGGACAGCCCCGGGAGGCGCTCCTTAATGCTTAGGCCGCGATCGCGCACGCGCCCTGGAGCGCGCCGACGAACTCGCCGATCTTGTCCTGGAAGACCATGATATTGAAGCGGTCGAATTTGTTCTCGCCGATGACTTTGCTCTCGGTGATGGTTACATACTTTTGCTTATTGCTGGCTTCTCTAACCGAAATAAAGTAGGTTCGGCGCCCGCCCTTGACCATCTGATTGAACAACGGCTTTGATTCTTTTCCATTTTCTTGCATCTTTCTCACCTCCTTTTTGGGAAATTGTTTGTTAAAGCCAACCAAGCTGGCTGCTAATCGCCTTCCTCCCCGGGCGCTAAAAAGCCGATCCGCTTAGGTTTTTGCCGCGCCTTGTAAAGGTTCGCATGACCTGGATGTTGACCTGGATTGCCCGCTCACTATTGAGGACGGAAGACAACATGGCGATACCCTGTTCGGTAAAAGCAAAAGGCAAATATCTGCGGCCGCCGTAACTTGAGGTGACATTTTGGCGCCTCAAGTGCTCTTTCTTCGTGAGTTGAAACATAAAATCTGTAGGGAACCGTTTTATATTTCTTTTAACCTGACGTTTTAGGTATTTCGTTTCAACCCCATATAGCCCGGCCAAATCGAAGTCCAGAATTACCTTTCGCTCCCTGATCAAATATATTATGCCTTCTATTCCTTCTGCCGGAATTAAGCCGGACATTTTTCTTCCCTCCCTAACCTGCAATCCATCCCCACAGAAGCAATATTAATTAAACCGATGAGCGCCAGCAGCTTCTTTTCCCGACCGGCCTTTTTACTGGCCAATATCCTTTCCAATATCCGGATTCCTCGGAACACATCATGATCTTTTGATCGGCAAATGTTCATTTCTCTCCTCCTAAATCACTTTCTCGTAGCTGATTATTCGCTCTTTCAGCCAATTCCACCTCAACCACGCCTTGAGCTCATCGGAGCGCATGTAGATCTCGCGAATGCTGTTGTACGGCAATTGATAGATCACTCTATACATTATTGAAAGTCACCCCCTCTTCGGTCCAAAGTTCTGTATTGCGTTGCCTCGGCAATATGCCGCGCCTGGATATTATCCGCCCCCTCGAGGTCGGCGATCGTGCGCGAGACCTTTAATATGCGGTCATAGGCCCGGGCGCTTAACTGCAGATGCAAAATGGCTGACTTGAGGAGATCTTCGGCTTCACGATCCAACTTGCATGATTCCTTGATCTGGCGCGGCGTCATCCGCGCGTTGCAGAAAGTTTCCGTGTTATTAAACCTCTTCTGCTGAAGCAGGCGCGCCGCCGCCACTCGCTCGCGAATCCGTTCTGACGGCTCGCCGTCGGGCTGGGCCGCAAGCTCGTCCTGCTTGAGCCGCGGCACCTCGACATGAAGGTCGATCCGGTCAAGGAGCGGCCCCGAGAGCTTGCTCCAGTAGCGGGCGACCGTCGCCGGCGAGCAGGTGCATTGCTTGACGGGATCCATGTAATTGCCGCAAGGACAAGGGTTCATGGCCGCCACTAACATGAACTGGGCCGGGTAAGTCAGCGTCGAGTGCGCCC
>METM01000027.1:6082-21765 GCA_001772335.1 candidate division WOR-1 bacterium RIFCSPHIGHO2_01_FULL_53_15
CGGGTAAGTCAGCGTCGAGTGCGCCCGCGAAATCGTGACTTTGCCGTCTTCTAACGGCTGGCGCAGTACTTCCAAGACATTTCTCTCAAATTCCGGGAATTCATCAAGGAATAAGACGCCAAGGTGCGAGAGAGAAACTTCGCCCGGCCGCGGGATCCGCCCGCCGCCGATGATCCCGATATCCGATGTCGTGTGATGCGGCGTGCGGAACGGCCGGGTGGTGACGAGTACCTCCCGAGCGTCAAGGAGGCCGGTCACCGAATAGAGCTTGGTGACCTCGAGCGCTTCGTCAAGCGAAAGCGGCGGCAGGATCGTCGGCAGTCGCCTGGCCAGCATCGTCTTGCCCGAGCCGGGCGAGCCGACCAGGAGCACGTTGTGTCCGCCCGCCGCCGCCACCTCCAGCGCCCGCTTAACGTGCCCCTGGCCTTTGACATCGGCAAAATCCAAGCCGTAATCCGGTTGAGAAGAAAACAAAGCGCTGATGTCGAGCTTGTGCGGCGCGATCTCTTTTGCGCCGCTGACGAACTCGGCCGCTTCTCTTACCGTCGCCACCGAGATGACATCAAGGCCTTCGACGAGCGCCGCCTCATCGGCGTTCTCTCTCGAAACAAGGACCCGCTTTTTGCCGAACTTGCGCAGTGACAGGCAGATCGGCAGTATTCCGTTAACACCTCTGACAGAACCGTCCAGTGAAAGCTCGCCCAGAATGACCGAGCCGTCAAGATTCTTGGTCGCGATCTGCTCCGAAACGCCGAGCATCCCGATGGCGATCGGCAGGTCATAAAGCGGGCCTTCTTTCTTCGTGTCAGCCGGGGCAAGATTGATCGTAAAGTAGCCGCCAGGGAATTCAAAGCCGGAGTTCTCGATCGCGGCGCGAACCCGGTCGCGCGATTCCTTGACCGAGGCGTCCGGCAGGCCCACGATCGATTGCCCCGGCAGGCGTTTTTGCGAATCGATCTCAACCTCGACTTCGTATCCCTCCAGGCCCAAGATCGCCGCCGAATCAATTTTAATTAACATATTTAATTCACCATGAAAGCGTTCTTATAGAGTTCGATCGCTCGTGAGCCGTCGGGGCGGCGATAAATCGTCACCACATCGAAGCGGCAGTAAACGTCCTTGATGCCCATCTTATATAGGTAAGTGCGTGCCGCATGGATGACGCTCTGCCTTTTGCTTTTGTTGACGGCGCCGGCGGGAGAACCGAAACAGCGGAAGGAATAGCTCTTGATCTCGACAAAGACGAGGCATTCTCCGTCGCGGGCGATCAGGTCGACCTCGCCCTGCTGGGAGCGGTAATTGCGCTCAACGATCCGGTAGCCATGTTGCTCGAGATACTTCTCGGCGATCTCTTCGCCCTGTTTGCCGTTCTTGTAACTCTCCATGCCCATGATGCCGGCAGACAAGCAACTTTATTGCCACTTATAACTAACAACTGACAACTTACGACACGGCGCCTTCGGCGCCTACAACAAATGATAGATTTTTATTATCAGAACGCTTATATTTAACGCAACTTGTCGTTTGTTGTTTGTTGTAGTCCGCCGCAGGTGGACGTGTCGTTAGTCAAATAAGTGGCGAAATTTCGCCAGTAAGTCAGTTGAGGGGCGCGAATGAGCGCCGGTGGATCGGGCATGGTCCGTGCGCTTTAAGCTTTTTCAGATGCTCTTTTGTGCCGTAGCCCATGTGTTTGTTAAAACCGTAAAGCGGATATTTAGCGTGATATTTGATCATCAGACGATCGCGGGTCACTTTAGCGATGATCGAGGCGGCGGCGATCGAGGCGCACTTTCTGTCCCCGCCCGAGATGCCGATCTGCGCGATCGAATCGTCAATGCGGTTGCGCCCGCCATCGACCATCAGGTATTCCGGCGCGATCTTGAGTTTTTTGACCGCCTGTTTGAGGACCAGCAGATTGGCCCGGCCGATATTGATCCGGTCGATCATTCTATGATTAACCATGGCGAGGCCGATCGCCAGAGCAATTCTTTTGATCTCGCCATAAAGACGCTCGCGGGCTTTCGCTGTCAGTTTTTTGGAATCGTTCAAGCCGGGCAGGGAAAATTTGAGGGGCAGGATCACGGCCGCCGCCACGATCGGACCGGCTAAAGGCCCCCGGCCAACCTCGTCCACGCCGGCGATCAACTTGAAACCCTGGCGGGCCAGCTTTCTCTCGTAGGCGTTCCCGAGCATGTGAGGAAGTTAAATCAAGCTGAATTTGGTGAGCGGCCAGATGCGCAGGAATGCCTTACCGATGATATTCTTCCCCGGCAAAAAACCCCAGTAGCGGCTGTCGGCCGAGGCGAGGCGGTTGTCGCCCATGACGAAGTATGAGTCCGGCGGGATCGTGATGGGCCCGAAGTTCGCGTAGTCCTGGTTCATCGTGTGGGCCTCTTCGACCGGCTTGCCGTTGATATTAATGATGCCGTCTTTGACCTCGAGCTTCTCGCCCGGCAGGCCGGCCAGGCGCTTGATCAGGTCTTTTTTCTCCTGCCCCATGGCCGGCACGGCGCGGAAGACGATTATTTCAAAGCGTTTGGGCTGGCGGAAGTTATAAACGACCTTGTTGACCACGATGCGGTCGCTGATATCAAGCGTGGGCTCCATCGAGCCGGACGGGATCCAGAAGACCTGCAGGAAAAAAGCGCGGATGATGAGGGCCAGGATAAGGGCGACGACGATCGTCTCGCCCCAGTCGAAGATCCAGTTATTGAGCAGGCGCCGCGGCACTTTCGGTTGTCCCTTCGGTCATGGCCATCTCTTCGACCTTGGTGGCCCGGCCGCCTATCCTCTTTCTCAGGTAATTGAGTTTCGCGCGGCGGACTTTGCCGGCGCGCAGGAGCTCGATGCGCTCGACCTTGGGCGAGTGAACGGGGAAGGTCCGCTCGACGCCGATCCCCTGGACCAGCTTGCGGACGGTGAAATTCTCGCGGTTGCTGCCGCCGGTCCGTTTGATGACGATGCCTTCAAAGCCCTGCACCCTCTCCTTGCCGCCCTCGATGATCTTGGAATAGACCTTGACCGTGTCACCGACCTTGAACGCCGGGACGTTCTTTTTCTTCTGGCCTGCTTCGATCTCACTGATAACGCTCATTCTTCTTCTCTCCTGTTGCCTAACAATCTATCTAATATTATAGCAGTTGCGGCGCGAACTGACAAATGGTTGTAGCCATGCCTGTCGGCAGGCAGGCCGCTTTGGCCGTTGATCGGCTCAAGAATAGCGTCGGCTTTATTCAATAATTCGTCAGTCATGCCCCAGCCGGTGCCGAAGAGCAGAAGATACGGGCCCTTCGCGCTCCTAATCTCTACTTTCAACTCTCTGCTTTCTACTTTCTTCCCGTCAAACTTCGCTGAAGTAGCGATGATTTTCGGCTTGATCCCCTCGATCCCCTCGATTTCCTTGACGACCTCGGAGAGTTCCGCCTTTATCGAGATCAGGCGGAACGCCTCCGCCCGCGTCCAGTTGAATTCGAGACTGCCCTCATCCAGCCAGAAATCAAAGATGCGTGAAGCGAACTCTCTCTGCGCCGGCAGTGGGTTGACGACGTAATATTTCTTGACGCCGAAGGTGGCACAGCTGCGCGCGATGTCGTGCAGGTCAAAGCCCGTGATCGAAGTCGTCACAATATCCTTGCGTTTGTTGTAGACGGGATGATGGAGAAGCGCAATATAGACGTTAGCCATATATAATTCTGAATCCCCATACTAAAGTATGGGGAATTATTTTGGCGGTCATTCCCCACACTCCTGCCTGCCGGCAGGCAGGTCAGTGTGGGGTTTCGGACTAATCATTCTGTATAATCTCATTCAAAAGTGAACGGTCTTCTGCACTCGGCGTAAATTTCGCTAAAAGATCCGGTCGCTGATAAAGAGTTTTTCTAAGTGATTCTTTCCTTCTCCAGCGCTCGATATCTTTGTGGTGGCCGGAGGTCAAAACCTCGGGAATCTTTTTTCCCTCAAACTCTTCCGGCTTGGTGTAGCTGGGATGATCAAGCAGCCCTTCAAAGAACGAATCTTTTATAACCGACTCTTCCTCCTTGACCACGCCGGGGATGTGGCGGGCGACGGCATCGATCAAAATCATGGCCGGCAGCTCCCCGCCCGTCAGGACATAATCGCCGATCGAGATCTCTTCGTCGACAAGTTCTCTAACCCGCTCATCGATCCCTTCGTAATGTCCGCAGATAAGAGTTAAATTTTTTAATTTCGAAAATTCGAGAACTTTTTCCTGAGTCAAAAGCTTGCCGGTCGGGCACAACAATATTGTCCTGTGTTCGGAGTTCGGGGTTCGGCCGTGCCTGCCGGCAGGCAGGAGTTCGGAGTTCTTTTTCGTATTTTCGATCGCTTTCGCGATCACATCAACCTTCATGACCATGCCGGCGCCGCCGCCGTAAGGCGAATCATCGGCCGTCTTGTGCTTGTCGGTTGTGAAGTCCCGGATATTGACGAGGTTAAAGACGATAAGCCCCTTCTCCTGTGCCTTTTTGAGCAAACTTTCACTAAGAGGGCCCTGAAACATTTCAGGGAAGAGAGTGAGGATGTCGAAGCGCAAGTTAGACGCCGCGAAGCTCTTGAATGACGCCGTCTTTGACGATGATCTCGGCGCCGCCGACTTTCTTGTAGAGGTTGTCGCCGACGCTGACGTCAACCGGCCCTTCTAACGGCCCCTGGACGAATTCAGAGCCGACCTGCAGGCGCTTGGCTTCTTCGATCTTCATCGTGAGGTCGGCCTTGGCGGCCGACTGCCTGGCCCGCTCTTCGTCCAGCTGGTGCTTGAAGGCCGCGGCCTTCTGCATTAAACCCTTTTTCTTGAGGTCTTCGAGATAGCCCTTGCTCTGGGTTTCCATCTGATTGATCTGGTTGTCGACGTTGCCGACGGCGCGCTCCAGCTCCTTGACCAGGTTCGATTTGAATGCCTCGGTCACGATCGCCTTGACCATCACAATGCGCTTTAATTCGATCGATCTTTCAGCCATTTATTTTGCCTCCCTGTCTTCAGTTAAAATCTCGACCGTCACTCTTTTTTGCTGTTTGGCGGACGCGGCCTTGACGATCGCCCTGATTGAATTGGCGATCCGCCCCTCGCGGCCAATGACTTTGCCGGCGTCTTCGGGCGCCGTTCTGACTTCTATAATGGTCGCCATCTCTCCCTGGGTTTCTCTGATCTCAACGGCTTCGGGCTTATCAACAAGGGATTTGACGATATATTCGACCAATTCTTTCATGCCTGCGCCTGCTCCTTCGGAGCTACAGGGCCAGCTTCAGCCGGAGCCGCCGTCTCCGCGACAGGCGCTTCGCCTTTCTTTTTTCTTTTGGGGAGAGCAGCCAGGTCAACGGGCGGCAGGATCCCGGCTTTTCCGAGCAGTATCCTGACCCGGTCGGTCGGCTTGGCCCCTTTTTTGATCCAGGCAAGCGTTTTCTCTTTATTAACATTAAATAAAGACGGCTCTTTGCCCGAATCATACTGACCAAGGACCTCTACAACGTTGCTGGAGGGCGTAGCCGATTCGTCCTGAATTACCACGCGGTAAAACGGCTTGTTTTTGGTCCCGATCCTTTGTAATTTGATCTTAGCTGCCATAACTTAATTATTATAGCACAGAAGCTTGTTTGAGATAAGAGGTATAGTTGGAACTAACCTCTTCTAAGCTGTCGCCGCCGAATTTATTAAGGAACGCCCGGGCGGTCTCAAAAGCGATCACCGCTTCGCCGACTACCCCGGCCGCTTCGACCGCGCAGACATCGGAGCGCTCAACATGCGCCGCCGACGGCGCTTTCGTCGCCAGATCGACCGACTGCAGCGGCGTGCGCAGGGTCGAGATCGGCTTCATAACCGCTTTAATAATGATAGGTTCGCCGTTCGAGATGCCGCCTTCGAGCCCGCCGGCATTATTGGTCTTGTGATAAAACCCTTTCTGCTTGTCGTAGAATATTTCATCATGGGCCTTTGAGCCGGGGATCGCAGCCGCGCCAAAACCAAGGCCGATCTCGACTCCCTTGACGCCGGGGATCGCCATGACGGCGCGGGCCAGGTCGCCGTCCAGGCGCGCGTCCCACTGGACATAGCTGCCGAGACCGATCGGCGCGCCGGTCACTGCCACTTCAAATATGCCGCCCAGCGAATCGCCTTTTTCCCGGGCCTCATCGATCATCTTCTCCCACATGCCTGCCGAAAGGACCCCGCCGATCGAGACTGTCCGGCTCTCGATTTTTATTTTGAATTCGGAGAGAAATTTGCGGCAGACGGCGCCGGCGGCGACCCTTCCCGCCGTCTCTCGGGCCGAGGCCCGCTCCAGGATATTGCGCGCGTCCTTCTGGTTGTATTTGATCGAGCCGGCCAGATCGGCATGCCCGGGGCGCAACTGGGTGAAAGGCGTGTTAAAAAGTTCAGTGCTTTTGTTGGGAAGCATGATCGCGATCGGAGAGCCGATGGTCTTGCCTTTGCGCACGCCGGAGATGATCTCGGCCTTGTCGGTCTCGATCTTCATGCGCGGTCCGCGGCCGTAACCCGCCTGGCGGCGGGCCAGGTCGCTATTAATGTCTTCGGGAGATAATAAAAGATTGGCGGGGCAACCCTCTAAGATGGCAACGAGTGCTTTGCCGTGCGATTCGCCGGCGGTGATATAGCGCAGCATGACGAAGGAATTATAGCATGCTTAAAAATGGGGAGCAAACAAACTTAACTCAGGCAGACACAATGCTATTTCTGCCTGCATCCTTGGCCCGGTACAGCGCCTGGTCCGCAGTAAAAATAAGGTCTCCCACTGAATCTGAATTTTTCGGGAAACTTGCAATTCCGATGCTGACGGTCAAAGATACGGGGTTCCCTTCGTGCTCAAAAACCGTTTTCTCAATTTCCCTCCTCACCCTCTCCGCAATTCCGCTAGCCTCACTCCCTTCCTTATTTGTGTCGGGAAGGATGGCGGCAAATTCCTCTCCGCCATAACGCGCCACTATATCTATCTTATCTCTTGCTGTTTTTTCGATTGCTTTTGCCACTGCCTTTAAAACCCTATCTCCAAACTGATGGCCATAAACATCGTTTAATTTTTTAAAATGATCAATATCAATCATCAAGAGCGACAACGGATGGCCCTGCCGTTTAGCGCGAATAAATTCCGCCTCAATCATTCGATTAAAATATCTGCGATTATAAACCCCGGTTAATTCGTCAACGATGGAAAGCTTTTCAAGCTCCCGATAGGCCGCAGCCAGGTTGCGTGAGCGCGCTAATGAGGCGGCAAAAGTTCTCAAAAGTTCCACATCTTGATTTATCTCAGAAAAAAGCGCTGTGTGATCCGCCCAGTTGGTAACCAGATAAACTTCCGTGGTCGGATCGCCGGCTTTACCAAAGACGAGATAAAGAATTTTCCTTGCCCCTCCCCGCCCATAGCCGCGCCTCATTTGTTCCGCATCCCCTTCTTCGTCCTTTCTTAATTGCGCTGCTTCAACGAAATCACAGCGGCTGCGATCCGATATATATAAGTAGCTCCATTCTCCATTTTGATACCACTCATATTTGCGTTCTTCCCTGGCTCTTAAAATTTCTTCCTGAGAGACTTCGCCATTTAGCAATCTGGTTAAATAAGCTTTTTCTGAATCATCCGGGGGCGTCTTGGGCTCGTTAAAGCGCGAAACCCCCTCTTCCCCCTCTGAATAACGATGAAACCATGTTTTCTTTTCGAGATCGACAGAATAAACCCGAACCCCGCTGAAGCCCAGCGCTTCACGCAGACAACGGGTGGCAATTTGTCGATTGACTTCCGGATCAATTCCCAATTTAAGTTCCAATTCTTGCAAAGCATTAAGTCTATTTGCGGCCTCCCGGTGCGATTCTCCTTCTCCCGCCACCATTTCGTTCCACACCAGCGCGCGATAAAGCTCCTCTGAGCTCATGTCCCGTCTCTCAGGTAATTCACCAATCACCCCGAGATCTTTCAGCTCCAAGGCAATTTTTTGGGCTTCACCTGTTAAATCGGAAACGTCTCTAAACTGGTCAACAAATGCCGGCACGAAACGAGAGGCAATTTTACCCTCTTTAAGCGCAGCTTGGGGAAGCAAAAACTTGAGATTATTGGCCAAATATGGCCGGTAATCCGGCCTGATCCGGGGTGAAAACCTTTCAAAAATCCTCGCTGCCGGCGCTAAGTGTGCACTCATTCGTTCATTCTCCTATTTCCTATATTGAACATAGGCTCGGCTGCGCTTCGCGCTTTGTTTGCCTCCCCATGCCCTCCATTAACTTATCGACAGATTTTGATGCGGATTTCACTTTAATACAACACGAAGATGGTCTATAATTACCCCATGACGAAGGTCTCGGCATACATAGAAAAGATCGATTTTGAGGATCGCAGCTTTGTCGGCACGCTCACTTTCCGCAACGAAGAGCTGACGCTCCCCGACGGCTCTAAGATTGCGCTGGGGATCGACGACGGCCGCTGGATACTGGTCTATCAGACCGGAGCGGGCGCCTCGTTCAAGGTCTTTGAGTACGATTCACACGAGAAGAAGATCGTCGTTGACAAGAAACCCGGCACCGGGGATGATATTAAGCAGTTCAAAAAGCTGATCAGTTATTTCTTTGTCAGCGCCAATATCGAAGACCTTGTCACTCTCCTGCCGCCGCAGGTGATGGAGAAATAATATATGAAAGAGATACACGGGTTGGGCGCTTTCGGCATCATGCCGTATTTCAGCGAGGACCTGCTCAAGCAGACGCGGCTCGCTAACATCAAAACTCGCGCCGGGAAAGTCGCTTACCTGCTGTCCATGGGCGACAAGGCCAAAAAGCCGCAGGTCAAAGAAGGGGTCTATGAGGCGCGCGGTGCGCTGAAGTGGATCGCAAAATTGCTGGAGGAGGAAGAATAAAAATGAGAAGCAGTCAAATCAAGAAACAGGCGCCCAGCCGCTCTTTGTTGCATGCGACGGGGGTATCAAGAGATGAAATGGACAAGCCGTTCATCGGCCTGGCTTCGAGCTTTACCGATCTCGTGCCCGGCCATGTCGACATGCGCTCGCTTGAGCGGGTGATCGAAAAAGGGATCCACGCCGGCGGCGGCGTCTCGTTCACCTTTGGCCTGCCGGCGATCTGTGACGGCATCGCCATGGGCCACAAAGGGATGTATTATTCTCTCCCTTCACGCGAGCTGATCGCCGACGAGATAGAAACAATGGCCGAAGCCCACCAGCTCGACGGCCTCGTCCTCTTGACCGCCTGCGACAAGATCACACCCGGCATGCTGATGGCCGCGGCCCGCGTCAATATTCCGACGATCGTGGTGACGGCCGGGCCGATGATGGCTGGTTGCTACAAGATGACCCGCCTCGACCTGGTCCATGACACCTTTGAAGCCGAAGCCGCTTATAAACATGGGAGGATCGGCAAGGCCGAGTTGGACAACCTGGTCCTTAACGCTTGCCCGGGGGCTGGCTCCTGCTCCGGCATGTTCACCGCCAACACGATGGCTTGCGCGACCGAAGCGCTTGGGATGTCGCTCCCCTACTGCGGCACGGCGCTCGCCGTTTCTTCCAAGAAAAAAATGATCGCCTATGAGAGCGGCAAAAAAATCGTTGAGTTGGTCAAAAAGAATATCGCGCCGAGAAAAATCATGAATCTTAACGCCTTTATGAACGCCATCCGGCTCGACATGGCGCTCGGCGGCTCGACCAACGCCGTCCTGCATCTGACGGCGATCGCCCACGAAGCGGGAATAAAGCTGCCGGTCGAGCTCTTCGACAAGATCAGCCGTGAGACGCCGCACATCGCCAGCATCCGTCCCGGCGGCGATCATTTTATGGAAGACCTGGAAAACGCCGGCGGCGTGCCGGGGGCGCTCCATGTCCTGGCCCGGCATATCTTGAGCAACCCGACCGTCTCGGGTTTAAATATAAGGCAGATCGCCGCGGCCGCCCAGGTTTTTGACAAAGAAGTCATCCGGCCGCTCGCTAATCCGTATCATAAGCAGGGAAGCTTGGCCATTCTCAAGGGGAACATCGCGCCCGAAGGCGGTGTCGTCAAGCAGACAGCGGTTTCTTCGAAGATGATGAGGCACGCGGGCCCGGCCAAAGTTTTCGATTCGGAGGACGCGGCGCAGAGGGCGATCAACGCCGGCAAAGTCAAACGCGGCGACGTGGTCGTCATCCGCTACGAAGGGCCGAAAGGCGGCCCGGGCATGCGCGAGATGCTCTATCCGACCTCGGCAATCGCGGGCATGGGCTTAGCGGACTCGGTCGCCCTGATCACCGACGGCAGATTCTCCGGTGGGACAAGGGGGCCGTGCATCGGGCATGTTTCGCCCGAAGCGGCCGAGGGCGGACCGATCTCGATCGTTAAAGACGGCGATATTATTGAAATAGATATCCCGAACCGGAAATTGAATGTAAAGTTGAGCAATACGGAGATCAATTTGCGCCTGGCGCGCTGGAAAGAGCCGAAACCGAGATTTACAAGCGGCTGGCTCTCCAGATATCAACGGCTGGTCACCTCGGCGAGTACTGGGGCTGTTTTGAAGTAGCTCTTTTAATGTGTTAAAATCCCTCTATGGAACTCACGGGCGCGCAGGCGCTGCTTGAATCGTTAAAACACGAAGGGGTCGACATCCTGTTCGGCTACCCCGGCGGCGTGGTTTTGCCTCTTTACGACGCCATGTTCTCCGACAAACGGATCAGGCACATCCTGGTTCGTCATGAGCAGGGGGCGGCGCACGCGGCCGACGGCTATGCCAGAGCCACGGGGAAAGTTGGCGTTTGTCTTGCCACCTCCGGGCCCGGCGCGACTAATTTAACGACCGGCATCGCCAACGCGCACATGGATTCTATCCCGATGATCGCGATCACCGGCCAGGTGGCCACGCCCCTTTTAGGGCGCGATTCCTTCCAGGAAGCCGATATCACCGGCATCACCATGCCGATCTCAAAACACAATTACCTGATCAAAAAAACGGCCGACCTGCCGCAGGTGATCAAAGAGGCGTTCTATATTGCGAGAAGCGGCCGGCCGGGCCCGGTCGTGATCGATATCCCCAAAGATGTCTTCACCGGCAAGCTCGATTATAAGTATCCGGATAAAGTCGACATTCCCAGCTACAAGCCGCGCACCGAGGGCCACCCCAAGCAGATCGCCATCGCGGTCAAGGCGATCCAGGCGGCCAAAAAACCGATCATTTACGCCGGCGGCGGCGTCATCGCCGCCAACGCGGCGAAGGAACTGAAGGAGCTGGCCGAAAAGTGCAATATCCCGGTCACGACGACGCTGATGGGAATCGGCGCTTTCCCGGAGACGAGCGAACTCTCGCTCGGCATGCTCGGCATGCACGGCACCGCTTATGCCAATTACGCCGTGACCGACTGCGACCTCCTGATCGCCATCGGCGCCCGTTTTGACGACCGGGTGACCGGCCATATCGAGAAATTCGCCCCCAACGCCAAGATCATCCACCTGGACATCGACCCGGCCGAGATCGGCAAAAATGTCAGGGTCGACATCCCGATCGTGGGCGACGTCAAAAAAGTCCTGCGCGCTCTCATCGACCAGGTCGGCCCCCAGGAAAGACACGTCCAGTGGGTCGAGCAGATCGAAGAGTGGAAAAAGAAGTACCCGCTCGGCTACAAGAAAGACAAACACCTCAAACCGCAGTACATTATCGAAGAGACGTACGAGCTGACCAAAAACCGCGACACGATCATCGTGACGGAGGTCGGCCAGAACCAGATGTGGGCCGCCATGTTCTATCAATACGACCGGCCGCGCACTTTTATCTCATCCGGCGGCCTCGGCACGATGGGCTACGGCCTGCCGGCGGCCAACGGCGCCCAGTTCGGGCGGCCCGACGCCCTCGTCATCGATTTTGCCGGCGACGGCAGTATCCAGATGAACATCCAGGAGCTGACCACCGCCGTCAACAACCGGCTGCCGATCAAGATCTTCGTCCTCAACAATTCTTTTCTTGGCATGGTGAGACAGTGGCAGGAGCTGATCTACGAGCGGCGCTATTCGCACACCCAGCTCTGCAACAATCCCGATCTCGTCAAGGTCGCCGAGGCCTACGGCGCGGCGGGCTTGCGCGTGACCAAGCCCGAAGAGGTGCGCGGGGCGCTCGAGCAGGCCTTCGCGATCAACGACCGGCCGGTGCTCGTCGATTTCGTCATCGCCAAAGAGGAGAACGTTTTCCCGTTCGTGCCGCCGGGCCAGGCGATAAATGAGATGATAATTGATTAGTAACGGGTAACGGGGGACGAGTAACGGGGATAGGGATTCTCGTTACCCATTACTCGTTACCCTATTCAAGGAGAGTTTAGTGAAGCACACAATTAGCGTAATAGTTGAGAATAAGCCGGGCGTCCTTTCGCGTGTCAGCGGACTCTTCTCCCGCCGCGGGTTCAATATCGAATCATTAGCGGTCGGCACGACCGAGGATCCCATGATGTCACGCATGACGATTGTTGTCGAAGGCGACGAGAGCGATCTCGAGCAGATCACCAAACAGCTCTATAAGCTGATCGACACGCTCAAAGTTTTCGACCTGCCGGCCGAGAAGGCGATCGAGCGGGAATTGGTGCTCATCAAAGTGGCGGCCAACGAAAAGACGCGCCAGGAGATCACGCAAATCGCCGACATTTTCCGGGCCAAAGTCGTTGATGTCGCTGAAAACTCCATGACGCTGGAGATCACCGGCGATTCGAGCAAGGTTGAGGGGGCGATAAAGCTTTTGACAAAGTTCGGCGTTAAAGAATTAGTTCGAGGCGGCAAGATCGCGCTCCAGCGCGGGAGCGCAGAATAATCAAAGGGGGAAAGAAAATGGCAAGGGTTTATTATGACAAGGACGCGGACCTCAATTTATTGAACGGCAAGGCGGTGGCGGTGATCGGCTACGGTTCCCAGGGCCGCGGCCAGTCGCTCAACCTGAAAGATTCTGGGGTCAAGGTCGTCATCGGCTTAAGAAAAGACGGCAATAGTTGGGACAAGGCCAAAGCTGACGGCCACGAGGTCATGGAGATCGAGGCGGCGGCCAAAGCCGCCGACATCATCCAGATCCTCTTGCCGGACGAGGTCCAGGCCGACGTCTACAAGAGATCGATCCGTAAATATCTGAAAGCGGGCAAGTCGCTGGCTTTCTCGCACGGCTTTAACATCCACTTCGGCAAGATCAAGCCGCCCAAAGAAGTCAACGTCATCATGATCGCTCCCAAGGGCCCGGGGCCGATGGTCAGAAAAATGTATGAAGAAGGCAGCGGCGTCCCCTCGCTCATCGCCGTCCATCAGGACGCGACCGGCGACGCCAAACAGCTCGCCCTCGCCCACGCCAAGGGGATCGGCGGGACAAGGGCCGGCGTCTTTGAGACCACGTTCAAGGAAGAGACCGAAACCGACCTTTTCGGCGAACAGACGGTCCTCTGCGGCGGCGCCACCTCGCTGGTCAAGGCCGGGTTTGAAACACTGGTCGAAGCCGGCTATCAACCGGAGATGGCCTATTTCGAATGCGTCCACGAACTAAAACTGATCGTCGACCTGATCTACAAGGGGGGGCTCTCTGGCATGCGCAAAGCGATCAGTAATACCGCCGAATACGGCGACCTGACGGTCGGTCCGAAGATCATTGACGAAAAAGTCAAGAAGAGCATGAAGAAGGCCCTGGGCAGGATCCAGTCCGGCGCGTTCGCCAGGGAGTGGATGAAAGAGAACAAAGAGGGCTGCAAGAACTTCAACGCCCTGCGCGCAAAGGACCGGGACGCCCAGATCGAGAAGGTCGGCGCCGAATTGCGCGCGATGATGCCGTGGCTCGCCCCGAGCGAACGAAAGTGAGTCGAGGGGCTATTGTCCTTCTCACGATTCTGACTCTAACTGCCGTTGCGGCGGAAGGCCTGCCTGCCGGCCGGCAGGGAAAAAAGAAAATGGAAAAACAGTTCGCCGCGCTTGACACATCAATGGGGAAGATCGTCTGCGAGCTCTATCCTGAAGTCGCGCCGCTGACCGTCAAGAACTTTGTCGGGCTGGCCAAGGGCGAACAGCCCTGGCAGGATCCCAAATCAAAAGACATCGTCAAAAAACCGCTCTACAGCGGCACGATCTTCCACCGGGTCATCCCCAACTTCATGATCCAGGGCGGCGACCCCTTGGGCAACGGCACGGGCGGCCCGGGCTATAAGTTCGAGGACGAGTTCTCCGATAAGGTTTTGTTCGACAAAGCCGGGCGCCTGGCCATGGCCAATTCCGGGCCAGCCACCAACGGCAGCCAGTTCTTCATCACCGTCGCCCCGACTCCCTGGCTCAACGGCCGTCACACGATCTTCGGCCAGGTGATCAAAGGACAGGAGATCGTTGATAAGATCGCCAACGCCCCGCGCGGCGCCAATGACCGGCCGAACCAGGATATTATCCTTAAGTCGGTCACCGTTTCGAGCAAGAAACCTTGATCGACCAGCTCTTAGAATTGCTCAAAGGCCTCCCCCGGGAATGGGTTATTTTGATCCTCTCCGCCGTGCCGATCGTCGAAGTCAGAGGGGCTGTGCCGCTGGGGTTTTATTTTGGCCTCTCCCCCTTAAAGACCTATGTCTTAAGCGTGATCGGCAGCGCCCTGCCTATCATGCCACTGCTTCTCTTTTTGAAATTATTCACCAGTGAATTAAGAAAGATATTGTTTTTTGACCGCTTTTTCGGCTGGCTGTTCGCCCGAACGCGGGCCAAAGGCAAAGTTGTCCAGGAGCTGGAAACGATCGGCCTTTTGCTCTTTGTCGCCATCCCGCTCCCGGGCACCGGCGTCTGGACCGGCTGTCTGGCCGCCTATCTCTTTGATCTGCCGCTATTGAACAGCTTTATCGCGATCTCCGTCGGGACGGCCGTCGCCGCCGGCATCATGCTTTTGGCCAGTGTGGGAGTGATAAACTTTTTCCTATGAAAAAAGCCATCGCCATCCTCGGCTCCACCGGCTCGATACCGCCGGCGGCTCGCGCCGCTATGTCTACGCCAAGTCATCAATGCCCCTCGGAAATTTCAGTGTTTTTTAAAATCGGTTGTGGTAGAATTGACCATCTATGGAAAAATCGATCATAGACGAAATTAAAGATAGAATCCTCTCTCAATACCATCCAAACAAGCTCTATCTTTTCGGCTCAGCCGCCTTGAAAGGGCCGGCGCTGGCCAATGATATCGACCTTTGTGTTATTAAAGAGGACATAAATAATAAAAGCGAAGAATTCATAAAACTCAGGAAAATATTAGGCCGAACAATCATGCCGCTGGATATACTTTTCTTCACAAAGGATGAGTTTGACCGGCGGAAGAACATCTGGGGAACGGTTCAGTATGAGATCGACAAAAAGGGCAAGATCTTATATGACGCCGGAAGATAAAGAAAAAGAGCATCAGCAGAGACGACGCGGAAAGATGTTTGTCAATTGCTAAAAGCATCCTCCGATCATGAAAAAAGCCATCGCAATTCTCGGTTCCACCGGCTCGATCGGCAAACAACCCGGATAATCCCAAAAGAACTTGACAAGCCGCCGCCGGTTTTGTAATATATGTGTATAGACATGCACATAAGGGGGCTTCAAAATGCTATCGAAAAGGGTTCAGGTGCTGATCGACGAAAAGGAATATAAGAGATTGAAGGAATTGGGTAAAAGATCCCACAAATCCCTTGGCGAGATCTTCAGGGAAGCCGCCCGCCTCTACGGCGAGCGGC
>METM01000027.1:21775-84470 GCA_001772335.1 candidate division WOR-1 bacterium RIFCSPHIGHO2_01_FULL_53_15
AGCAGATGGCGCGCCTGAAAGCTCCAGTCGATGATTGGGCCAAGATGGAAAAGGGGATTATTCGCGCTCACAGCCGATGAAAAGCTATTTTCTGGACACGAACATCCTGATCTACGCCCACGGCTCAGCGCATAGATATAAAGAGCCCTGTCAGGCAATCTTGCGCCTGGCCGCCTCCGATGAGCTCTTCGGCGTGACAAATACCGAAGTCCTGCAAGAGATTTTGTACCGCTATTTTTCCCTCGGACAGAGAACTATAGGCATAAGGATTGTCGAAAATACTCTCGCAGTCATACATGAGGTCTTGCCGGTCGAGAAAGCCGATATTCTGCTTTCCGTCAATTTATTGAACCGTTATCGCCATCTGAATGTCAGGGACGCGATCCATGCCGCCACGGCCCTGCGAGGCAATTTTAAATATATTTTGAGCGTTGATAAGCATTTCGATAAAATAAACGGCTTGCAAAGAGTCGATCCTTTAGAAATATTATGAAAAAAGCCATCGCCATCCTCGGTTCCACCGGCTCGATAGGCAAACAATGCCTTGAGGTCGTCTCGATCTTCCCCAGCCGCCTGCGGGTGGCGGCTCTGGCCACAAGAGACGATATCGACACGATCGTGGAACAGGTCAAGAAATTCCAGCCGCGTATCATTTCCGTTCTCAATGATGAAGTCAAAGCCAAGGTCGAAGCCAAGCTGGCTGGCGCCAAAGTCGAGATCTTTACCGGCGCCGAAGGCCTGCTCAAAGTCGCCACCGCTGCCGACGCCAAAATGGTCGTCGTAGCGATCCCCGGCTCGCTTGCTCTGACCGCCGTCCTTGAAGCGGTCAAGCTCAAGAAAGATATTGCTCTGGCGACGAAAGAAGTCCTCGTCGCCGCCGGAGAGATCTTCATGAATGGAGTCAAAGCCGCCGGTGTTAAAGTTTTTCCGATCGATTCGGAGCATAGCGCCATCGCCCAATGCCTGCGCGGCGAAGATAAGAAAACGATCAAAAAGATAATTCTGACCGCTTCCGGCGGGCCGTTCCTGAAAACGCCGGCCGAAAAGCTGGTTCAGATGACCGCCAAGGATGCGCTCAAGCACCCAACCTGGAAAATGGGGCCCAAGATCACGATCGATTCGGCCACGCTGATGAACAAGGGCTTTGAGGTCATCGAGGCCCATTACCTGTTCGGGCTCGACTATGCGCAGATCGAGGTGATTATCCACCCGGAGAGCATCATCCACTCGATGGTCGAGTTTGTCGATGGCTCAATTAAGGCCCAACTTGGCGCGCCGGATATGAGAGTCCCGATCCAGTACGCCCTGCTTGAGGAAGAGCGCCAGGCCAATCACTGGGGCCGCCTTGATTTCGCCAAAGTCGCCGGTTTAACTTTCCAGAAGCCGGATAAAATGAAGTTCCCCTGCCTCGAATACGCCTATGTGGCCGGCAAAGCCAAAGGAACATTGCCCGCCATCCTCAACGCGGCCAATGAAGAAGCGGTTAATCAATTTTTGAAAGGCAGGTTTAATTTCGACCAGATAGCCGTTAAAATAAAAGCGGTCATGGGCCAGTATCAGAGCAAGGAAAGCCCTGCGCTTAATGATATCCTGGCCGCTGACCAGGCCGCCAGAGCGGCCGCCGCTGCAATTTGAGCGCAAACCTGACGATAATATAATATATGGCTATTTCCTGGCGTCCAGTGGCTGGCAGAATATTTGCCGGCATCGGTAATTTGATCCTAGAAAAACCGGCCCGGGTCGGCCTGCTCACCGGGCCGAAGACCTTGATCTATGTCCATCCGCCAGATGTTTCTCTTGCCGCTGACAACCTCGCCAAAATCAGGACCGGATTGATGGGGCCGAATGAACCAGTTTTGACCATGCAAGAAAGCGAGGCCGCGACTTTTGGCGGGTTTTCTTCTCTGCTCCAACTTCTGGCCAAGCCCGGACAGCCGGCCTCTGACCGTTTTATCCTGACCGGCAGCGGCGCCAAGTCTTGCCTTCATCAGGCGTTCAGTCTGATCATTAAAGAGACCCTGAAGCACTCTCTGCGCCCGATCGAATTCTATTTCCCGCTCGACAGCATCCATGAATATTATGAGGATGGGGAGGAGTCGGCCAAGCGCGTCCTTTTCTATCTCAAGTCATATCAAAGCGAAGCCAGGCGGCTGGGCTTCTCCTCCGCCACCTGGCTTGATGACACCCTGCTGAATAGAAGAAGAATCGAGAACCCCCTGGTCAGGATCCGTCTCTACTCGACGACCGACAAACTGCTGCAAATCCTTTCATATTGACAGCCATAGCTTGTTTGCCACCCGTTCCCCCGTCGTGATATACTATAAATCACGATGACAAAAGCGGATCTCGACCTCGAAACCCTCCGCCACTCAACCGCCCACGTGCTGGCCCACGCCGTGCGGGAACTTTTCCCCGGCGTCAAACTCGGCATCGGGCCCGCGATCGAGAGCGGTTTTTACTACGATTTTGATCTGCCGACACAGATCACGCCCGAAGACCTGCCCAAAATCGAGGAGAAGATGCGCGAGATCATTAAACATGAGCACAAATTCGAGCGGCAGGAAATGGGCAAAACCAAAGCGATCGAATTATTCGAAGAACGCGGCGAAAAATACAAAGTCGAACTGCTCCATGAGATCGAGGATGACAAGGTCAGCGTCTACAAGAGCGGCGATTTTATCGACCTCTGCCGCGGCCCGCACATCGAACACACCGGCCATATCAAGGCCTTCAAGCTCCTCTCCATCGCCGGCGCCTACTGGCACGGCATCGAGACAAACCCGATGATGCAGAGGATCTACGGCGCGGCCTTCCCATCCCAGAAAGAACTCGACGAGTACATCAAAAACCTCGAGGAAGCCAAGAAAAGAGACCATCGCAAACTCGGCAAGGACCTTGATCTCTTCTCGATTCACGAGGAGGCCGGCGCCGGCTTTGTCTATTATCATCCCAAAGGGGCGGTCGTCCGCGGCCTGATCGAGGACTTTTTACGCAAGGAGAACAAGAAAAGGGATTATGAATCGGTCTATATCCCACACCTGGCCAAGATCGATCTCTGGAACACCTCCGGCCACAGCAACTACTACCGCGAGAATATGTACTTCATGAAGATCGACAAGCAGGAGTATGTCGTCAAGCCGATGAACTGCCCGGGCCATATCCTTATTTTTAAAAGAAAAACCCGCAGTTACCGCGATCTCCCCATCCGCTACTTTGAGCTGGGGACCGTCTATCGCTACGAAAAATCGGGCGTCCTGCACGGCCTCCTGCGGGTGCGCGGCTTCACCCAGGACGACGCCCACATCTTCTGCCGCGAGGATCAGTTAGAGGACGAAATTCTAAATATTATCGATTTTATAACTTTTGTCATGAAGGTTTTCGGCTTCGAATTCAAGGTCAATCTCTCGACGCGGCCGGAAAAATTCGCCGGCACGCCGGAAAACTGGGAGCGGGCCACCGCCGTCCTCGAAAAATCGCTGTTGGACAGGAACCTGCCTTTCGAGATCGATCCCGGCGCCGGGGTTTTCTACGGCCCCAAGATCGACATCAAGCTCAAGGATTCCATCGGGCGCGAATGGCAGGGGCCGACCGTCCAGGTCGATTTTAACCTCCCCCAGCGCTTCGACCTGACCTATATCGATGAGACCGGCAAGGAAAAGACGCCGGTCATGGTCCACCGTGCGATCCTGGGCAGTTTGGAGCGATTCATCGGGGCCCTGATCGAACACTACGCCGGCGCTTTCCCCGTCTGGCTGGCGCCGACGCAGGTCAGCGTCCTGCCCATCTCGGATAAATACCTTGGTTACGCCGAAAAGATCGCCGGAGAGCTCAAAGAGAATGATGTGCGCGTCGAGGTCGACCGCCGCGGCGAAAAGATCGGCGCCAAGATTCGCGACACCCAGATGCAGAAGGTCCCCTACATGCTGATCGTGGGGGGAAAAGAGGCAACCGCAGGCACAGTCGCGGTCAGGCACAGAAGCAAGGGCGACCTGGGAGCGAAACCGCTGGCCGATTTTCTTTTTGACCTCAAGCCGGAAATGAGCTATAATACACTTAATGGGGGCCACTAAGTATTAGGGACTATTCGATAAACGAGCGGATCTGGGCGAAAGAAGTTCGGCTCATCGACGAAGAAAGCAAACAGCTTGGCGTCGTGGCAACCCCTGAAGCCCTGCGGCTCGCCAGAGAGCGCGGCCTTGACCTGGTCCTGATCGCGCCGGCTTCCAAGCCGCCCGTGGCGCGCATCGCCGATTACGGCAAATTGCGCTACGAACTGCAGAAGAAAGAAAAGGAAGGTCGCAAATCGTCAAAGGGCGGCATCACCAAAGAGATCAAGCTCTCGCAAAAGATCGCCCAGCATGATTTTGACGTCAGGGTCGCTAAGACCAAAGAGCTCCTGGCCAAGGGTTTCAAGGTCAAGGTCAACATCATGTTCCGGGGCCGGGAAATGGCGCACAAAGAGCTCGGCCATAAGCTGCTGGCGCGTTTCCTGGAAGTGATCGGCGAAGCCGCAAAGATCGAAGCGCCGCCCAAGATGGAAGGCCGGAGTTTGAATCTCTTGCTGGGGCCGAAAAAATAATATGCCGAAAATTAAAACAAGAAAAGCCGCCGCCAAAAGATTTATCATAAAAAAATCGGGCACGATCATGCGCCGGCACGCCAAACTGCGCCACCTGCTCGAGTGGAAATCGACGTCACAGCGCCGGCGGCTGAAGCGCAAATCGGTCGTTTCGCCCGCCGACGAGACCAGGATAAGAGTCATGCTGCCGGGCGGCGCCAATGGTTAGGGTCAAAAGAGGCTTTGTCGCCCGCAGAAAAAGAAAGAAGATACTGAAGCGGGCCAAGGGCTTCCGGATCACTTTACGAACGCAGATCAGGCGGGCCAAGACCGCCGTCTTTAAAGCGAAAAGACACGCCACGATCGGCCGCAAGCAGAAGAAGCAGGCCATGCGCCGGCTCTGGGCGACCAGGATCAACGCCGCCGCCCGCGGTCTGGGCCTCAAATACAACGAGTTGATCCACAAATTGAAGCAAGCCAACATTATGTTAGACCGCAAGGTGCTGGCCGATCTGGCCGTCAATGATTTTGGCGCTTTCACGAAAGTAGTCGAGTCCGCCCGCCGGCCGGCGGGCAAGTAAAAAACCCGATGATCGAAATGCAGGTCGGGGGCCTGGGCTTTGATCCCCGGAATTTGTCTCCCATAGTTCTTCTCCGCGACCCGGAAGAGATGAATTTCCTCCCCATCTGGATCGGCGTTTTTGAGGCCGCCGCCATCGCCATGGAGCTGCAGGGAGCGCAGCCGCCCCGCCCGATGACCCATGATCTCCTGAGGAACGCCATCGAAAGCCTGGGCGGCAAACTCCAGAAGATAATCATTAATGACGTCAAAGACGGCACATTCTTCGCGCTGGTTGACGTTGAGGTAAAAGACGGCAAGACCCTGAGCCTTGACGCGCGGCCCTCCGACGCGATCGCGCTGGCCGTGCGCGGGCACGTGCCGATCTTCGTCTCAGAGGTCGTCATGATGCAGGCCAAGCTGGTCAATTCAGAAAAAGACGCCGAGGAGACAAAGAAGTTCAAGGATTTTATCGAGAACCTGCGGCCCGAGGACTTTACCAAGTACTACAAAGAAGACTGATCAGGACCGCGAGATCAGGTAAACACCTAAGATGATGACCGCAATCCCCGCCCAGCGAATTAGCGTCACATTCTCCTTGAAAAAGAAGAAAGAGAAGATCGCCACCAGCACATAAGCCGCGCTGACCATCGGATAAACGAAGCTTAGCTCCATCCTTGAGAGAACAACGAGCCAGAAGATCGAAGAGAGGCCAAAGGCGGCAAAGCCGAAAAAGACCCAGGGATTCAGGAACATCGGGATAACCTTGGCGAGCAGCTGGCTGGCGGGAAATGTCCCGAAGAGCATCATGCCGCGTTTCATCAAAAGCTGTCCCGTCACGGCCAGAAGAATCGAAGTCCCTAATAATATATAATTCACTTTACTCTCCTTGTCTCGAGTTGGCCGAGAGACTTTATAATTCTGTCTGACTCTGTGTCTCATACGGCGCCGTTGTAAATTCGATCTTCAAAATGACCCTGACCCGGCCGCGACTGCCAATAGAATAAAGCCGAGCCTGGTCTTTTTCGCGTACTATCACAAATGTTCCCGACGGCAGCGATCCGCCCTCCCCAACCGCCCCCGCTTTAAGCCACCTGACGTCATCTTCCGGATAATGCTGCAAGTCGGTGTACCAGCCGGGATTGCGAGCCAATTTAACTTTGCCGGCCTCAAGCCCGGCTTCGGCCAGCCAGAAAGCCGCCTCCCGCTGTTCGATCAGTACCGCCGTCGTATAAGTATTATAGACCATTTTGGTTAGAATTACAGCCAGCGTCATCAAAACAGCGCAGAGGCTCACGACCAAAATAAGAGCGGAGCCGCTTCTGAGCCTCATCAATTTCTCCCCGAGACAAGATAAGAGAGGTCGTCGATCGAAACATTGACCGCCCCAACGGCCGGATAAGAGAAGGCCAACCGCTTGATCTCACCGTCATCGGTCAGATAGGCGGTCGTACTCCCCTTTTTTCTTCTGATCTTCGAATCGACCAATTTATAACTCCCGCCCTCGCCGCCGATCTTTAAAAAGACCTCGGCAGAGTTTGAACCGGCCAGGACGGCGCTCGAACGGATGTCGCGGCAGATACGCTCGGCCACGATATTGGCGATCTGGAGATGCGCGACCCTCTCATTAATTTTTCGCCACACCCTCAAGCCCTGGCCGAAAGAATAGAAAAGCCCGCTGACAAGCGCGGTCAAGAGCGTCAGCGCGACGATCAGCTCGACCAGTGTGAAGCCCGCCTGGCATTTTCTCATCAATAACAGCTCCTCAAAGTGTAAAGATTGCCAACCTGGATCAGACAGAGGTCGGCATCCATTTGAACGATCTTTGTCTCGGCCGAGCTGTATGAGGCAAGTTGGCCAAAAGAGAGGCGGCGCACCTTCTCCATCTCCGAGCGCGCCGAATAAAGAGAGACCGATCTTGCCCCGGCTCTCGCGACATAATTCATTGAGATCTTTGATAGATAATTGAAGCAGGAGACGGCCAGAAGGAATAGTGTTCCGGCGACGACAACTTCAACGAGAGTCAAGCCCCTCCTATTCAATTCTCACCCTCCCGACCGAAGAGACGATGACGCGGCGGCTGCCGGTTTTGCCTGAAATAATTTCCGTCCCCGAGCCGCCGGGCGGCGGGTTGCCTGTTCTTGAGAATATGAACCGTTTGTCATCGGCCTGAAAACTCTGCTCCTCGCCAAGGCAGACCGCCTTGATCTGTGTTGTTCGCAGATCGGAAACGAGCTGCTTTGAAGCCGACTCGAGGTAGATCTGCTCCTTAAAACTCGAAAGCGTCGGAAAAGATAGTAGAAGAACCAGCCCGATAATGCTCGTGACAACCGACAATTCAATTAACGTGAATCCTCCCCTGCCTGCCATCTGCCTTCCTCCCTTATTTCCGTCCCGGATCTCCAAGTCACCCGATCCCCAAACCCTAATCCCCGGATCTCCGGATATCCCTCCCTACTCCCCAACCACCATATTATCGATCAACCTTGTTTTCCCTATAAATGCCGCCAATGCAAAAAGGACTTTGCCGCCGATCTTTTTGACTTCCTGCAACGTTTTCGGATCGACTGCCACCAGATAGTCGAGCCGCACGCTCGGCTCACTGCCGATGAGCGCTCTCAGGCGAAAGAGCAACTTGTTGAGGTCGCGCTCGCCCCCCTTGACCTCCCTCTGCGCCAAGCTCAAGGCCTTATAGAGAATGACCGCCGATTTCCTCTCTCTTGGATTGAGATAAGCGTTGCGCGAGCTCATGGCCAGACCGTCAAATTCCCGTACGGTGGGGAGAGACACGACTTCGACCGGCAGGTTGAGGTCGGCGACCAGCTGTTTAATGATGAGCTGCTGCTGGTAATCCTTTTCCCCGAAGAAGGCCAGATCGGGATTAACAATATTGAAAAGTTTGGTCGCCACGGTCGCCACACCGCGGAAGTGGGCCGGCCGCGAACGCCCGCACATTTTTTTTGAGAGCGCTTCAACCTCAACGAATGTCTTAAAACCTCCGGGGAACATTTTCTCGGCCGCGGGGAGAAAGAGCGCGTCGATTGCAAAATTCTTGAGCAGTTTTTTGTCTTTACCCAAGCTGCGGGGGTAGCTGGCGAAATCTTCACTGGGGGCGAACTGGATCGGGTTGACGAAGATGCTGACCACCACGATGTCGCATCTCTTTTTGGCTTCGACGACCAGCGAGAGGTGGCCTTCGTGGAGCGCCCCCATGGTCGGGACAAAACCGATCTTTTTCCCGTGGGATCTGGCCTTCAGGGAATAGAGGTGCATCTCCCTGAGGTCTTTGATCTCGCGCATTATTCGCCTTCCGCCTCTTTGGGTTTGGGCTTTTCCGTGCCTGGCCTCTGCCAGGTAGCGAAATCACACTTTGGATAATTGATGCAGCTGAAGAACAGCTTGCCTTTTCTCGTCCGGCGCTCGACCAGGTCGCCGGCGCACTTGGGGCATTTGGCCTCAAGTTTTTTCAGGATCGGCTTTATGTTGCGGCAGCTCGGATAGCCGGTGCAGGCGAGGAACTCGCCATAACGCCCGCGCTTGAGCGCCATCGGCTTGCCGCATTTTTCGCAGATCTCCTGGATGGCTTTGACCTTCGCCTCTTCCTCCGGCGTGCTCTTGGTGAATTTGCACTTGGGGTAAGTCGAGCAGGCCATGAACTCACCGTAGCGCCCCTGCCGGATGACAAGTTTACTGCCGCACTTTGGGCAGAGCTCGTCGGTCAGTATCTCTTTCTTGACCTTTTCCATCTTGATTTCGGCCTCGGCCAGCGCGGCCTTGAACGGCTCGTAGAATTCCTTAAGCACCGCGGTCCACTTCATCTCGCCTTCGATGATCTCGTCAAGCTTGTCTTCCATCTGGGCCGTGAACTTGACGTCGAGGATCTTCGGAAAGCTCTTGACCAGCAGGCGATTGGTTGTGACGCCGATATCGGTCGGCTTGAGCGCCTTACCCTCCCTGATGACATAGCCGCGATCTTGTATCGTCGAGATGATCGGCGCGTAGGTCGAGGGGCGGCCGATCCCTTTCTGCTCAAGCTCCTTGACGAGCGAGGCCTCGGTGTAGCGCGGCGGTGGCTCCGTAAAATGCTGGGCCGGCTTGACTTCGAGGAGCTTAAGCTTTTCGGCTGTCTTTAACTCAGGGAGGAGCGCTTCGCCCTCGCCCTCCGCGGCCTCATCACTGCTCTCCTCATAGAGTTTGAGAAAGCCCTCGAATTTCATGATCGAGCCGGTGGCGCGCAGCAGATAGTCGCCCGCGGCAACGTCGACCGAGGTCTGGTCGAAGACCGCCGCTGACATCTGACAGGCGACGAACCGTTTCCAGATCAGGTCATAGAGCCGGAATTCGTCATTGCTTAAACTATCTTTGACTTTTTCCGGAGAGCGGGCGATCGAGGTCGGCCGGATCGCCTCGTGCGCGTCCTGGGCCTGTTTCTTTTTCTTGTAGCGGAGCGGAGCGGGCGGCAGGAACTCCGCGCCGAAGGCGGCTGAGATATATTGCCTGACTTCGGTCTCGGCTTCGGCCGCGATGCGGACAGAGTCGGTCCTCATATAAGTGATTAAGCCGACGCGGCCTTCGCCCTTCACCTCTTCGCCTTCATATAATTTCTGGGCGAGGACCATCGTCTTCTTGGCGGAGAAGCCAAGCTTTCTTGAGGCCTCCTGCTGGAGCGTACTGGTTATGAAGGGGGGCGCCGGGTATCTTTTCTGCTCTTTCTTTCTGACCTCTTTGACCGAGTAGCTCGCCTGCTTGAGCTCTTCAACTATCTTTTTGGCCTCCGCTTCGGAGGCAATGATCTGTCCCTTTTCTTTCGGACGCACGCCGAGCGGCGTTTCGCTTTTGGCGACCAATCTCGCGGTGAATTCTGAATTATTGGAGAGCCGGACATGAATATCCCAGTATTCCTCGGCCTTGAATTTGCCGATCGCCTCTTCCCTCTCGCAGATGAGGCGGACGGCGACCGACTGGACCCGGCCGGCCGAAAGCCCTTTCATGACCTTCTTCCAGAGGAGCGGGCTCAATTTATAGCCGACAAGCCGGTCAAGGATCCTGCGCGCCTGCTGGGCGTCCACGCGCCCCATGTCGATCTCACGCGGGTGTTTGACGGCCGAGGTCACCGCGTCTTTGGTGATCTCGTGGAATTCGATCCGCTTGATCTTCTTATCCCCGCCGAGGAGAACGCTTAGATGCCAGGCAATGGCTTCCCCCTCGCGGTCCGGATCAGGCGCCAGATAAATTAACTTGGCTTTGCCAGCCGCCTCCTGCAGGTCCTTGACGATCTTCTCTTTGCCTTTGATTATTTGATAAGTCGGCTCAAAGTCCTCATCTATTTTGACCCCGATCTTCTTGGCCGGCAGGTCGCGGACATGCCCGCCGCTCGCCTTGACAGTGAAGTCCTTGCCCAGGAATTTCTCCAGCGTCCTGGCCTTGGCGGGCGACTCAACTATTACTAAGTTTTTACTTGCCATCTTGATCTCATAGTAGCAAACCGGCTGATGTTCTGTCAAATTCACGAATTTTATCACCCCAAAGAATATTTAGGGAAAAAGCCAATTCTTCTCTTCGGCTTTTTCTCTACGGCGATCATCTTTTCGATCGTTTTTATGATCAATCCAATCTCGATATCATGCCGGCCGACTTTATGTTTGAGTTCTTTGAATAAATATGTGAGATCTTTGTTTGAGGCCAGGACTTGACGCAGCTTCACAAAGGCGCGCATTATAGCCACATTGACCTGGATAGCCCTTGCGCTGTGCAAGATGCCTGACAGCATGGCCAGCCCCTGCTCGGTAAACGCATTAACGTTTTTGGCAAATTTGAGATTTTCAGCACCTGCCTGACCGGAGGATATCACAAATTGTGATATGCTCAATATTTCTTGTCTCGTTAAGGAAAACATAAAGTCCGCCGGGAATCTTTCAAGATTCCGTTTAACCGCTTGATTGAGGACAAATGTCTTGACTCCATAAAGTTCGGCCAGATTCCTGTCCAGCATCACTTTTTGTTTTCTAATCACATATATCTTGTTCTCAATTCTTCCAATCGGCATCAATTCCTTCATTTCTGCACCTCCGGTAAAGGAGCAGCAATCTTATTACCACGTTCAACATGCCCAAAAGTGGCGATATTTCGCCGGTGAGGATGGTTTAAGCAGCGTTTAGCGGCCGAAACGCTTCTGCAGTTCCTCTTCGGAGAGGCGGATCATCGTGGGCCGGCCATGCGGGCAGGTCAGCGGATTTTGCGTGGCAAAGAGATCTCTTATCAGCCGGTCCATTTCACCCTGGGTCAATTTATCCCCCGCCTTGATGGCGCTGTGGCAGGCGACATATTTTCTGATGTTTTCCCGCCGGATCTCAATCTGTGGGCTTTTCCCCGCCGCCTCGATATCGGCAATAATGTCACGAATCAGCTGCCGGGCCGGCACTTTTGAAGAAACGACTGGCACTGCCCTTAAAAGGTAGCTGTTGCCGCCAAATTCCTCAATTTCAAAGCCCAGAGAACTCAGGTAATCAAGATTATCCTTCAAAACCATTGCTTCGGATGCGTTGAGTTCGATCGTTTCGGGCATTAATAATGATTGGCAACTTGCCCCGAGCGAAGTCGAGGGGCTGGCAACCGGTGACCGAGAAAGCTGGTCATAAAGTATCCTCTCATGCGCCGCGTGCTGGTCGATCAAGACAATTTCTTCGCCGTCAGTTGCGATAATATATGTGAGCTTTAATTGATAAAGTGGGAAAAACGGCTGTATTGCCGAAACTTCAAATTCAGTCGTATTGGTTATTGTTTCTTGGTTATTGGTTATTGAAAAGAACGGCTCCATCATCTCCGGTTTCCATTCCGTCCCTCCTGATATTCTGATACCCTGATCTCCACTTCCTGATCCCCTGATTTCCTGATCTCCCAATGCCTCCCTCACCGCCCTCCTCACCCCATCCATCACCTCCTGGTTATTAACAAACCTGACCTCCCGTTTAGTCGGATGAACATTGACATCCACCCGCTTGGGATCGATATCGATAAAAATGATGGCGACAGGATAGCGGTTGCCGGGGATGAGCGTCCGGTAGGCCTCCTCCAGCGCCCGGTTAAGCAGAAAATTCTTGATATAGCGGCGGTTGACGAAAAATGCCTCATAATTCTTGTCGATCCGGCTCAAGGTCGGCCGGCTGACAAAGCCGCTGATTGTGCCAACGCCAAAACCGTGCTTCACCTCGACTAGATCCCTCAATAAACCGGCCCCATAGATCGCCAGCACGGCGTCAGAGAGTTGGCCGGTGCCGGGGGATGTAATGAGCGGCTTGCCGTCGGAGATGAACCGGAAAGCGATCTGGGGGGTGGCCATGACGTATTTGGCGATGATATCGCCGATGTGGCCGGTCTCCGTCGCGTCCGACTTCAAAAATTTTTTCCTGGCCGGCGTGTTGTAGAAAAGATCTTTGACGGTCACGGTCAGGCCGGCGCCCGCCGCGTTCCCTTCGATCTTCATTTTGGAGACACTGGCGATCGAGGGGAGAGCTTCGCCGCGAAAGCCGAGGGTCGAAATGTTAAAGAGGTCGTCTTGAGAGCTGATCTTCGATGTCGAGTGGCGCTGCAGCGAAAGCTCAATCT
Source organism: candidate division WOR-1 bacterium RIFCSPHIGHO2_01_FULL_53_15 (assembly GCA_001772335.1). Lineage (GTDB taxonomy): Bacteria > Margulisbacteria > WOR-1 > O2-12-FULL-45-9 > XYB2-FULL-48-7 > 2-01-FULL-53-15. The sequence continues at coordinate 34,498 of METM01000027.1, forward strand.
CGGCCGGGCTCATGCCGCAGCCATTGTCCGAGACCTTCATCAGTTTTTTACCGGCATCAGTGATCTCAACGATAATCTGCGTCGCGCCGGCATCGATCGAATTTTCGACCAGCTCTTTGATGACCGAGGCCGGCCGCTCGACCACTTCTCCGGCGGCGATCTTATTGATGAGGTCTTCAGGCAGGACAGCAAGCTTTGGCGGCATAATAGAGATTATAACATGAAATATTCGCCGCTATTTTGCGATAAATATAAAGAGGAGAGTGAGATCTTGAGTAACTTCGGCCTTCAACGCATAATGATGGCCAGTCCGAAAAGGATATTGGCGACAATGACCCCCTCGGTTCAGAGCAAGCGGATATGGGGGGGAACTTTCCGGGTCTCAGTTTACCCGGTCAACGAGCGAACTTATAAGAAATTGGGGCTACGCAGTGAGGTTTTTGCGCCCGGCGCAAGTCTGTTCGTCATGGATGAAGCGAATTTTTCTCGCTTCTGCCAGCGCACTGATCAGGTTCATGTGAGCGCCCCGGCTTCAGGCCAACCAAGAGAAAATGAGATCGAAATATATCCAAAACCCGGCTCAGAAGGCAGCCGCCTTTCACAGGACATTGCCCGGGCCATGTATCCCCTCTCTTTGGCCGGCGAACTTGACGCAGTCAGGGAGGAGCGCCTTCCCTCTCTTTCAGAAAGGTCGAGAACGGCGGTGTTGCGGGAAGATTTCACGACTCTCGAGCTGAAACACGAATTGCTCCACGATCTCTTTCTCGGCCCGACCTATTCGGTTGAGATGAGGCGGAATGTAAGCCGCTTCGTTGCGTTCTACGTTAAATGGGCTTACCGGTCAGAGAATGAGGCCACGGTCAAGTTTTTTGAGGAGATCAACAGAAGATGCGCAAGAGAATACGACCTGACGCCTCTTCTGGGGCGGGACATCCTGCCGCCGGCCGATCAGATGATAGTTGGCCCGAATCTCTTCAATTATGCCGGTGAAACGTTTGTCTATGTGTGGGAAATGTTGCTCGGCCACAGCGATCAGGCATTGGGGCAAGTACCGACCGAATTAAAAACACTTCTGAAGACATATCCCGTCTCTTAAGGCAGCAGTCCTTTTAAGATCTTCTCAAACCCCGGGAAAGAAGTTTCTATGCAATCGGTATTTTCGATAGTAGTGGTGCCTTCCGCAATCAAACCCGCGATAGCCATCGACATCGCGATCCGATGGTCGCCGTAGCTCTGTAAGAGGGCTCCTTTTAGTTTTTGCGGGCCAGGGATACGCAGGCCGTCCTCCAGTTCTTCAATTTCAGCGCCGAGCTTGCGCAGTTCAGCCGCCGTGGTTTTGATGCGGTCGCTCTCCTTAATGCGCAATTCTTTCGCGCCGCGGATCTCCGTCACTCCCTCGGCCTGCGTCGCCGCGACGGCAATGATGGGAATCTCATCGATGATCCTCGGAATGATCTCGCCGCTCAACTCAATACTCCGTAACTCCGAACTCCGAACTGTAATATCCGCCCTGGGCTCTTCCGAGAGCATGATCTCTCGCGGAACTTCAATCGAAGCCCCCATGCGATGAAGCACATCAATAATGCCGGTGCGGGTCGGGTTGAGGCCGACATTTAAGAGGGTGAGTTCGGAGTTTGGGGTTATGAGAGCAGAAACCATAAAGAAGGCGGCCGAAGAGATATCGCCCGGGACATCGACCTCGGCTGCGTCAAATTCGCTGCAGCCAGTGACGCGTAATTCGTTATGCGTAATGCGAAAGGCGGCGCCGAAGTGCTCGAGCATTCTCTCTGTATGATCGCGGGATGGGAATTTTTCGGCAACCGTTGTCTCACCGTTCGCAAAAAGGCCGGCCAGGAGGACTGCTGATTTAACCTGGGCTGAGGGAACGGGCAGTTCGTAGCGGATCGGGCAAAGGTCGCCGCCGATGATCTTGAGCGGCGCGAAGACCTCGTTGTTCCTGATCTTGCCTTCGATGCTGGCTCCCATCAGCCGCAGGGGCTTGGCGACGCGGCCCATCGGCCGCTTCTCGATCGACTCGTCGCCGGATATTTTAACCTCGAACTTTTGACCGGCTAAAATACCGGAGAGCAGTCTTATAGTCGTACCGGAATTGCCGACATCGAGAATTCCTTTTGGCTGCGCCAGGCCAGGCAGCCCTTTCCCCATTATTGAAACAACATTCGCGTTACGCGTTACGCGTATCTCTATTCCAAGCTTGCGGAAGCAATCGACCGTCGCCAAACAATCCGCGCTCGGCAGAAAATTATTGACGACGGTTTCCCCCCTGGCCAGCGCGCCCAGCATGATCGCGCGGTGGGTGATCGACTTGTCGCCGGGCATGCGGATCTCGCCTTTGAGGCCTTTGGCTTGATTGATCTGGAGGGTTTTCATGTCAACCAAAAATTGAATCCCTGGTTTTTTTCGCTTTCTCGAGCTCTTCGCGGATCTTTTCACCGTTGCCTTCTTTTATCAGCCTCTCTAAGTTGGCCAACGATCGCTTGAACGAGCCGAGCATTTTGAGGACTGCTTTTTTATTGGTCGTGAACATATCGACGCCGAGGATCGGGTCGCCGGAGGCGATGCGGGTCGTGTCGCGCAAGCCCGAGGCGGCCGCTTTTGACATGAGGTCTTTTTCCGGCTGATCGGCTACCGCGTTAACCAGCGCCGCGGCGACCGCTAATGGCATGTGGCTGATGCCGGCGACGACCAGGTCGTGAGTTTTAGTCTCCATTTCCAATGCTTTGGCGCCTAACAAACTAACCAACTTACCAACTTCTTCCCATGCTTTCTTGCTCGTTTTTGAGGTTTTAGTTAAAACCCATGTCTTGCCGCTGAAGAGCCCCGGTTCGGCCGCCTCGAGCTTTGATGTCTCCTTGCCCGCCATCGGATGCCCGCCGACAAAATAGACGCCCCTGGGCATGGCTTTTTCCGCGGCCGAAACAATTTCATATTTTGATGAGCCGACATCGGTCACGATCGTCCCTTTCTTTAAATTCGGAGCGATCTCGGAGATCACCGGCAGGATCAAATTGATCGGCGTGCAGACAAAAACGATATCCGCGTCGGCCGCGCCTTTGACATGATCGATCGTCCCCTCATCGATCGCGCCCATCTTGATCGCCTGATCGATGGTTTCTTCGCGGCGCGGGATGCCGATAATTTTGAATCTTGAATTTTGCCTTTTTAATTTTAATCCGATCGAGCCGCCGATGAGGCCAAGACCGATGATCGCGATCTTCATAATTTGCCGCCAAGAAATTTTGCCAACAATTCATGGCCCTTTTGAATTTTCAATTTTGCTCTTTTAATCGCTTTTTCATTGTAACCAGTAACGCGTAACGGGTGACGCGTAACGCGAGAAGGATAAATTACAAACGGAACTGCGTCAGAAGTATGGGTCATTAATTTACATGGCGTTGGATGGTCTGGCAAAACCAAAACCCTTACCCCATCCCCCATACCCCTTACCCGCAAAAGAATTGTTCCAACAACTAACTTATCAAAATCCTCGATCGCCCTGATCTTCTTGCGCGCATCCCCCTCATGCCCCGCCTCGTCCGGCGCCTCGACGTGGACAAAAACAACGTCGCTCCTCTTCAGTTCTCTCAATGCATATTCGGCCTTGCCTCTGTAATTGGTGTCGAGATAGCCGGTCGCCCCGGGGACATTGATTATCTTCATCCCAATGATCTTGCCCAGGCCTTTCAAAAGATGGACCGCCGTGATGACCGCGGCTTTCTTTTTGAATTTCTTTCTGAAAGCGGGCATTTTGGGCGCCTCACCCTGTCCCCACGGCCAGATCGTGGTCGCCTGGCTTTTCATCTGATGGAGCAGGACTTCGCTTTCATTCATCAAGCTGACCAGGCGCTCGGCGCCTCTCCCCTTCGGCAGAAATTTGCCGATCGCCCGGCCGGTTATGTCATGCGGCGGGGTTGTTTTTAAATCCCTGAGTCCGGCTGTCTGCTTTCGGCTTTCTGTTCTCATGACCAGCAGATTACGGTAGCTCAAGCCGGGATAAAAGCGGATATTTTTCGAGCCGATCTTCGCGTTCAAGAACTTGAATATATTTTTGGCTTCAGCGGTTGAAATATGATCGGCGGTAAAATCCTTCATCCGCCCGTTCTCGATAGTAACCAGGTTGCAGCGGAAGGCGACTTCGTTGGGATTGAGCTCGACTCCTAAACTGGCCGCCTCGAGCGGGCCCCGGCCGGTATAATATTTTTTGGCATCGTAGCCAAAGATCGACATGGCCGCAACATCCGAGCCCGGTTCAAGCCCGGGCGGGACGTTATTCACCAGGCCGCAAACGCCATGCTTCGCCAGAAAATCCATGTTCGGGGTTTTGGCGGCTTCGAGCGGCGTCCTGCCGCCGAGTTCTTTGAGGGGGAGGTCCGACATGCCGTCCCCGATCAGGACCAGGAATTTGGTCATCTCTTTTTCGCCGGCACGGGGACTGCTTCGAGTAATCGTTCGAGCTCTTTTTCCGGGACTTTGATCTTTGGGATCTTGATGGTCTTAGTTTCCGCCGTGGGCGCCGCGATGATCTGCTCTTTGACGAAAGAGTTGATCTTGGGCGCGCTGTTTTCCACCGCCGGGTACCCCCAGGCGATCAGGGCGTGGGACAATCTGACAAAATAGGCGTTCTCAAGAGTTTTCCTCGCGTCGCCGGAGATAAATGGCGAATTGAGCAGAAGGCGCGAAGCCAGGCCGAAAAGAAGCAGGATCGCCAGCACGATCAAAACGTTCTTGACCGTCTTGATAATGCCGCCGGCATTTTTGAGGAGATAAAACAAGATCAGGCCGGCCACGACCAGGTCAATGATGTTGAGCATCTATCCCTTCCGCAGTCCCTTTTTAAACGCTTTCAGCCGGGCCTTTAACTCCGGATATTTGAGGGCGAGGATCTGCGCCGCCAGTATCGCCGCGTTCCTCCCGCCGTCGATCGCCACGCTGGCCACCGGCACGCCGGGGGGCATCTGGACGATCGAAAAGAGAGCGTCATGGCCGGCCAGGCCTTTTGAATGAATAGGAATGCCGATGACCGGCAGGATCGTGTGGGCCGCAATGACGCCGGGCAGGGCCGCCGCCATCCCCGCCGCCGCGATGATAAGGTCATATTTATTTTCGGCGGTTCTGGCGTACTGTTCAACTTTCTTCGGCGTGCGGTGGGCGGAAGCGACCGTCACATCATAAGCGATGCCGAATGCCTTGAGCTGTTTCTCGCACTTTTCGATGACCGGCAGGTCAGACCGGCTGCCCAATATAATGCCGACTTTTGGCTTAGCCATAACGCGCCTATTATAACTTGGCTTTTTTTTCTTTACAAGTTATACTAATTTAGCCATGAGAAAAATCGTCGGCCTTATCGGTTATCCGCTCGGCCACAGCGTCTCGCCGGCCATGCACAACGCCGCCTTTAAAGAGCTTGGCCTCGATTACGAGTATATCCCGTTCGAGGTGGAGCCGGCCGACCTCAAAGAAGCCCTGCCCGGCCTGCGCGCCCTCCACATCGCCGGCTTCAACGTCACCATTCCACACAAGGAGGCGATCGTTCCCCTGCTTGACGATGTGACCAAGCTCGCCGCCACGATCGGCGCCGTTAACACCGTCGTCAATCAGGATAGCAAACTGATCGGCTACAACACCGACGGCCCCGGCTTTATCGAATCGCTGAAAGAAGACGCCAATTTTGAGCCGGCGGGAAAACGCGTGGTCGTTCTGGGCGCCGGCGGCGTCAGCCGCGCCGTTTCTGTCATGCTAGCGGAAGTTGAAGCCGCCTCGATCGTTATCGCGGATATTGTCGAAGAAAAAGCCAAAGGCCTGGCCGAATATGTCAACGATCTGTCAAAAACCAAATGCCTCGGGGCCAATATTTCCGGCCAGACGCTCAAGAACGAGATCGAACGGGCCGATCTTTTAGTCAACGCCACGCCGATCGGCATGTCGCCAAAGATCAACGATTCGCCCCTGCCCTCCGGAGTAAAATTGAACAAAAAAACCCTGGTCTATGACCTGGTCTACAACCCGGCCGAAACAAAACTCCTCAAGACGGCCAAAAAAGCGGGCTGTCGCGTTGTTTCAGGCCTGGGCCTGCTGGTCCGCCAGGGAGCGATCGCCTTTACGGTCTTTACCGGCGAGGAAGCGCCGATCGAAACCATGTGGTCGGCCGCGCGGAAAGCCCTACGTTAACCCTTCTTTTATCGCGGTTTCATAGAACGCTTTGACCTGTTCGGCAAAAGCCCGCTCGCCCGCCACCGGCAGATCGAGCGTGCTCTCGCCGTAGAGTGCGGTCGAGACCCAGTCCAAAAACTCGGGCATGTGCTCTTCATCGTCAAGCGTCAACTTTTTGATCACCGAAATTTGTTTATCTTCGTTTCGCCCGTAAAACATGAACACTTGAGCCAGTTTAAGGAACGAATCGCCGCCCAGCAGTTCGTCTGCCCGGAGCGCGCGAAAGAGGAGCAGGGTCATCATCGGGGAAAGGTCGGTCCCCATTATCGCCGAAAATTTTTGTCCTAATTTTTCTTCAAATATTTTTTGCTCAACGGCCTGCCTGACTGCGCGGATCAAATCGGTCGCCCCGAGAGGCTCGACCGGCCGGCCGCTGATCAGCCAGAGCAGGGCTCGCTTGGCGCGCAAATATCGATCGGTCAAAGACATCTGTCTCTCTTCAGGCCCGATCGGCAGGATGCTCTTTTTGATCAGATGTTCGATGCCGTACCAGACCATGGTCAATTCATCGAGACGGAAGTGTTCTTTGAGATCGATCAGGCGCCGGGCGCCGCTCTGCAAGACCTCTTCGAGCGCCTCTAGGACGGCAAGATCGCAGCCCTCCGATCGGATCTGATCGATCGCCTCCTTTTTGGAGAATACTTTCTGCCTTTGCTCGATGCCGCCGCGACGCAAAGAATATTCGCCTTCGGACTTGTGGAGGCGATCGCTGGTCATGCCGTCAAAACGGTCGGCCACCATGATTATTTGTATCGCGAGCTGTTGTTCGGGCGTCAATACTCCTTCACGGGCCCAGGCAGGGTAATCTTTTTTAATGTCATGGTGGTGCTGGACCGGAGGAATAATATTTTTTAGCCACATTATTCCCGAAAGAAAATAGATGCTGACCGACAGGTGCTCATTGAGAAGCACGATCTCGTCTTTATTCGGCCGGGGGAGTTTGAGCGTCGCGGCGGGGATGCCTAATTTGCCGATATCATGCAGCAGGCTGGCTGTCTTGATCCGCTGAAAAAGCTTGCCGTCGACGGGAATGCCAAGGGCGGCGGCGATCTTCGCCGCATAGAAAGTGACAACGCCGGAGTGGACCGCCGTGCCGGGATCATGGAGCTGGATCGCTTTCAGCATGATATTGATGATAAAGTTGACGTGGTCATGATCGTCCGCTTCCGACGCGTTGGCCAGGATTATAAAATCATTCGTCAGGCTATAAATGTAGGCGGCGGCCTCAAATTCATCCGGCATGCTTAGCGTCGCGATCGCGGAGCCAGCCATGGTCCTCATAAGCTCTTCCGCGAGCAGCTGTTCTACCTGCGGCCGGGTCACTCCCAGCCGCGCCAGGATCACAGGCAGTTGACTTGTTCCGCCATAGACCCGGAGCTTTTCCGTCAGCCAACCAGTCAGGTTTTCGCCGCCCCCCTTGAGGTCAAGCTGATCGCGAAAGTTTTGAGCGCTGATGGCGCTTAGGTTGATAGTGGCGCCGGGCAGTCCAAATTGCTGAATTATCTTCGGGTCACCGACCAGCCGGATCTTTTGCGCCAAATCGCTATCGGCTAACTGTGCCCTGGTCAAGAGTGGCCGCCGGCCGTTGGTCAGTTTTACCCCGGCACTCATCAAACGGCCAAACGCCGCAGTCGGGAATATACGAGTTTCCCCTGCTTTCATGAATGTTTTTCGCCTCAAATATCTGGGAATTTCATGATATTTGACCGGCGATTTTTCGCCAGCACGGCCAAGATCAAGCGTGGCAATAATCTTGCTTCCTTTTAATTAATGGAAACTAACGGGGTAACTGAACTATTCGATGAGATATTGGCCAAAGCCCTTGGGATGAGTGCCTCTGACATTCACATCGAGCCCCGTGAGGATTTTGTTCGCGTCCGCTACCGGGTTGACGGCCTGCTTCAGGAGGCGCCGCCGGTCAACAAAGTCCGGCAGGCGGCGCTGATCTCGCGCGTCAAGGTCATGGTTAACCTCGATATCGCCGAAACGCGCCTGCCGCAGGACGGCCGCACCGACTTAAAGATCGGTAAAAGCCACATCGACCTGCGCGTCTCGACCCTGCCGACCATCCACGGCGAAAAGATCGTCCTGCGGCTCCTCAACCGGCGGCAAGCGCACCTGAAATTAGAAGAACTGGGCATGGAAAAAGATTCCCTCGACGCCTACAAAAGCATTATCGCGAAAAAGACCGGCCTCGTCCTGGTAACCGGGCCGACCGGCTCGGGGAAAACGACCACTCTTTACGCGACGCTAGCTGAACTTAATTCCAAAGAGGTAAATATCATGACAGTTGAGGACCCGGTCGAGTATCAATTGCCGGGGATCAACCAGATCCAGGTCAATAATAAGTCGGGGCTGACCTTCGCGCGCGGCCTGCGCAGTATCCTGCGCCAGGACCCCGACATCATCATGATTGGCGAGATCCGCGACCTCGAGACGGCGCGGGTCGCCATACAGTCGGCGCTGACCGGGCACCTCGTCTTTTCGACCCTGCACACTAATGACGCCCCCTCGGCCGTCACGCGCCTCATGGAGATGGGGATCGAAAAATACCTGGTTGAGGCAACGGTTCTCGGCGTCGTCGCCCAGCGCCTCGTGAGAAAGACCGCGCCGGCCGGTTACAAAGGTCGTTTAGGCATCTATGCGGTCATGACCGGCTTTGCGCCGCAGGCCGGCATGAGATCATTGCGGGATGACGCGCTGTTGAAAGTTAAGAGAGGGCTAACTAATGTTGAGGAAATTGACCGGGTTCTTTCCCTGTAAGTTTTAATAAGTCGGTAGCCATTTTCCTGATCACTTCGAACAGGCGCTTGACGGCCAGCTGGGGGCTGACCCGGTAGCAGGTCCGGCAGGCCTCGAAACGGAGATTGGGGGCCGAACAGCATTCTTCGCTGTAATAAATACAGCGGCGCGCCGGTCTTTTGAGCCGCAGACTTTCGATCTGATTGGCAGCGCCGCTCTCTTCGATCCTCAAGTAATTCTCCATGGCGAATATTTATCGATGGCTCGCCGCGAAAATTGCAACCATTCTTAATTCCCTGATATACTTAAGTCATGATTGCCCTGCGCCTCCTCCATACGGCGTTCCTGATCTGTCTGATCATGATCAGTTACTTTGTCGGGACGGCGCTCGCGCTCTGCTTCACCCCCTTTGTCCGGCCGCGCACGCGCGTTTTTCAGGCCGCCGCCCATTACTGGGCGAGGTTCCTCTCTTTTTTTGCCGGGATCAAAGTGACGGCCGGAGGGCTTGAGAATATCCCGCGAGGCCAACCCCTAATCTTTGTCGCCAACCACCAGGGAGCGGCCGATATCCCGATCCTCCTCGCTTATCTGCCGGTCCGTTTCCGGTTCGCCATCAAAAAAGAGCTGTTCAATATCCCGGTCTTCGGCTGGTTCCTGCGGCAGGCGGGTTATTTCCCGATCGACCGCGAGATAATTCTTTCGGCTTACAAGATGATCGAGCGGATAATTGAAATTTTGAAGTCGGGCGAGTCGGTCATGATCTTCCCCGAAGGGACGCGCAGCCGGGACGGCACACTGGGGAAATTCAAGCGGGGCAGTTTGATGGCCGCGCTCAAATCCGGCGCCCCGATCATCCCCATCGCCATTTCCGGCAGTTACGGCATCATGCCGCGCGGCACGTATCTTATCAAGCCCAGCCCGGTCAAGCTCTCCGTCGGCCAGCCGATCTACATAAAGACGGAAGAAGAATATGACAATAAGGTCGAGGAGGTCAGGAAAGTTATTGCAGAGATGCTGTCAGCGCGTCCTTGATCCCCGCCGCGCCGTCTAATTTTATTTTCGCCTTCTTTAATTCTTTGAGATTCGCATTCGGCAGATAAACTGTTTGAAAACCAAGCTTCTCCGCCTCCCGCACCCTCTGTTCGGCGTGGTTAACCGAGCGCAGCTCGCCAGCCAGCCCGATCTCGCCGATGGCCAGCGCTTTTTGATCGATTGGCCTATTCTTGTAGCCCGAAGCGATAGCCAGCGCGATCGGCAGGTCGATCGCCGGCTCGACCGTGCGCACGCCGCCGGCGGCGTTGACGTAGATATCCATTGAAGAGAGCTTAAAGCCGAGATGGCGCTCGAGGACCGCGATGACGATCGCCACGCGGTTGTAATCGACGCCGGTCGCTTTCCTGATCGGATAAGCCATCTTGGTCGGCGCCACCAGCGCCTGGATCTCGACGAGGAGCGGCCGCGTCCCTTCGATCGCCGCGGTGATGACCGAGCCGGGCGACTTCTCCGGCCGCTCGGAGAGGAAAACCTCCGACGGGTTGGCAACTTCGACCAGGCCGCGCTCCTTCATCTCAAAAATGCCGACCTCGTTGGTCGAGCCGAAACGGTTCTTGGTCGCCCGCAGCAGCCGGTACTGCTTGTGCTGTTCGCCCTCGAAGTAGAGCACGGTGTCGACAACATGTTCGAGCACGCGCGGGCCGGCCACCGTCCCCTCTTTGGTCACGTGGCCGACAATAAAGATCGGGATGCCGGTTGATTTGGCGATCCTGACCAGATAGGCGGCGCACTCCCTGACCTGGGCGACCGAGCTCGCCGCCGAGGCGACATCATCGCGGAAGATCGTCTGGATCGAATCGATGACGACAAATTGCGGTTTAACCTCTTCGATCGCTCGCTCGATGGCGAAAAGATCGGTCTCGGGATAAAGGATCAGCGTTTTTGAAAGGGTCCCCAGCCGCTCTGCCCGCAACCTTATCTGTTTGGCCGACTCCTCACCGGAAACATAGAGGACTTTCGAGTTCTTGGCTAAAGCTTCTGCTGCTTGCAACATCATGGTCGACTTGCCGATCCCCGGCTCCCCGGCCACCAGCACGACCGAGCCGGCCACCATTCCTCCCCCCAAAACCCTGTCCAATTCCCCCATCCCCGTCGCCATTCTCTCTTCATTATTAAAGTCAATTTCGGTGATCGGCGTCGGTTTTTCCTGTTTGGGATTTTGGATTTGTGATTTGTTTTGAAGTTTGGATCTTGAAGTTTGAAGTTCTTCCGTTAGAGTATTCCATTCCCCACAAACCGGACATTGCCCGTACCATCTCGGGAATTCATTGCCGCACGACTGGCAGAGAAAGTGGGTTTCGGGTTTGGATGCTATCATAAAGCGGTTATTGATTCTTTATAAAGTTTTTAATCTCATTGTGATTGCCAACAATGAGGAAGGTTATTGAATCATTAGAAAAAGATAATAATATTCGATCCTTGAGAGATGATCGGATTTCCCAAATATCTTCGCGCAAATGCTTCAGGCCCAGACCCTCTGTTTTGCCCCCTGATTCATAAAATCCTATCAGCGCCTGAATCGCATCAAGCGCTTTCTCTTGCTTTTCGAACTGCAGTTTTTTAAATGTTCTTTTGAATGAATTTTTCCGCTCATATCTCACTTCTTCATTAATCCCTTTAAATGCCCTATCAGTTCTTTTCCTGATTTAAACGCTCTTCCTTTATCTTTTTTCAGAGATATTATTTTGCCCCATTCTTCTTCAGTGAATTCCTCTTCATTTTTGCTTGGCCCTCCCCACAGCCATTTAATAAAGTCCAAGGCCTCCATTTGCTTGATCGGCGGAAGTTTTCGAGCGTAAAACAGGATTTCGTTCTGTAGTTTTTTGATCGGTTTTTTCACTTTTTCTTCACCTCCAAACCATATAAGTAAATTATACCATTCCCGACTGAAATTTTCCATGAAATGTAACGATAATTAGGCAGGACAAAGCCCGCCAAAGGCGGGCAGGCGCGAGTCCCGATTTATCGGGACGAGCCTATGTTCTACACAGCGAGGAGCCATTTTAATGGTCATGGGAATAAACAGCAATATTTTTTAGGCCAACTGCCGTCTATCGCGGGCCCGATCGAAATAATCAGCCAAATGCGGTCATAACTACCCGCGGCTGCCGAGGGACAACCTGAAGCTTCTTTTGCCCCTTAAATTCCGGCGCAAAACTGGCAGAAAAAGTGGGCTTCGGCTTTGGGCATATCCTGTTATAAAAGACCGGCCAAATCTTCAAGGCCTATTCCAGCATCACGAATCAGCTTTCGAATAAGCCCTTTGCCTAATTCTTTGTGGCGTGGAATCGTCAATGGCTTTTTGGCCTTATCGCTCTGATGATGCATCCGGACATGGCTCCCCTTCTGCCGGCTTATTTCATAGCCCAATTTCTTGAAACATCCGATCGCTTTGTCTCCGGAGAGTGTCGGCAACTTAGGCATGTGAAAGAGTTAAAAAACTGATCTCTTTGGGGTTGTAGCCCTTCAGAATTTCCTTGTTGTTCTTTTCCTCGAGGCAAAGATCGATCACTTCTTTAATGTTCTTAATCGCCGCGTCCAGCGTCCTGCCTTGAGTGTAACAGCTTTTAAAGATCGGACATTCGACAACATAATAGCCGTCCTCATCTTTTTCAACAATAATCGGCAGAAAGTGTTTCATAGTCATTGACACCTCCAGTTTTGATTATATCATTCTCATCTCAAATATTCCATCTAACTGAAATTTCCCCGCTCCAACAAGGATATAAAGGCATGAACATCAGCGCCGCCATCCTCCTTTACAACACCCACCTCTTCGGCGACACGCTGCCGATCATGTCTGAGAAACACACCCATGAGGATAAGTTCCGCGCCTTCGCTATTGCTGATGCGGTTGAAGCCACCGATGCCGATGTCGTACTGCTGACCGAGGTCTGGGATAAAAATCTTGCTAAAATCATCCTGGCCCAAACTGCCGACCACTACCCCAATAGCTACCTGCCGGAACAGCGTAATATTTTTGGCTTTGGCAGCGGTCTGCTGATCCTAAGCAAGTTTGCCATCATTGATCCCTCCACAACCAAATACAGCTGGCTGATCGGCAGCGATATTTTTTCTCAAAAGGGCTTTATCGTGGCTAATCTGGATCTCCCCGGCGGCCCGCTGGGACTTTTCCTCACCCACGTCCAATCGCACAACGGACTGCTTGAATATGTACAAGCACGCGCGTCAAATCTAAAACAATTAGCGGAAGCGGTCGCGGCCTATAAACAGGTTCACCCTGCCCGGCCCGTCCTTGTGGCCGGCGACCTCAATGTTGTGGCAGAAGAACCTGGTCAACCGACAAAGGAATATAAGGCCATGACCGAATTGTTTGGCGGAAGAAAGCTGATTGACCTGGCGCGCCAATTCTACCCCAACTCCCAGGCCTGGCCCGGTTTCACCTATGATTCACTGCATAATACTCTGATCCCTCAATTTAACCCGGAAATTGCGGAAGACCATGGCCAGGAACGTATTGATTACTTTTTCGGCACGCCAGACATCAAGCCCATCGCCATCACAACTGACCCGGCCAATAACCAGAGCGTTTTCAAGTCCGATTACCGCTATAACAGCGGCACGGATAATTTATCGGATCATTTCCCGCTGCTGCTGGAAGTCATCGTCAAGCCTGAAGCTTCTCCTGCCGGACGCTAAGCGCGAGGAAACCGCATTTCAGTGGGGGTTATTTGGCGGCTTCTTGCAGTTTCTTTCCTTGCCGGCCGGCCGGCAGGTCGTTTTTTGGCTCTTGTTTCGGCTCTCTCATCTTCTTCTGCCTGCCGACAAACGTTAATTTGCCCTCTTTCACGTCGGCTTTGATCTCCATGCCGAAAGTGAATTTCCCCTTGAGGACATCTTCGGAAAGAGGGTCCTCGATGTGCTCCTCGATCGTGCGGCGCAGGGGGCGCGCGCCGAATTTGGGGTCGTAGCCCTGCTCGACCAGGAACTGCCTCGCCTTTTTGCCGGCCGTAATCGACAGCCCCTTCTCTTCGAGCCGGGCGTTGACGTCGTCGAGCATGATCTCAACAATGACCTCGAGATCCTCTTTGGAGAGCGGGCGAAAGACCACGGTCTCATCGACACGGTTTAGGAACTCCGGCTTGAAGCTCTTCTTGAGCTCATCAAGGACGATCGTTTTCATCTTGTCGTATGTCGACTTGGCGTCGTCCTTAGTGACAAAACCGATGGCGGTCTCCTTGCGAATTAGATCGGCGCCGACATTGCTCGTCATGATGATGACGGTATTTTTAAAGTCGATCTCGCGCCCCTGCGCGTCGGTTACCTTGCCGTCATCCAAGATTTGCAGGAGGATGTTCATGACATCGGGATGGGCTTTTTCGATCTCGTCAAAGAGAACGACCGAGTGCGGCCGGCGGCGGACCGGCTCGGTCAGCTGGCCCCCCTCGCCGAAACCGACGTAACCGGGCGGCGCGCCGATCAGGCGGGAGACGGTGTGCTGTTCGAGATACTCCGACATGTCGATGCGGATGATCGCGTCAGGATCGCCGAAGAGAAATTCGGCCAAACGCTTGCCCAGCTCGGTCTTGCCGACGCCGGTCGGGCCCAAAAAGATGAACGAGCCGATCGGGCGGCGCGGGTCTTTCAACCCCGCGCGAGCGCGGCGGATCGATTTGGCAATAACCTTGATCGCCTCTTCCTGCCCCACGACAAAGTTCTTCAACTCGTCTTCCATCTTGAGCAGGCGTTCGGTCTCCTCTTGAGTTAATTGTGTAACGGGGACACCGGTCCAGGCGGCCGTCACTTCGGCGATGACTTCGGAGTTGACCTCTGGGAATTGCTCGCGCGGCAGGCCGGCCAGCTTGCTCGAGACCGCCTCATACTGGAGCTTGAGCCCTTCTTCTCTGTCGCGGAGCTGAGCCGCCAGTTCAAATTCCTGGCCCTCGACCGCCTTTTCTTTTTCTTTCTTGAGGTCCTCGAGCTGTTTTGAGATCTCGACTAACTCGGGCGGCGCCTCGCTTGAGCGCAGCATGACCTTTGAGGCCGCCTCATCGATGAGGTCGATCGCCTTGTCGGGCAGGAAGCGGTCGGAGATATAGCGGTCGGAGAGCCGGGCGGCGGCAACCAGCGCGTCATCGGTGATCTTGACTTTGTGGAAATCCTCGTAGCGGCCGCGCAGGCCCTTCAATATCTCGATCGTTTCAGAAACATCCGGTTCTTCGACCATAACCGACTGGAAACGGCGCTCGAGCGCCGGATCGGACTCAATGTGCTTTCTGTATTCATCAATCGTGGTGGCGCCGATGCACCGGAGCTCGCCGCGCGCCAGCGCCGGTTTCAGGATATTGGCCGCGTCCATCGCCCCTTCGGCCGCCCCGGCGCCTATGAGCGTGTGCAGTTCGTCGATAAAGAGAACAATGTTGCCGCCGCGGTTGACTTCATCGAGCACCTTTTTGAGGCGCTCTTCGAACTCGCCGCGGTAGCGCGTCCCCGCGATCAGCAGCCCCAGGTCGAGCGTGACCAGGCGCTTGCCGAGCAGTGTGCGCGAGATCTCGCCGGAGATGATCTTCTGCGCCAGCCCTTCGACGATGGCCGTCTTGCCGACGCCGGCTTCGCCTAAGAGAACAGGATTATTTTTGCGCCGTCGCGAGAGGATCTGGACGACCCGCTCGATCTCACGAGCGCGCCCGATGACCGGATCAAGCTTTTTGTCCTGGGCGAGGAGCGTGAGATCGCGGCCGAAGGTGTCAAGCATCGGGGTTTTGCTGGCGCGCGCCGATTTTTTCTGGAAGGCCCTGACCTCGCCGAGCAGCGAAACGATCCGGCCGCGCACGGCCTGCGGATTCATCCCCGTTTCGGCCAGCAGTTGTCCGGTCAGGCCGCCGCCTTCGCGCAAAAGGCCAAGGAAAAGATGTTCGGTCCCGACGTGGCTGTGGCCGAGGCCGCGCGCCTCTTCCCAGGCCAGCTCGATCACCTTTTTCACCTGGACGTTAAAAGGTATCTCGGGGCTATTCGTTTCGCGCCGCTCCCGCCCCGCCAGCTCTTCTTCCAGCCGCGCGGAGATGACGGCGGGCTCGATGCGAAAATATTCGAGGGTCTTCATGACGACCGGCTCTTCCTCGCGCAGCATGCCGAGCAGAAGGTGCTCGGCGCCGACAAAGTCAGAGCCCAGCCGTTTGGCCTCGCTTTGCGCGGCCATGATCACCCGCACCGCCCTCTCCGTGAATCGCTCAAACATGAGCACATTATAGCGCCTCGACAAGCTCGGCGCAAGCAACCCGGGCGCAAGTTTTCACCGGTTTGAGCCGATATTTACTATATAGAGCCATGTGCGCGCAAGATATGAACGAACTGAATATTGACGGGACCGCCCAGCTGACGATCGGGGACACCACCTATCGGACGGGGGGCAACATTCTCTTTGAAAAAGACGAAGGCAAATATTATTCGGCTGAAAGCACAGTGATGGAAAAGATGAACAAGGCCGCCCAGGCCAGCATCGTGGAAAACGGCATGCAGTCGCTGCTCAAAAAGATCCGCGGCTAGATTACAAATCGCTCTCCTTATATTCCTCTATTCCTCAAACTGGCCAAAATATCGATCATCGCTTGCGTATCAAGCTGACAATATTTCTCAAGCGCCGTACGGACTTTTTGAAGGTCCTTTGGATCGAAATTTTCACCAAAGGTGACCCTGGCATATTCCCGGCTGGCCGTCCCGCCATCGGCGATCTCCATCCCCTTATAGCTGGAATCAGTCAGAGCGGGAAGAACATACTTTAGGGACGCGCTTCCCTCTTGCGCAGGATGATAGTAACTAAAACCGCGGAAAGGGACGATCAGATCAATAAAGCGCTTCTCCAACCGGCTAACCCAACTTATGTAGTCAGGATAGGCTTTCGCCGATTTTTTCAGACAATTGATCTCAAAATGCATGTTCCAAGCAAGGACTGTTCCAGAACTGCCTAAAAGCGACTTTAGAAGTCGTAAAATCTCCGGCCGCGGATCAACATCCCCCGGCGCCAGATAAGGATGATGGACAGGCTTACCGCCCTCTTTTTCAATGACGTGCAGGGAGAATTGGAAGGGGATCCACTCATAAGGGTGGGTCAGATCATAAACCGGAACAGCAGGGTTAATTGTTTCAAAATCAAGCAGGTATAACGGATATTTTAGCTCGTCTAGAAAATCCCCGATCCCCTCCTTATCAATATGCGCTTTACCCGAACGATGGCTCTTAACTTGAATGAGCTGTTTGTCATTAAGATCGTCAAGCGGGATGTCGGTTAGCTTTAATATTCCCTGATCCAGCAGGGCGAATAAACGCTCTTTCCGGCCACGATAAAGCTGGAAGATATCGCCTTTTGGTAAAAATTCCCAACAAAGCCCCTCTAACGGACAAGGGTACGGATCCCCGCAATGCGGGCCGATCTTGACCTTTGGCTCCTGGCCAGCCATTATCGCCAGCGTCTCTTCTATCGATTTCTCCAAACCTTGCCGGTACGGTTTGATCTTTTCAGTAATATCCACTTTGGTAAACAGCTTCTTGGGCTCAACTGGACCTTTTCGGAGATACTCTGTATTAATATGCATCAGGTAACAGTGGCGGACCTTTAGTCCAGCACCGGAATAGACATATTTCTGGAAAGCCGTGTCGATTAGATGTTGTTCCTCAACGTCGGTCCCGCTTTTAACTTCAATAATATCCCAGGCGTTGTTTTCGACCGGGACAAGAATATCAGGCAAGGCATAAGTCCGGCCGTAGATCAGGCCGGCTTCAAAGAGCGGTTTGCGCAGCTTAAGGGCTTCTATCGACTTGGCGTGTGTTAGCTCCGGCATATTCTCACGGCCGATCAGGATTCCCTCCGGGTATAACTTGCGGGCTAATTCGCCGACAAGCGTCCCCTGATCGAAGATCGCCTGCGTTGCCGGGTCTGTCTCGCCAAACGCTTCCCTTTTATTAAAATCGCACCAGAGCAGCTTTGAACACTTTACTCCGTTAAGATACTTCGATTTTGAGAGGAATGGTTGGGGTTTAGGCATTATTTATTCTTAAACCATCCTTTAACTGATCCATCATCCCATACTCCGTCATATCACAATGGAGCGGCGTGATGGAGATAACCTCACCCGTCAACCAGTTCATATCAAAAAGAAATACTCCAATGGGACCGTAACAATGTTATTGCTTTGATCATAATTAAGCAAAGCGTTAGTTATCAACAGGCCAAAAGCCCCTTTTTTTCTTCTCATTGTCCCGATCACCTGATCCGCATCCCTCTTTCCCCAGCCAACTTCTATCACAACTCTCTTACCGCCGATCTCCAGGATAAAATCCGCCCCACCCTTGGCTGAATCGTAACTTAAGGCAAATAGCGGCTGGCCGCCATATTCACGCTGCAGGCAGGCTCCAACCGCATCCTCAAGCAGCTTCCCTTTGTACTTCAGGTCGATCGCCTTGGAATCGATAATGTTCAGGAGCGCCGCACGGATGCTCGGGGCCGCAAATAAATATTTCGACGGCTTGCGCACTTTTTTCCCGATCGACCCGTAAGGATAGACCCGGATCAATAGTTCTGACTTTTCCAGCACCGCTAAAACACCTCGCAAAGTCCTCGGATCAATATTCTCAACTCCCCTGACCATGGTCGGCAAACTCATTTCATCAAAACCCGCCAGCATAAAGAGCACCCGCTGGATCTGCGCCGATTTTTCCGCGGTGAAACTTTTTAGCAAGGGGACGTCCCGCTCCACGATCCGGTCTACGACCATGTTGAGAATACTGTAAATTTGCGCCTCTTCTTTATACAGCAGCGTGCACGGCAATGAATAATATTTCAGGTATTTACCAATCATTAATGGATCGATCTCCTGCCAGTATGCCCTGACAGCCGTCTGCAGGAATAATAACCGATCATAAGCGGCCCTGGAGTTATCAGAGCTGAAAAGCGCGTCCTTTATCTGGTAGCCCAATTTAGGCGGAAACCTGGTATTTTGCCCTTCAGCGCGAAAAGTTGAGATCATTGCGTATTCAGTGAACTTCAGCGGATACATTTTCTCAAATAAGGCGCGCCGCGCAATGTCCGTGTTGACGTTCAAAGCAACCGCTGAAGAGCCGGTCGCGATAATAAAAACATTCTTTGTCCGGTCATATAACGTTTTGAGGGCAAACGCCCATTTTTTATCATATTGGACTTCATCAACCAACAGCAACACTTTCTCCTTCATTGCCGAGAGCCTCTCTCCCAGCAATTCCTGGTACGCGTCTATAACTTCGTAAAGATTGCTATTGATCCGATTGACCACGTCATCGAGCGAAATGTAGATAATTCTGTTTGGAAAATCCCCCTTGAAACGCTGAAAAAGCTGGGCCAGGACCGTTGTTTTCCCTACTCCGCGCAATCCCGGTATAACAATCCAGCGCGGCTCCGCGCTCTGCGCTAAAAAGTCCTTGATCTGCTTTTCCAGACGATAATAGATAAAACGCTTAAGGAGCGGCTGCCCCTTTTCACTGCTGGAGATCTGACGCAGGACACCTGTTTCTTCTGACAGCTGGTTGCTAACATATTGCTTAATTAAATCTGCTTCGGCAAACACTATGTGCCCCTCCCGCCACTATATTTTATTTACTATGGTATGACATTACTATAGTAATGCCAAGCGCAACATTTTCAGCGTTTTTATAACTATTATTCATTGCTTTTCTATCCCACCGGCCAACATTTTAACTGTTCTATATAATTATACTCCGTCATGTCACAATGGATAGGGCGCAACAGGATTTTCATTATTCCTCAATCTCAACCTCCCCTTCGCGATTAACTCTTAAAGAATTAAACTCGATATCGCCTTTTTTAATAGTTGACTGAATTGATTTAAGAATTTTTTCTTGTTTGCCATTATGCGGCTCATAAGCGACAAAATCAATGCTCTTTATTCTTTCACTTTCAGAATTCATGCCGTCAAATACAATAAAATCAACCGGATCAAAGATCGTTTTAACATCCTGCGGATCTATTCCCTTCCCGGAAAAAAGCGGATCAATCTCTTTAAGCCTGCGTTTCGCTAATAACTGCCCTTTTCTCCTTGCTTTTTCCTGCTCCATGATCATCAACTCATCAAATCGTATTTCATAAGCTTCTTTACGCTGCTCTGCTTTTACAACTTTATTTTCATATTGTTTCAATTTTAAAAATTGATCATCCTTTTTCTCTCTTGAAGGGAACCGGAATTTTGCGTCAGAAAGATGAAATATCTCGCCGCAGCACGGGCAAACACCATAGATAGCCTGGAACTCATCGATAAGGTCTAATAACTTATTCATCCTTGACCACCTCGAGATTGACCCTGCCACCCCTGACAATCCGCCTAATATCCTTCTGCGAATCTGAAAGCACCGCATTCCCTGATTTAACATCAATAAAAGAAATGAGATCAACCTTATTCTTGCTGGCCAGGTTGTTAAAAATAATATAATCGATCGGCTCATACAAAGCTCGGCAATCCTTAATATTATAAGGAAAACCACTAAATGAAGGGACTATCTTTTCCACGATTTTACCGAAATTCACTCCTGCCGTTGTGGCTTTTATTCTTTTAGGCTTCTCGATTTTTTTGGTTCGCAATTTTTTCCTTTCCGCCTTAACCGTTGCCACGCGCAAATCCAAATCGGTCCATGTTTTATCATATGTCCTTTTTATCTTCTGGGGCAACTCCTCCTTAATTGAAAACATATTTGCTGATCGCGGGTAAAAACTTTCTTCGCAAGCGGGGCATTCTAATTTCAGGCCTTTGATACGCTCGATCTGTCTTATAATATCGCCTTTTCTACTCATTTATAATTTCCCCCTTTTAACTGATCCATCATCGCATACTCCGTCATATCGCAATCGGCACCTTATGCTTTCCTTCTCACCTCTGATAATGCGCGGTCAATAGGTTCAATAAAAAGCGCAAGATTATTGAACGCATCCATGATGTTCTCTGCAAATGTCCCTTTTCTAAGTATTTCTATCCATTCATCTGGGGACTGCTTTAATTCATAGTAAAAAATAAAATCATTATCGCTTTCAATTTTAATGCCTTTAAAACTATTTTTTGCTTTTTCTGCAGCTAAATTAAAGGTTTCAGCGAATTTTGCGGGTTTATCTATTTTTGTCCTAATCTTCTCTGACCATATCCCGGCATTTGGATGTTCATCGGCCGTCCCCATTAACCCATCCAAACTAATTTTGCCAACCCAAAGCGATACATGATCCCATTTATCTGTCCCAATTTTCCATGATTTTTTGCATATTCCGACTTCGCTGTAGTTAGAATAAAACATTGGGGCTTCAAACTGTTTCTTGTCCCACCATTCACTTTCGATCAGTCTTGCTTTAACTTCATTCTGCAGACATGAAGCCATATTCCCTTCAATATCATTTACGCAATTAATTAATTTTGCAGTGTCCCCCCAATTTTCCAGCAGAAACGTCTCATGTTCTTTCGTTTTCTTCATCTCTGTCCTCCTTTATGCTTTTATTGATCCTAATGATATTATTTTCGATACATTCCTTATACTGTTCCGCCACCCATTTAGTTTTTTCTGCCTCAGCCATACGCGCAAAATCGTTTAGGCAGCGAACCATGGTATCCCACCCGACCCATGAAAACATCGTTCCCTCAACAACATCGGTAGCATTCTCCTTCGACAAGAGAAATCCCCATCTACGTTTTTCATTGATGCCAAATGACTCGGCTCTTTTTATCAAATCCACTTCTTCCCTTTTAAGCTGTTCTTTTGTGGGTTTCATGCCGACCTTGTTTTCGATATGTATAATAAATCTATTCATTGTTTTTCTGATAATCTCGATATCTATCCTTGATTCATCCCCTGAAACTTCTTTCTTAACACAGAAATCGGGCCCGTCAAGTATTTCCACGGGCAACCTTTTTTCCCTAATGAAAATACTAAAGAACAGGTCTTTTTGCGCATGAGTTTCTGTTGGGTCTAACAACCAAGCGAGAAATTTACTGTGTTTCATCTCATCATATGTAAAACCAAGAATATCTAATATGTTGATTTCTTCGGCATTCTTCCTTTGTTTTTCCCGGACTCCTTTAAGCATCTCTATAAATTGATTAATATATTTTTCATTTTCCGCTAATAACGATGAATAATATTTATCTTCAAGCTCAACAAACGAAGACAATGTTCTTTTAAAGCGGCTTACTAATTGCAATGCGGTTTCAGGCATTATTTGCTTTTATACCATTCTTTGATTTGTTCCATCATCGCATACTCCGTCATATCGCAATGGAGCGGCGTGATGGAAACATAACCTTGATTGATCGCATCAATATCACTATCCTGCTCGCCTTCCAGGTCAATAACCTCACCAGACAGCCAGTAATAAATCCGGCCGTGAGGATCGGTCCGCTTGTCGAATTTCTCGATAAAGGCTCGCTTGCTCTGCCGCGTAATCTTAACGCCTTTTACCTTTGACTTCACCACCGCTGGAACATTGACATTAAGCAGTATCCCTTTCGGTAAACCTTTTTTAATGACCATTAAGGCTATCTTGCGAGCAAATTGGGCGGCAAAAGTATAATCGGGCTTAGTAAATGTCCCCAGGGAGATCGCCATTGAAGGAATACCAAGGATAACGCCTTCCGTCGCACCCGATACTGTCCCCGAATAAAGGACGCTGAAGCCGGTATTGGGGCCGAGATTGATCCCGGAGATGACGAGGTCAGGTTTTTGCTTGAGGATCGCCCGGACCGCTAGCTTAACGCAATCGGCCGGCGTGCCAGTAGTTGAGTAAATATTTTTGTCCAACTGGTTGACCCGGAGAGGATCAGAGAGGGTGATCGCGTGACCGACCGCGCTCCGTTCGCTGTCGGGGGCGACGATCGTGACATCCCCTATTCCCTTAACCGCTTTGTAGAGCGCCTGGATCCCGGCAGCGCTGATGCCGTCATCGTTAGTTAGAAGTATGCGCGGCTTACGCTTCCTAATCATAAATTAAATTTTACTCTGTACACTGCCCAATAACAAGGCAGTTAGCGTTCGCCATTCTGGGCCTCGAGATAGACCTGCCGCCAGGCTTCCCGATCGATCGCCTCCTGCTCGAATTCATCCGTGGTTTTGACTGGATATAGAAGTGAATTCAATTCCCAGAGCTCTTCCGAGGTAAAGCTTGCCAGCCCTTTCCCCTGATAATATTCCCGCCACCGCGTCAGCTTCGGCTTGTCCCGCGGCGCCCGTCCATCGATCAAAAGCTCGACCTCTTCGCAACGGTTGAGGAATTTATTCGCTTTCCAGCGCTCCTTTTCGTCCAGATAAAAAAGGACCCAGCCTGTTTCGGGATCGATCGTCCATTTTTCGATCTTCAATTCCATTAAAAGCGCCTGGACAAAACCATCCTTTGGAATATCACCTAATTTGACTATCGCTTCAATAGTCTCGTCTTCCATCATTCAACCTCCGCCCCGCATTGGGCGCATTTGAGCGTTGAGGAGATAATGTCCAGGTCCGGAGAGCCGCCGGAGAGAACCAGCCCCGATCTCCCTTTTGAGATCGACACTTCTTCCCGATAATTCGCCATCCCCTCATTGATGAACGAACTGCTCCCGCACGCGCAGGTATAAGTTTCGTTTTCTTCTTTTTGTTTAACTTTTTTCTTTGCCATTGTTATTTGCCTCCTGTTTACCAATATCGAACATCCGGTCCTCAAAAAACCGCCTGACCAGCGGGCCGACACAGCGCCCGCCCATTGCCTCGTGCGCTTTTGAAGCGGTGACGATCAAGTGAATTATCTCGGTATAGACGCCGGCTTCCTCGCCCGATATGGGAACATAGAAATTATACTCCTCCACTTCTTGCCTGATAAGCTGCTTGACCGCTTCCCCGTCAAGCGGCTCCAGGCGGATAATATTGCCGAGCCGATTGGCAAATTCCGGGATAAAGCCGTAGCGGACCAGGTCTTTATTATTTATTTCCTCTTTTTCTGCCAAACGGCCAAACGCCCCGCCAAAGATAAAGAGCACATTGCTGAAGTTAAACTTTTCCCGGTCATACTCCGTGTGGTCCGGCTCATAATAAACCTCCCCGCCGTCAATAATAGGGAGTAAATCTTGCTGGACGCCGCTGCCGGCAAAATCATCATCGCACCCCCAGCAGTTTCTGATCTTATCGATCTCGTCAATAAAGACGATCGCCCATTGAGCCTGTCGCCTTTGCTCTTTAGCCGAGGCCCGCAGCAGATCAACGATCTGTTCCGCGTGCATCCCGCCGCGGTAGCCCCGCTGGGTAAAATTAGTCGCATCAAGCTTTAGGTAAGGGACTTCGGCAATATCGGCCAGCGCCTTGGCCAGCATCGTCTTGCCGCAGCCGGACGGGCCGATCAGCAGCGCGTTCGTCTTGGGCAGCTGTTTCCCTTCTCGGGCCAACGCATAACGCTTGAGATGCTGGTAAAGGATGACCGACAAACTTTTTTTGGCCTCCGCCTGCCCCAGGACAGTTTTATTTAGCTCCTCGCAGATCTTTGACGGCGGGATGACAGGGTCATCAGCAAAAAGCTTCTCCTGCCTGGTGAGATTTTCCCGCCGACCGCCCGCCGGCTCCTTTTCCGGCGCCACCAGCCCGTCAAACGCCCTGGCGATATCTTCTGCCGACAATAACTCTTTTTCCGACATTTTAAACACCTCCGGCTATATTATAAAGGGAGCACAGTGACATTATGTGTCATGGTCAAGCAGATGCGCTTTAGGCAGATAGCGAACTCGGGCCCTGGCCGTTTCCAGATCGCTGATATATTCGTGGACTACTTTTACCACGCCCAGCCGCCCAGCTCCCGGAGGTCTTTTAGCGCCGGGCCTTTCAGGAACGAAAAAAGAAGAACTTTCTTGTGCTGGAAGGCAAACCCTTTTAAGGCGTAGGTCATCCCAAGTAAATAATCCTTGATCCGCCTCGCCTCCTCTTTGTTGACCGCTTGCTCCAGTGAAACGAGGATCTTGCCCGCCTTGCGGTATTTAATCGCCGCCTTTTTCCCCTCGTCATAATCCTTCGGACAATAGATCCTTGATATTACCGGCATATTTCCCCTCCTTTTTTCTTTTTCCCCGGCGGATCAAAAAGCTCCCAGAGTTGCCGGGGATCATTTAATGAGATCAGCCATTTTCCGCTTCTCATGTTTTTTAATATTTCGAAGACAACTTTTTGCGGCCGCTTGGACCTGTCCCTCTCCCAGTAGAGCCGGCAGAGGTATTGCACCAGAGGGGCGCAGCTCGCTACCTCCCGGGAGAGCTCGGCGCCGTTTTCCGTTTCCAGCGCGTTGACGGTAATAATAACAGCGGCATTATATTCTTCGGCCAGCCGCTTGATCTCTTTAACTGCCTTTTGGAGAAGTCCGGAGCGAAGCGCGGCACGATCACCTTGTTCGGGATAGTATTCGTAGATATAATCGATAGAGTCAATTATCACCAGCCAGGCCGGGATCTTTCTGGCATGTTTCTCAACAGGGTCCATCGCCCTGACCTTTTCGGCCGGTTCTTCGTAAGCATATTTCTGGAATAGCAGTTCCATCTCGCTTGGTCTGGCCTCATCTATCTCCTCACAGGAAACGCCTTGCACCGGTTCGATATAAAGGGGCGCTTTGGCGCCCGCGCCTGACAGACGATTGGCGATATTTGCCGGCCTTGATGAGGTCAAATAGAGCGTTTTGATGTTATTTTTGACCGCGCAAAACAGGGCGGCAGAGACGCAGAAGGCGGTTTTACCGGCCGCGTGCGGAGCAGAAACCGCCATAATCTCCCCCGGCTCCATGCCGCCGCTCGCCTGGCTAATTAAACGCGCTCCGGTAAATATCGACTCTTTCTTACGCGCTTTTTCGATCTTTTCGGCAGCCAGTATCTCTTTTATTTTCATAGCGGGCGCCTCCATATGCTATTTATACCATGGGCGGTATGACATTAATTGTCTTAGCGGTTCAAGATAGTTTTTGCCAGAGCAAGAGTGGGTTTTTTACCGGCGAGGGAAGCGTAGGCGGCGACCCTGATCAGGGCGCCCTCAAGCGCCCTGATGTTTGTAGTAATCCTTTTTACCAGATAAGCAAGCACTGCGGCGGGGACTTTATAATTTC
Organism: candidate division WOR-1 bacterium RIFCSPHIGHO2_01_FULL_53_15; assembly: GCA_001772335.1. Lineage (GTDB taxonomy): Bacteria > Margulisbacteria > WOR-1 > O2-12-FULL-45-9 > XYB2-FULL-48-7 > 2-01-FULL-53-15. Next base: position 60,608 of record METM01000027.1, read on the forward strand.
CCAGTTTTGCTTTATTTTTTAAGATAGCAAGCCGCGTCTTAATTTCCGGCTGTTTGATCTTAACAATAGTCCCATGCTTAATAACCGGCAACTGGCACAACTTTTGGCTAAATATCGTGCCAGGCGGCCGGTCGCTCGTGATCACTATCTGTTTGCCCAATTTATACAATTCGCTCAAAATGCCGATCAGCTCGCCCGCAGTCCGCTCCTTATGCCGCACAAATTGAAGATCGTCCAAAAGGAAGATGTCAGGGGCGCAATACTTCTTTCGGAAGCTATTATATTTGCCCAGCCGGAAAGCTTTAACAAGATCGCTGACGAATCTTTCCGTTGACACATAAGCGACTTTGCGCGGCGGCCTCTTATTTAAAATATAATTACCGATGGCCCACATTAAATGCGTTCTCCCCAACCCTTCCCCTCCGGTAATAAATAACGGGTTGTGCCGCTTCTCCAGCCCCCTGGCGACATCAAGCGCCGCTTTAAAAGTGACGCGATTGGACGCGCCAACAACAAACGAGCTAAAAGCATATCTTTTGTAACGCCCATCCTTTTTCAGGTAAATACTATTATCAAAGCTTTTCACGATCGCCTCATTTTCTTGCCCGCATCAGTTTTTAGCTTTTATCTGCGCGATGAGCTCTCTTGCCTCACCTACGCGCTGCTTGTTATCCAGATACGCATTTCTCATCGTCTTCGCCAGACCAATCAAACCGTTTAAGCTCTCGCTCATGGATCTGTCCAGGGCATCGATATTGTTATCGATCCGGGAAAGATTTTCCAACAGAATCTCTGTCCGGTCATTTCCTCGCTTTTTTCGCATGGCACACCCCCTCCACCCTATATAAACGTTTTATTTTTCCAAAAAACTAAACTGGCGCCACTTTTTCGCGGCTTTATGCTTAATTTATTTTTCAAACTGGCGGCATCAGAATAATATATACCATGGGCGGTGTGACATTAATGGGCAGGGGATGCGGTATTTATTTCTTTATTTTATCGCCAAGCCACTGGAGATCTTTATCGCTCCACCAGCGGCAAGCAAAATGGGGAACGACAAATATACGCGGCCTTAGAGCAGCGAAGCTAAGCATCGTGCAACCCTTACCGTTATGTTTATTGATCCTAATTTCCTGGCATTCATTTTCTTTCCCTTCGGCAAACACAGAAATATATTCTTTGGTATGCAATCTGCCAAAGCACAACACAAAATCAATATGCTCCCTGTTCTTATCGAACATCTCCTTCAACCGCCCAAATCTATTACTTTTGCACCATTTGTAATATTCTTCCTTGTCTTTCATGCCGGTTACTGTTTTTTCGGCCTCGCTAAAAGTAGTTGTTGTTTTTGGAAAATCAAGGGGATATAGATTTACCTGAAAAGTATCCCCATTTTGGCATTTAGCGGTAAATAATTTTTTGGAAATATATTCCTGCCAATACTCTTTCCAGTTATTGCTATTTTCTATCTGAGCAATCACCTTTGCCATTTTTTGGCATGTCCGCCAGCTTGTATATTTACCGTTGCGTTCGTCATTATATTTCAATTTGAAGTTATCATCCCATTCCATAGGCACTTGATCACGACTGAATCTTTCGTTTTCACTCCGGATTTGATCGACTAATCCTTTGTGCCTGTTATCCTTTGTCTTTTCATCAACTTTTCTGCCGTATTCAACACCGCTAAACCAATATTTGCCCCCGGGATTGCCCACCATGCCGGAATAGCTTAACGCCCATTCCTCAAATTCATTATTTACATGATATTCATGAGAATTTGTGTCATCATTATTCATTGATTTTTTTCTCCTTGCTTAAATTGTATCATACCAGCCGCCTCCCTCACCAGATAATGCTCATCAAGAGCCAGGCGGCGTAAAACCTTAAGCGGGCATTTCTTATGCTTCGCCACTTTTTTTCGCACCGGAAAGAACTCGTCGCGACTAAGCCGAGCTAAGATGCCGGCGGTTGCGGACGGATTGGCGGCGGCCGCTTCCCTGACCGGCCATGACTCATCACGGGAAAAGCGCTCTAACATATCCAGCGGGATCCGCCTGTCCCTGATCGCTTGAGCCCTTTGGCTTTGGCCCAGGCCTTTGTCCGCTGCGTCTTCCCCTGACCTGTACCACCCCAGAGAAACGGCGTCACGTATATCCCCTCGCTATTTTTCTGCCATAAGACATCCAGCGCTTTTTCGATCATGTTGATTGCCTCCGGAAGTTATTATAAATGAGCCACCCTGACAGAAAGTGGCAGGGGGTTGTGGTATAATAAATATCAAGCAACATGATCGAAGCTGAGCTTAGCCACAAAATAGATAACCGCTCCGAAGACGTATTAACCTCTACGGTTTTTGGCCTATTAAAGTATTCTTTTGCTAAAGATCTATTGATCTCTTTCTTAGGCAAAGCCCAATCTGTTTCCGACCCCAGCTCATATTTTTCACATTTGATCGGGGATCACCTTTTATTTGCCGGTGATTATAGATTCGTCTTTTGGAAATATTTTGATCGTTATGGCGAACCGGACCTAATAATCGAAGGGCCCGATTATGTCATTATAATCGAAGTTAAATATTTATCCGGGCTGTCGGGCGAATTGCAGCTGGAAAATTATCATAATTTAATGGAGAATAAATATAAGAAGAAAGCCAATAAATATTTGATTTTCTTAACCGCGGACTTATCCATACCCGGGTTACCCGCCTCAACAATAAATTTACTTAAAGACAAGAATTTTTTCTGGCTATCATGGTATGAACTAAACAAAGCGATATTATCTATTTCTATGACTTGCGGAGGCACATTAAAAGAGATATCGGCTGATCTGCTTAGATTGCTGAAAGAAAGCAGAAATATCGTAGAATTTGAAGGATTCAGCAAATATAATATTATGCCTAGGCAGAACTATCTTTTCTGGAAACAGAGGGAAAGTATTTTCAGCCAATATCGTAAAGCTGAATTGCCAGACCCAATATTTTTTAAGGGGGAGTAATTATATGGATGACAAAGGCAATAATGTGATTGATTTAATCAGGCAGATGGAAAAACTATATATTGAGATCTCAAGGCTGATTAAATGTTTTGATAAAAATATCCAAAAGAGAGGATATCTCCTCCCTTCAAGCTCCTCATCTGTAATAAAAGATATTTCACAATCATTAAATGCGCCAGAAAATTGGCTCCCAATGTGGTTATATCGCAACTACCAAAACAACGCCAACAAAGAAGTATTATCCTTGAATATCGCCCTAGATTATCCTGAGTTCCCTGAAAGGATAAATGAGCCATTAGTCCTTGTCGCGAAATTTAGCGGTAAAAAAGTTGATCTTGATCATGCGTGGTATCCATGGGATATATATTTTCATTTCAGGCCATTAACAAAGCGGTACAATAAAATATACCTGCTTAAGGATTTTAACCTTAATGATAATGATACTTTGGAAGAGTTATCCGACTGGTCAAAGGAAGAAAAAGAAAATCTGACAAATCACTTTAAAGCCATTAGTTTTATTGCCGCACCCCTGATGGAGATGAGCGATGAAAAGAACATTATCAAATTCATTGATCCCATTTTTAATCAATAATATTTAATATGGAACGCCACATACTATTCAGGATTTATGATATCGACCGGATGCTCAAGCGGAAAGAATATCCGAACTGCACAAAGCTAAAAGAATATTTCCTTGAACATCACGGCTTAACCCTCTCGATCCGGACGATCATGCGCGACATTGACACTATGCGGCTTGACCTCGGCGCTCCTATCGAGTATGACCGCGAAAAGAACGGCTATTACTATGAAAATGAGAGTTTCTCGCTCCCGGCCGTCCGCCTGACCGAAGGGGAACTGATCTCGATCTTCCTGGCCGAAGAGATCTTGAAGAAATATAAAAATACCCCGTTTGAAGCGACGATCAAGCGCGCGTTTGAGAAAGTCGAATTGCTCCTGCCACAGAGCGTCTCGATCGATTTCAATGAGATCGGCCAGGCCTACTCTTTTGATATCCGGCAGACCCGCCCCCTGGACAAGCAGTCGGCCAAGGTTTTTGACACGCTGGCCAAGGCGATCGGAGATAAAATGAGTGTGGAGATCAACTATTACGCCATCAGCCGCAACGCGACGCAAAAACGGGTCATCGATCCTTATCACCTGCGCCATACCCAGGGCGCCTGGTATTTGGTCGGTTATTGCCATCTCAGGAAAGAGGTGCGGACATTCGCGGTCAACCAGATCAGATCTATAAAAACGTTGAAAGAGCCTTTCACCGTCCGGGCGGACTTCTCGCCGGAAAAATTCTTTGAGCACTCCTGGGGGATATCGGAAGGTGGGCCTTTGACAAAAGTCGTGGTTAAAATCGACAAAGAGATCGCTCGCTGGTTTGAAGACCGCAAGCTCCACTCCAGCCAGCAAACCAAAGAAAACAAAGACGGCTCCCTCACCCTAACCTTCCGCGTCGCCGGGACGAATGAGATCAAGCGGTGGATATTGAGCCAGGGAAGATATGCTAAAGTGGTGGAGCCGAAAGAATTGGAGCAGGAAATTAGGAGAGAGGTAATGGAGATTTTGAAATAGGGAGGGGATGATTTAATTATGTTGGAAAAATATTGGTATCCCAAAATTCAGAAGTATTTAGAAAACGAAGGCTATGTTTGTCATGGGTTTTACAAAAATGGGAAGAAGCTCGATTTTATTGATACGGGGATAGGCAATGCTCGCATTGATGTTCTGGGCATAAAAAGGGCATCTTTAATCGCATCAAATTTTCAACTCGAAACAATTGGAGTTGAAGTAAAACATATCGGTAAAATTACCATTAAAAATATAAGACAAGCCGCAAGTTATGCTCACCTTTGCACAAGATGCTATTTGGCGGCTCCAGTAGAAAGATTCTCCGAAAATGATAAGAAAAATGCAGCTCAAGCAGGGGTTGGATTAATCCGCTTAAAAAGAAAAAGAGTTGATGTTATTGTTGAATCTAATAAGTTTCAACCAGACATCGATTTAATAAATCAGTTTCTATGGTTCTTAAATGTGGTTTTTTGCCCAATATGCAGAACATATAAGCATCGCTACGACCCAAAGGAACTTAAATATAATGGTGGATCTTGGAGAAATGATATATTTTCAAAAAAGAATAAATGGATATATATTTGCAACGAATGCAATATTAAGCTTTCAAAGAATACCAGACAATATCTAATGGCCCGGGAACTGGAACAGATTAGAAATCGATTTGAGGGAATTGAACAAAAACTTGCTAAAACAAAAAGACATGTAGATAAAATAGACAACTATTATTACCATAAATATTTGAAGCTGAAGGGCAAAGGAGAGCGAAGCATCAAAAGGCTTGACAATTACTATTATTCAAAGCATGCAAATCTAAACAGGGCATTGAAGAAGATTAAATAATTTAACATCCCCCCGTCCCGAGTGGCAGATTGACAAAGAAGGGATAATCATGAAAGAACATGAAGTAATAGCAAAGACTTTAGTTTACTTAATAAAAAAAGAACAAGCAGAGATTAATTCAGTCGCGACCCCTAAAAAACATGAAAAATACATTAAAAAAGCCATCAATAATGCCGGTCTGACAAAAAATCAAATAAATTTGATAACTTTTAAACAGGTAGGGGCGGATATAATTGCTGTTCTAAAATTTAAATCCGGACGACCACAAAAACGCATACAAATCGAAGCAAAAGGCGGAAATGTATATTACGGCATCTATACAGCATTGGGTCAGTTCATCTGTTTAAAAGAATCGCCTAGCACATATCATTGGTTTGCGTTCGCTTTCCCACTTCGTTGGCGAGAGAAAATAAGGAAATGGCTTTTAACTCCCAAGGAAAGGATAAAACCGGTAATTCGAGATATTATAAATCTATACACCAAAAACGGACAAGGCTTATGGTTTTATTTTATAAATGAAAAAACAGGGAAAGCAATAAAAGAAACATGGGAAACGACCTTGCGATAACGAAGAAACCATGGAATGGCCAAATTGAATAACTCATAAAAAAATAATATCATAACCTTTTTTGTGTATTTGGCAAAAAGCCCCCACCCCTGTCCCGTAGTGTCATACCCCTCGTGCCATAATTACCGGTAGAATGCCGTTTAAAACTTTAACCGATCTATATTTTGACAACAAAATTCAGGTCATCCCGCCCCGGGCGCTGACTTTCTTCGGCTACCTTAATGAGCTTGAAAAGACGCTGAAGACACCGGGGCTGATCGATCTGGATGAGGCCGACTTAATGACCATCCTGTTCGGCGCCAGCCGGGCGGCTATTGTTGTGATCGAGTCCCCGCTTAAAGAGATAACCGGAAAATTGCGCCGCACTCTGCGGCAGGTCAAAGCCAAAAAAGCGGACGGCGCAATCTTCCATGTCATCGGCGATGAAAACATGACGCTATCAGATGTCAACGATGTCGCTGAAACAATTTATACCGTTCTCAATGACAAGGCCAATATTATTTTTGGCGCGGCGATCGATGAAGAGATGAAAAGAACCGTCAGGGTGCTGATAATTCTGGTCAATCGGGATGAATGAAATTAAACAATGAACCCGAGGAGGTATGCGGATGAGGATGAACCAAGAAGTTTCCGTGAAGATGTCAGAGAAGAAACGAAAGCAGTTGCCCGCGGGTAGTCATGCCTGGCCTCGTAGTGTCATACCCCTCCTGCCATAATTACCGGCATAATATGTTGACTTTCCTTAAACAATTATTCTGCAAGCATAAATGGGCGGCGCGCAAAGACATGCCCGTCGCGGCCTTGATCAGATCACGGGGTAGAACAAAGAGGTGCAGTAAATGTCAAAAAGAGTGGACCGACCCGTCGCTTAGGGGCATCCCCATAAGTTTATCCTACCGAATAGTCGAATTCTGGGAAATAATGTATTGGGACCGGAAAATACTTCGCTTAAGCATGAGCGACGCTTACAAAGCATCGAAAAAGCTGAACGCGCTCACTTTACAGGAAAGGAGCTGATCTGCCCCATAATGTCATCCCCCTAGTGCCATACTACAACTATGATTAATTTACTAATGCCCGGGCTTGTGTTGATCGCCATGATCTGGAGTTTTGGCTGTGTCGTTTACTGGCTCGCCAAGACCGCGGAGTGGCTGGAAAACGCCGGCCGACCGCCGGAGATCCATATCCACAATCACCCCGTTCAGCGGGAAGTTTATGTCTCAAGGATCATTGAGAAAGAGAGACGGATTTTCTTGCCTAGATAGCTAGATAGGTGGTATAATATTATCAAATATGCGGGGTGTAAAATAATGAGCAAAAGTCATGAGTTACATTTAATGATCGGTGAGTCGATCAATTCGGCCTTTGAAGGGAAAGCAGGCATTAAAGTTGTCAGAGATGAGGCTTGCGGTGGGAAGCAGCATATCCCCCTGTTTTTATCTGAAAATAAGAAGAGGGAAAATGTTATTTGTAATGTGGATTTAATGGTCATAAAAGATAACCACATATCCATAATTATTGAGATTGAGGAATCAAATGTAAAGCCAACGCAGATTTGCGGCAAATACCTGACCTCCGCGATTTCAGTCTGTTACTTTCACGCAAAGGAGAACAATAAACCCGTAAGAATGTCAAAAAACGTCTTATTTATTCAAGTTTTGGATAATATAAAATTGCCGAAAGGATCGGTTAAGATCCCGCAATGGATACAAATCGGGGAAAGGATCAAAAAAGTAATAAGCGACTTTCACGGCACATCAGTCAATAAATATGAATTGCTTTTTGGGAATAAGGGCCAATTTAGCGGCCTTGAAAAAGCGTTGATAAATAAGATTGAGGCGCACCTAACCTAAATGAATAACATCGACATCAATGCCCGCTATCAATCGCTAAAAAACAATATCTCCGGCCGAAAACCCAACTTCGATCCATTCATCTCCATGCTGGAAAAAGATACCTCCTGGCTCACCAGCCCGGCCAGCACCCGCTTCCACCTTAACCACGAAGGCGGCCTGCTTGAGCACAGCGTCGGAGTGGCGGAAAATCTGCTGAAATTCAGGGCGGCGCTGGCGCCGGAGATCTCGGAAGAGTCGTGCGTCATCGTCGGCCTTTTACATGACATCGGCAAGATCGGCATGCCGGGCAAGCCGAGATATCATAAGAACGAGAACCAATGGGAGATCAAGAATCGGGACATGACTTATGTCGTGAACCCCGATGAGGTCTACATGAATTTAGCGGCGCGTAGCTTGTATATTATCGCCAAATATCTCCCGCTCTCGGACGCCGAAGCCCAGGCGATCCTTTACCATGACGGCCAGTATGTCGATTTCAATCGCGAAGTCGCCCACAAGGAAGAGCCCCTCACCCTGCTCGCCCACTGGGCCGATTATTGGACGGCGCATATTTACGAAGAGAAGAGGACCATAAAAGAAGACATTAGTTACTTTGATCGGCGGCAAAAATGATCGGCTGATTTTCTTTTTTTGCAATTTTTTGCCTTCTCCGCTTGGACATGATCACACCCTCAACTGGCGAAAATTCGCCGTTTTTTGGCCTTTGAGACCCTCGAATTAGCTTGGGCAAGCGTGGCAATAAAATTGCTGCCCATCCTCCGGGAGGATAAATACTAAATGCTAAATACTAAACAAGACCAAAATACTAATGACCAAAAAACAAAAAGACGCTATGATCTTGAGGAAAGAACAATGTTGTTTGCAAGGGAGACCAATGCTTTCGTTCGGCGACTGCCAAAAGATGTAACGGTATCTGAGAACGGCAGACAATTAGTTCGCTCGGCTGGTTCCGTGGCCGCCAACTACATTGAAGCCAACGAAGCGCTAAGCAAGAAGGATTTTATAATGAGGATCAAGATCTGCCGAAAGGAAGCGAAAGAAAGTCGCCTTTGGCTCAATCTTCTCCAGCCGCCAATTCAGGAGATGACTTATAAGGACCGCCTTCTGGATGAGGCAACGCAACTCATGAAAATATTTGGGGCGATACTGACAAAGACGGGAAACACAAAGTTTTAAGCTCTTAAATACTAAACGCTAAATACCAAACAAGAACAAAAATGCTAATGGTCAAATTTTCAAAATAATGAAGACTCGTTTCGGTCATTCAGATTTTGTGTTATTTGAATTTGTTTAGTATTTAGAAATTAGCATTTAGTATTTCAACTAAAGCTTCTGCGGCAAAGTAATAATAAACGTCGTTCCGCTTCCCGCCCGGCTTCTGACCTTGATCGAACCCTTGTGCTCTTCGATGATGCGCAGTGTGATCGGCAGGCCCATGCCGGTGCCGGTCACTTTTGTCGTGAAGAACGGATCGAACAAGCTTTTCAGATTTTCATCCGAGATGCCGCCGCCCGTATCGGTCACTTCGATAAAAACGACCGGCGTCTGTTTCCCCATCTCTTCTTCCTCGCCCCAGACCATCTCCTCGCCTTTTTTGATGCCCTGGCGGGCGCGGATCTTGCCCAGCTTGATCACCGATCCCACATCGGTCTTGACGATCAGCTCGCCGCCCTTGTCCTGCATCGACTCGATCGCGTTCTTGATGATATTGACGAAGGCCTGAGAGAGCTGGCCGGCGTCGCCCGAGATCTCCGGCAGTTGGGCCAGCTTCTTGGTCACCCGCACGTTGTTCTTTTTGCACTCGCTCTCAAACAGGAGAAGAACTTCTTCCAACAGCGAATTGACCTCCACTTTGCTCAACTCCGGCTTCATCGGCCGGCCGAACTTAAGCAAACTCTCGGCAATCCGGTTGATGCGCTCGATCTCGTGCGGGATGATGGAGGAGAATTTTTCCCGGAACTCCTTGTCGTCCCACTTCTGCTGGAGGAGCTGGGTAAAGGTGCGCAGGGAGACGAGCGGATTTTTTATTTCATGCGCCATGCCGGCCGCCATCGTCCCCAGCGAGGCCAGTTTCTCGGAGAGGATCAGGCGCTCCTGGCTGTCGCGCAGGTCGCGCGTCATCTGGTTAAAGGCCGTCGCCAGCTTGCCGATCTCATCGTTTGAGGCGACGGCGATATGATAGCCCAGTTCGCCCCGGGCGACGGCTTCGGTTCCCAGCTTGAGCTCTTTGATCGGCTTTTCGATCGAGCGCGCGAAAAAGATGCCGGTCAGCGCCGTGATGATGATCCCGACGATGACAAAAAGGAGTGAATTCGTCTCCAGCCGCCGCAGCTCAAAATAGGCCTTGCCGATCGGCTCTTCGACCACGACCCCCAGGCCGAATTTCTTGACCGGCAGATAAGCGCCGGCCATCAGCTCGCCCAATTCGTCGTGGAATTCGCCGGCCCCGCTCAAACCCTGCGAAAGCTTGCCGACCGCTTCGTTGGCCGCGACCCGCTCCTTCTGGATGGCGCGCTTCTTGTCCGGGTGGGCGACCAGCCGGCCGCTCTCGTCAATGACAAAAGCCACCGCGCCGCCCAAACGCTGGTCGGTAACCAGCGCCTGCAGGGCCTCAAGGCCGGGTTTTTCCTTAGCGGCGGCGATCTTGTCGGCCAGATTTTCGGCGTTCTTAAGATAACTGCCGAGGATGTTCTTTGAGAGCGCGTTCTTGCTGATATTGATCGTCGCCAGCGTGGTCGCCTCGAAGAGTATAACGATCAGCAGGACGAAGATGAGCATCAGCTTGAAAAGGATCCTCGTCCGCAAAAAGCGGAGCGGCGCCTGCGCCTCCGCCGAGTCGGCCGGCACGAGCTCCGCCAGCAACAGGAGCAGGATCGAGAGAAGCGTCATAACCCAGGCCGCCAAAAGATAGCCGGCTTCGCCGGTCGGGACATACAGAGAGGCCGAAAATAACGAGCCGAGGAAAATGATGGCCGCGGCGCCGGTATAGGCGGTCAGCGCCCGCTTGCCGCCGCCGGCCGAGAGCGCTGAGCCGAAGGAAAATATGCTGAGAACAAGCCACATCAGTGAGAAGAACGGCTTCTCCGGTATCCACGACGAATAATAGACAATCGGTTCAACGACCGCCTCGCGATAGATCAAATTGAGGGAAGAGTCAAAGATCCGGTAAATAAAAAAACCGGTCAGGAAAAGGAGAAGGCAGGATGCGATGTGCCCCCACCTCAACTCAAATTTTTCGACGATGTAAAGCCAGATCCCCAGCGCGCAGAGGAAGAGACTGGCGGAGACGATCTTTTGCGCCAGAATCAGCTCGGTTAGCGGCCGCTCGAGGTTGAACATCAGCTGTGAGGCAAGCGCCGCTGAAACATAAACGAAGAGCGAAAGGAAGAAAAGCGAAAGGAAGAGCTCGCGCCGCCGGCCGGTCAGGAAAAAGCTGCGCAGAAAAGTGATCCCGCCCGAGAGGAGGATCCCGCCGGTGAAGATCTCAGTAAAGATGCTGATGATCGTCAGGGTTGAGAACATTATTTATATACCGTGATCGCCCCGGAGCCGACGCCGAGGCCGCCGCCGGTGTTGGCCGCCTGCACCGAGACCACATACGTGCCGGCGGAGATGCTGCTGCCGGGTACAAACTCAAGCGACCAGTTGTTGCCGCTGCCCTTTTCGAGCTTTTCCCGCTCGGAGAGACCCAGCGACTTCAAGTCGGCCGTGACGCTCTCCACATCTTCCGGCCGGCCGGGATTATCGATCACAGCCGTTATTGTAACCAATGTCTTGCCGTCTGCCAAGGCCCTTTCCGGAGAAAATCTCACTTCGGTCACGGTCGGGTTCTTCCTGACATCGAGCGAGGTCTTGGCCAGCGCCAGCCAGCCCTTCTTGTTGGCGACGGCCACGGGAATATCTTTAACCCCCAGCGCGACACTGCGCGAAACGCTCGTCTGCAGAGTATAGACGCCGTCGGCCGCTCGCTGGTCGCCGAAGAGCCCGTTGTCGACCAGCGTCGTGTTGGGCAGGCGGCCGATCGAGGAGAGGTCGGCCCGCACCCCCGAGATGTTGGAGAGGCCGGCCGGGTCGTCGACGGAGGCGACGAGCTCGAGCACGGTGCGGCCGTCGGGCGGCATCTTGCGCGGCACCGCCTTGACGTAATTGATCGTCGGCGTCAGCTTGACCCTGTTGACCTTGGTCACGTCGTAGCCCACCGTCCAGGAGAGGAGCTCGCCGATCTTCTGCTTCATGAAATCGGTGGCCGAGAGCATCATGATCGCCTCGCCCTTGGTCAGCGTCTCGCCCGCTTCGGCCTTCTTCTGGGCGTAGACAGGCGCGGCGAAGTTAAGGCAAAAACCGAACACGAAAGAATAAAGTAACGCGTAACGCGTAACGCGTGCAATGTACGCGTTACTCATTACCCTATTCGCATTACTTGTAAAGATATTCATTTGGCGGCTTTCCTCAACAGATTGAAGAGCTTGTCCCCTTCCTCTCTGGTCACCGGCGCCTCGGGCCGGAACGTGCCGTCGGGGAACGGCGCCAGGAGGCCGGCGTCAACCACGATCTTGATGAAGGGAGCCAGCGGATTATCTCGTCTGACGTCGGTATAGAGGTCGGCCTCGATCTTGGGCAGACGGAAGCCCGAGGCCTTGGCCAGCCAGGTGGCGAGGTCGCCCCTGGTCAGACTGGCATCGAGGCGGAACTCGGCGCCCGGCGCGACTTCGACCACGCCGAGCGTCACCAGCTCTTCGACTTTCTTTTTCTGCTCAACAACCTTCTCTGCCTTTTTCTTGATCGCTTCGACTTCCTCGGACGACTTCGCTCTGGCCAGCTCTTGCTTGATCGCCTTTTCTTCCGCCACCTCGACTTTGGCCTTGCGCAGGACCTTGTAGGTCCAGTCCTTCTTTTCTCCCTGGTAGCGCGCTTCGACGATGATTAAGTTCTTGCCCAGCTGGAGCGGCACTGTCACCTTAAAGCTGTTGTCGTCGGCGGTGACCGCCCGCGCGTCGTTGACGTAGACCTCGACGCCGGATTTAACAGCGCCGAAAATCTCGAGGCGGTCGTCGTAGGACTCGATGTTGTCGGCCAGCGAAATCTTTTCGAGCGCTGTCTCAAGGATCACGGCCGGCCGGTCAACCTCAAGTTTCTCCTGGACAATCCACTCCGGCGGGAAATAGAGGGCCGAGAAATAGGTCAGGTCTTCGTCGCGCAGGGGCTCGCGGCTCCTGACGAGATCGATGCCCCATTCGCCGGCGCGATAACCCAGGCCGAGGTTCAAACTGGTGACCGTGCTGCCCGGTTTGGCCTGCTGCATAACGCCGGCGCGCAAATAATAGGTCTTAGCGATTCCCCACTCGCCGCCCAGGCGCAGGAGCGCGCCGCTCCTTGAGAGATCAAGCTCGCCGGCGACTAACAGTTCCCGGCCTTCAAGAAAGACCGGTGACTTGAGATCGCCGATGACCCTGGCCGAGCCGCCGAGTTTCAACTCGGCCGGAATGCCTTCTGTCCCGCCGACATCCCAGCTGATCTGGCCGCCGCCCAAAACACCGGCCGGCAAAATATTCTGGAGAGCGGCGCCGGCCGACCACCAGTCGGAGCCCTTATAGAGAACGCCGAGATCCATGTCCCAGCCGACAGCGGAGCGGTCCGGCTGTCCCGTGCGGCGCAGCGTCTCGCCCAGGAGGGCCTTGACGCTGAGGCCAAAGCCCAGCTTCTGAAAAATCTCCCGCTCGGCCAGATAAGGCAGAAAATTGAGTTTCGTGCCGTAAGAAAGGAGCACAATGTTGCTGCTCGAAGCGGCCACCCCGCCGGCGATCGGTACCGACGAAATATTGGCGTTGACGACCGCGAGCCCCAGCGAGGAATTATTGCCGGTGGGGAAGGCCATGACACCCGTGATATTCTCGAGGTCCTTGAGGGCCAGGGCAACGCCCTTGACCCAGGCCTGGCCGCCGGGGTTGTATAAGACCGTATTGACGTCGTCGGCCGCGCCGACAAAGGCGGCCCCCAGGCCCAGCGGCCGGGCGCCGCCCTCAAGTTTCAGGGGATTGAAGCCGATCTCAGTTAGCTGGGCGCGCGCGGCCGAGGCGGCCAAGGCAAAAAGAAAAATAAAAAGCAGTCGTTTCATTCGACAATCAGGAGGGAGGCCTCGCCCTGGCCCGGCCAGCCGAGCCGGTCAACGGCCGTCACCTCGAACCTTTTCTCGCCCGCCTGCTTCGGCTGGTAGGAGATATTCAATGAATAGACCAGGTCGCCGGCGATCTCGTCGCCGCGCTCACCGTCGTCATACATCTCCGCGTCGGGCACGCCGCCGATCGCTGAGAGGTCGACCTTGACTTTTGAGATCGGCGCAAAACTCTCCCGCGAAGCGATCTCGGCGCGCAGTTTGACGCTGGTTGTCTGATTAAGGGTGAGGCGAGCCGGATTGGCTTTGAATGAAACGACGACCGGGGCGACATTGAGGCCGCAGAATCGCTCTCCCGTATAGCCGGTCTCGAAATCGGCGAGCCGGGCGACCTGCCCCTGGGCCGAGGCGAAGCGCGAGATCAGCGTGGCCGCCTCGGCGCGCGAGATGGCGCGGGTCGGATCATAGATCGGCAGGTCTTTGGAGACGCCGATGACGAGCCCTTTCTCTTTGGCAATATAGATCGGCGCGGCCCCCTTCCCCTCCTGCGGCACATCGCGGAAAAGCGGCACGAGTTTCGAGGTGATCGCCAGTCCCTCGGTCTTGACGGCCAGATCGGCCGCCTCCGCCCGCGAGATCGGGTCGTCGAGGCCGAAGGTCTCTTTCGAGTAAGGCGCCATGTAGCCGGCGTCGGTCACGGCTTTGACGTCTGGCGCCCGCCAGTGCTCCTTGGGCACGTCAAAAAAGACATCGGCCGTGAGTTTCTCCGTCGGCAGTCCCTTGACCTTGGCCAGCCAGGTGGCGAATTCTCCGCGCGTAACCGGATTGCCGGGAGAGAAGCTGCCGTCGGGATAACCCTCGATCACGCCGAGCGTGGCCAGGTAAACGATCTGGCCGCGCGCCCAGTGTTTTTTTCCTTCGTAGGCGGTCTCGACGTCGGGATAAGTGATGAGGCGCAGGACCCGCAGGCGTTTTTCTTCTTCGCCGGCGCGGATGAGGACCAGGTTCTTCCCGGGCTTGAGCACCAGGCCGACGGCAAAGGCGCCGTCCGGCGCCGCTTTAAAGGGGATGTTCTCGATCGTCAGTTTGGCGGCGGGCGCGACCCGGCCCCGGAGCATGACAACTTCGTCGAACGTCAAAAATTTATCTTGAGGAGTTGAGACCCGGATCTGTGCCCCTGCCTGTCCGGCAGGCAGGCAGGCGGCCGCGGCCAGAAAAACCAATGGCAGGGCTAACAGCCATTTTCTCATACCGGTTATTCTAACAAGTCATTCTTGCTCTGTCTATTTATATTTGTTATCATTATTAAAATGTTTCTGAAATCGCTCAGCCTGCGCGGCTTTAAGACGTTCGCGGACGCGACCGAGATCGAGTTCGGCCCCGAAGCCAGGATCACGGCGATCGTCGGCCCCAACGGCTGCGGCAAGAGCAACCTGCTCGACGCCATCCGCTGGGTTCTGGGCGAGGACAACGCCCGCGACCTGCGCGTCGCGGCGCTCGCCGACATAATTTTCTCCGGCACCGACCGGCGCAAACCGCTTTCGCTGGCCGAGGTCGGCCTGCTGTTCGACAATTCAACTGCAAAATTCAACGTTCCCTTCACCGAGGTCGGCCTCCGCCGGCGGACGTTCCGCGAGGGCGAGAGCGAGTTTTTTATCAACAAGAACCTCTGCCGCCTCAAGGACATCAAGGACCTGCTGCTCGACACGGGGCTCGGCGAAGGCGCTTATTCCATCATCACCCAGGGGCAGGTCGACGCCATCCTCTCGAGCAAGGGCGAAGAGCGGCGCGCCGTGTTTGAGGCGGCGGCCGGCATCAACAAGTACAAAACCCGCAAGCTGAACGCCGAAAAAAAACTGATCGCGGCCGAGCAGAATATCCTCCGGATCAACGACCTCAAGATCGAGGTCGGCGAGCGCCTGATCACTCTCGAAGAGCAGGCGCGCCGCGCCCGGGAATATCTCGCCCTGCAGGCAGAGATCAAAGAGATCGAGATCGGCCTCAGCAAAAAGCTGATCGGGGGCCTGCTTGAGAAAAAAGCCCGGCTGGAGGCAGAGCTCGCCGCCGCCCGGGAGGCTTCACGGCAAAAAGTCGAAACGGAGAAAAAGGACGAGACGGAATTGCTCGGCCGCAAAGAAACCCTGAGACAGAAAGAGCTCGAGCTGGACGAGCTCGCGGTCAAGCTCGACTCCGAAAAGGACCGCCGGCGCGATCTCGAGCTCAACCGGCGTTTCGTGGCGGGGGAGATCGAGCGCGCCGAGAAACAGCAGGAATTGCTGGCCGCCAAAAAGGGCGAACTGCAAAAAAAGATCGGGGAGCTCAAACAAAAAGAAGCCGCGGAAACTCCGCCGCCTGTTTTCCTTCAGGAACTTTACGCGCAGATGAAGAATTCTGTCGAGCTGTTTGCCTCGATCCTTGCCTTTTTTGGCGCGGCGGCACCCTTTTCCCACGCCGACCAAAAATTAAGCGAAGCCGTCGATTTCAAGCTTGAACTGCTGGAAACGGAGACCAAGCGGCTGGCTGAGGAGATCGAGCGCGCCGGCTTCAGTTTGCAGGCGCACCGAGCGCAACTTGAGAATCTGGCCGCGGCGGACAACAAAAACAAGCCGGCGCTCGACGAAACAATCGCGGCCCGCCGCGCCGAACGCGATGAGCTGCGCCGCGCGATCGTCGGCCTCGAGGAGAAAAGGCGGGCGGAGGACCGGGACGAGCGGTCGGCCGAAGGCCGCATCACTCAGCTTGAGATCGCCCTGGCCAAACTGGAGGGCGAGATGACCGGTCTCTCGGAAAAACTTTTCAACGAATACAACCTGACGCTGGCGGAGATCGAGGCCCTGCCGCAGACGGCCGCCGGCGCGGGGCGGGCGCGCGCCGAGCTTGATGAAAAAAAATCGCGCCTGCGCGCGCTTGAGCCGGTCAACCTCCTGGCCATCGAAGAATTCGACCGGAGCCGCGAGCGGCTGACCTTTATCGAGGTCCAGCTCGCGGACCTCAATTCGGCGCGCGACAACCTGCGCGCCCTGATCAGTGAGCTTGACGCGCGCGCCGAAGAAAATTTCTTGAAGACCATGGCCCGGCTCTCGGTCGTTTTTTCGGAGACCTTCGCCCGGCTCTTTGCCGGCGGCGAGGCGAAGATCGAGCTGTCGGCCGGCGCGCCCGCTTTGTCGGCCGAGATCGAGATCTCGGTGCGGCCGCTGGGCCGCCGCTGGCTCCCCCTCTCCCAGCTTTCGGGCGGCGAGCGCTCGCTCTCGGCCAGCGCGATCCTTTTTTCGCTCATGAAGATCCGGCCGGCGCCTTTCTGCTTCCTTGACGAGGTCGACGCGGCGCTCGACGAGGCCAACATCGGGCGCTTCACCGAGATGCTCAAGGATTTCGCCGCGGCCGCCCAGATCCTCATCATCACGCACAATAAGCGGACGATGGCGGCGGCCGATAACATCTACGGGATAACGATGGAAGAGCCGGGCGTCTCAAAAGTCATCTCCATGAAACTTGCCGGAGCGGCCGCATGAAACTTCAAATCGGGATTTTGTCATTGGTATTTTTGGTCTCTTTTGGCGTGGGCAGCGATGCCGACCCGCCACTGCCCCGCCCCCTCTGGGGCGAGACGGGCCTGGCCATAAATAACACGCCGGGCAACACGCCCCAGACGAACCCCAAACTGAGCGCGACGGTCGACGGCGCTCTGGCCCTGGTCTGGGAAGACGGCCGCAACGGCTACACAAATATATATGCCCAAAAATTCGACAGCGCGGGCAGCCGGCTTTGGGCCGATGCCGGCGTCCAGGTCAGCGGCGGAAAATCCGGTTTGGACAACCAGAATAACCCCTCATTAATTGAGGACGGCGCGGGCGGTCTTATCGTCGTCTGGCAGGGCTACTACAAAGGCGGCGCTGACATTTACGCCCAGCGCGTGGATAAAAGCGGCCAGCTCCTCTGGGGAACTGACGGGCTTATCATAAGCGACGCGGCGGCGGGCCAATTTGCCCCGGAACTCGTCTCCGACGGGGCGGGCGGCGCTCTCATCACCTGGTACGATAACCGCGGCGGAGCGGGGGAAGATATCTATGCCCAGCGCGTGGACAAAAGCGGCCAGCTCCTCTGGGAAAAGAACGGCAGCCCGATCTGCGATCTCCCGGGGACGCAATGGTATCCAAAAATTTCAAGCGACGGCGGCGGCGGGGCCATTATCGTCTGGTCGGACGGCCGGGCCAGTTCTTCGGACAACAATATCTATGCCCAGCGCGTCGACGGCGGCGGCAAACTGCTCTGGGAAAAAGACGGCAGCGCGGTCAGCGCCGCCGCGCAAAACCAGGAAAAGCCGGTCATCACGGCAACCGAGGGCGGAGCGGTCATCGCCTGGCAGGACTCGCGCTCCGGCAACGTCGATCTCTATGCCCAGAAGATCGACCTGAGCGGCAAACCGCTCTGGGCGGCGGATGGCGTCGCGCTGGCGACCGCCCGCTACGGTCAGGAAGATCCTCGCCTGTCACCGAACGGCCGCGGCGGCGCGATCTTCGTCTGGACCGACAACCGGGCAGACGAGAGCGGCATTTACATGCAATCGGTTTCTGCCGACGGCAGGATCGAATGGGGCGATAACGGACGGCAGGCGGCCAAAGGCCCGGCCAGGCAGGAAAATCCGGTCCTGATCCGGCTCAAAACTCTTGACTGGGCCGTGGTCTGGGAGGATTCGCGCAAAGGGACGCCGCTCCTTTACGCGCAAAAGATCAACAGCGCCGGCGTTCAGCTCTGGCCGGAGGGGGGCATCGCACTGTCCGCCGGCGGCCGCAGCGAGGAAAAGGCGACCGCGGCCGTTCTCCCCGACGGTCAACTGGTGGTCGGCTGGCAGGATAGCCGCAGCGGGGAGAATGATATTTACGGACAAAAAGTGCTGGCGGACGGCTCGCTCGCCTGGACGGACAACGGGCTCGTTCTCAACAATGCCCCTGGTTCCGTTATCCATCAGAACGCCGCCATGATCGAGAGCGGCAAGGGCGAGGTGATCGTCGTCTTCGAGGACGCCCGCCCCGGTTTCCTGAATATTTATGTCCAGAAGATCGATCGGGCGGGCAACGTGCTCTGGGGCAAGGGAGCGGTGCCCGTGGCGCCGATCAAGGCCGACCAGAGAAGACCCCAGCTCGCGCCGGACGGCGCCGGCGGCGCGATCATCGTCTGGGAGGATCAGCGCGATCCCACCTCGACCAATATCTATGCCCAGCGCATTTCCGCCCAGGGGAAAAAGGTCTGGGCCGGCGGCAGTCTGCCGCTGGCGAAGGGCGGCGCCCGACAGTCGGCGCCAACGGTCGTCACCGATCGGGCGGGCGGGGCGATCGTTGTCTGGCAGGACGAAAGAAACCCGCTCGGCCTCAAAGACCTCTACGGACAGCGCGTTTCCCCGGCTGGTGAGCCGCTCTGGGGAAGCAAGGGAGTTCTTATTAACGGCGAGAACGGCGACCAGACGGAGCAGGCGCTCATCCCCGACGGCGCCGGCGGCGCGCTTCTGGCCTGGACCGATTACCGCCGGGGGGAGAGAAATCCCGATATTTACGCCCAACATATCGATCCCGCCGGCAAACTGCTCTGGCAGGAGGATGGACTGCTTGTCTGCGGCGCCCCCGATGTCCAAAAATCGCCGTCGATCGCAAGAGACGCGGACGGCACGGTCCTGGTCGCCTGGACCGACAAAGGCGGCGGCAGCTATGACATCTATGCCCAGGGGATCGGGCCTGACGGCCGGATCCTGTGGCTGACCGACGGCATCCCGGTCAGCCAGTCGCCCCGGACCCAGCAGGAGCCGGATATCAGCCGCCGGAAGACTATCGCCTGGGAAGATTACCGCTACGGCAATTGGGACATTTATGCCAATGCCGTCAGCGCGCAGGGAAAGCTCATCTGGGGAGAGGACGGCGCGCCGGTCGTTTCGCTGCCTCTCACGCAATACGCGCCGCAGATCATTGACTGGAAAGACGAGAGCGCGATCGTCGCCTGGGAGGATTATCGCAACGGCAAACAATACGAGATCTATCTGCAGCTGCTGGACGGCGACGGCAAACCCCGCTGGCCGGAGAACGGTTTCTTGGTCAGAACGATGAACGGCGCCCGGGCACCGAAACTGCTCGCCCTGCCGGAACAAAGCGTTTTCGTGGTGATCTGGGAAGATTACACGGGGGGCGGCAAAGCCATCTCCGGCCAGATGTACTCGCTCGACTAGCTTTTCCTACCAAACACCTGAAAGCGAGATCCGGTGAACATTGCTCGACGACAGTTCCCGATTATTGACATAAGCGTAGTCGACTCGCGCCTGATTGATGGCAAACCCGGCCCCGGCTGTGAGGCCGCTCCCGGCATAGCCGACCCGAAATGACAGGAATTTGTCGGTCCACTCGTAGCCGGCGGAGATATCGGGGGAGTAATTCGATTTCATCGTCTGACTAACATCAACGGCAAAAGTGCCGGGATTCGGAGAATGGTATGCCAGACCCAAGCGAAGTTTAGGGGGGACTTTCTCGATCGTGCCGGTGCCCCACTGCTGCTGGTTGAGGGCGTCGTCGAGTTTGAGGCCAATTGTTACGATGGACGAAGGACGAGAGACGATGGACGATAATCTGATCAGCAAGCCTGGGGTTACGCTATAACCGCTCCCCTGCCCGCCGCTGACCCCCGCCATATCACTTGTTAGATATTTACCGGTGAGGCCAACCGAGATATGTTCATTCAAGTTCTTGCCATAAGAGAGAAGATAGGCGTTTGAAAAGTAGCTGAAGATGCTGAGATTCTGCACTTCGTTATTGATATCGACCTCCGCCGAGGTCTGGTTGATACTGCCCAAGCCAACCTGGATCCAGGAGATGCCGAGCGTGCCGCCCAGCGCCGGGCGGACATAGCTGATGTAGTAATGGTCGGCGTCGGTGGAGAGGCGGGTCTGCATGGTCGTGATCTCGTTGCTGGTAACCTGCCCTAACCCGGCCGGGTTCCAGTAGGGAGCGTCGGCGTTGTCGGCGATCGCCGTGAAGGCGCTTCCCATGCCGAGCGCGCGGGCGCCGACGCCGGCATTGAGGATAGCGATGTCGGTGCCGGCTTGGCCTTGAGCAATAGCCGAAGAGGTTATTGCCCAAAATAAATACAAAACACTAAATCCTAAACAAATCATAAATTTAAATGACCAAAACACAAAACTCATTTGCATTTCTCCAGAATCGAACCGAATATTTTCATCAATTCAGTTGTTTCTTGAATCAATTTCTGTTTTTCAATTTCTTCCGATTCTACCGGCTCACTTAGGTTCAACCAATATCGGCTTTCCTTTGCTTCTTTCCGGCATATTCTAATCCTCATCGCGAAATCTTTTTTTCCGAGAGCTTCGTTAGCTTCAATATAATTAGCACCGACAGAACCGGCCGAGCGAAATAATTGGCCGCTTATTTCAACGTTCGTGACCGATTTGGGCAACTTTTTTATATAATTTCTAATTCTCTCAGCATATTTCAATGTACGATCTTCCAGATCGTACCGTTTTGTGCTTCGAGTTTCAATTATTTGAATTTGTTTAGTATTTAGGATTTCGGATTTTGCCTCTGTCATTTCAGCACCGCTATTTTGCCGCGTCCGGAGACCGATCTGTCTCCAAGCCGAGCCATAACCTCGAAAGGATAGATCCCGTTCATGACAATGTCGCCGCGTCCATTGCGCCCATCCCACTCAACATCATTATATTTGCCCCAAATGCTCGAGGCCTCTCCGGCGGTCGTGCCGTCAAGCTCGGTGACGAGGGAGCCGGTGACATCGTAGATCCTGATCTTAATCTCGCTCGCGTCAGTCGAGAGGCGGTAGCGGATCTTTGTCCTCTCCCTGTTCGGATTGAACGGATTCGGATAATTCGTGATGCCGGATAGCGATAATTCCGGACTAATAGTGAATGACCAAACTTCCGATGTCGCCGCTTCGTTGGTGGAGAGCGCCGTCACTTTCCAATAATAAGTGTCTCTATCAAGTCCCGGGTCAAACTCGTGGATGGCGTAGTTGAAGTAGTAGAGCGTAGCGTCGGTCTTATCCGGCGAACCGGTGTTGGCTGACTTGTTGAAGGTTTGATGAGCAACCGTATTAAATGTATCCTCCTTGTCTATTTCAAGTTTGTATTCGGTCGCGTCGCCCTTGTGGTGCTTCCATTCGAAAGTTGGGCGGATGCTTTGAACATTCTTGTATGCGGCATCTCCTATATTTTTCGGAGCGACGAGGGTTGGAGATTCAAGGGCTGCGGACTCGCTTACAACAGTATGCCTTATTGCCATTGATACTGTCCCATTTATAGGAGCAAAATCGACAGGGATTTTTTGGAAATATACCGCAGGTGCATTTCCTCCGTTTCTCCAATCACGCCAAGCAACATAGGCATTATTATTGGCATCAACCGCTAGAGAAGGATACTCCTTTATGCCCGAAATATTTGTTAATTGGATCCAGGCGGAATTTGCCCGCCTATACCATATTTGATTGTTTTCGGCCTTTACGGAATGATCTCCTATTGAGGTTGGGCCCACTGATGGTGGAGGTCCCACGTAAGGGCCATTGAATTGCCCCCAACTTTGACCAAGATCGGAAGAACTGCGTTGATAGCGTATGTAAGCCATGGGATTAATTTGCTGAATAACCCACGATATCATTAACTGTGTCCCATTATTCGATAGTTCAGGTAAACCTGAATAAGGCAGGGCCCCTGTCCAGGCACCCCCTGCAATTAACACGTCGTCTCTTGCATAGGCCCAAGTAGCGTAAGTTACGGATTGATTTCCGGCTTCGTCTGAAGCCGCTACAGCAAAATAATAGTCCCCTTCATTAACATAATCGCCAGAGTCATTTTTGCCATCCCAAGTGGTTGAAATGCTTCCAGCTGCGATATAGCCGCTGTCCCAAAATCTAATTGTCCTGACTCGTGTGAGATCCATTTTGTAAATACGTACTCCATAATTTACTTGGCTGGAATAATTATCGTTGATAGTTACTCCCATCGTCGACTGTTGATACATTTGATTAAATGGATTAGGTGAAAGAGAATTGATTGTAACCGATGGCGGGGTTAAATCAATTTTAAAAGTAAGTAGCTGCGAATTATTTGACAGGCCAACCCCATCTACCGCCTTGATATAAACCGTATGCGTTTCCTCTCCCAAAGTCGGATGCCAACCCGTAGAAACATTGCCCTGGTCAACATCATCAATAAATCCTCGATAATAACTGACGCCGCTGCCATTGCCGTCCCCAGGATCCGACCAGGTGAAATAGGGAGAACTATGATTCGACCAGCTGCCAACCGGCGTATGAGCGGCGGAAACCACCGGCGCGGCAGGCGGCGCCGTATCGATCCTGAAGACGAGGGGCGCCGAATCGGCGTATAATCCCGCCTTGTCATAAACTCTCAATTTAACCGTGCACCCGCCGTCAGGCAGTGCGATATGCCAGGCGCTGTAAAATGTTGATTGATTATTGCAGTCCGTTTGGGTCTGATAGGCGCCGTCAATATAATATTCAACGCGGCTTGGTTTCGACGTCGCGTCAGTCGCGCTGTAATCGATATATGGAGTATTGTGATTCGACCAGACCCCGACCGGCTGGTTGACCGGCGTGTGAGAGACGACGATCGAAGGGAAATTTGGCGGCGTCGTGTCAACAACAATTGAATCGCTGTTGTACCCGTAATTCCCGGCTTTATCCGAATATCTGACATAAATATTTTTTACTCCGTCCGCCCCAGACAGCGTCCAGCTCTTTGACAAAGCAGGAGTTTCCCACGCCGTCAAGTTTCCATTGTCATCGCTAAAACTCATCATATCAATGCCGCTGGTCGCGTCAGAATAGGTTAGATTTAAAGTGATAGCGGGAGACGTAGTATAGGTATTATCATTATTGATC
>METM01000028.1:0-1734 GCA_001772335.1 candidate division WOR-1 bacterium RIFCSPHIGHO2_01_FULL_53_15
GCGCTACTGGGATCGAACCAGTGACCCCTTGCCTGTCAAGCAAGTACTCTAACCAGCTGAGCTAAGCGCGCATTCATAAGGCGCAAAATAATTATAACATAAAGAGGCGCAGGGCAGAGTCGAACTGCCGTATAGCTGTTTTGCAGACAGCCGCCTTACCACTTGGCTACTGCGCCTAATAATTCATGTCTTATTGATTAAATGGCGGGGCGGATTCGCCCGCCTCCGGCGGGTTGCAGACAGCTCCCTTACCACTTGCCTGCCTGCCGGCAGGCAGGGGTACCGCGCCGCGGAAACTTTAAAGAGCGGGTGATGGGGTTCGAACCCACGACCTTCTGCTTGGGAAGCAGAAGCTCTACCAGCTGAGCTACACCCGCGTAATAATAATATTTTACATTAAATAGCAAAGACAAACAACCGGGGACAAATGAGCGGACTATTCTTCGTCCGTCCCTTCGCGGAGGTTCTTCTTCAGTTTAAGCGTGGCTTCTTTGCAGATGCGGCTGACCTGCGATTCGGAGAGTCCAATATCCTTGCCGATCTCCTTAAAAGTCTTGTCGTGCTTGTAATACTCTTCGATCACCGCTTTTTCCTTGTCGGAAAAATCCTTCATGGCCGAGTCGACGTGAAGGACCTTGTCAATCTCCTCGTGGACGATCTCTTTGCGGTTAAAGGCCATGTAGACGTTGGCGGCGCTGGTAATGAACTCGTATAGGCCGGCGACCGGGTCAGAGCCGCGCTTGCGCAGGTAATCCTGCATCGAGCCCTTCAGCCGCACCGAGACGTAGGGCCAAAGGTCCCCCTTGCGCGGGTCCCAGGTCTTTAAACACTCGATAAAAGCGATCTTGGCTTCGGACTCCAGGTCGCCCGCTTCGGCCTTGGCGATGTGGCGGGGCAGGGTCGAGACATACCAGCGCACGGTCGAGTTGATCTGGTCTTTATATTTGTCGAGGGTTTCGGCGCTGTATTTTAGGAATTGTTCGCGGATGATCGAGACGATCCGGTCTTCAACTTCGCGGCGGGTCGTCATTTTTAGGAGAACCTCTTGGCCAGGTTCTTCAAGAACTCCTGCGTGCGGTCAACACCTAATTCTTTGCTGAAGCGCTGGGCTGTCTCGCGGGCGAATTTCCAGGAGGCGCGCAATATCGGGGCAATGCCGACCGGCGGCGCTTCTTCCGCCCTGGCCAGGCCCGGGCGGCCGATCTTTCTAAGTTCCTTAGGTTCTATTCCTCTGATTGCCACGGTTTTTTTTGATCAAGGCACTAGCGACCGAGAGCGCCTGGCGGCGCAGATCGGGATTGGTCACGATCATCTCGGCCAAAGTGCTAACCATTTTAGCAAAACCGGGTGACATTGTAAAGGCCTTGCCATATTCGGCTTCCAGAGCGGCGGTGACAAAATGCTCCGCCATCTCCCGGGCCGATAAGCTCGGATGAATTCTGCCGGCTATGTTCTCTTCAAAAACATCTACGTTGGGCATATATCTTCTTCGCCTCTTTAGCCGAAAAATTTCATTTTCCGGGGCTTATTCCACCGATATCATCCCGATACTCTGCACCTTGACCTGCGGCACTATTTCGTTGTACGAGAGGACCGCCAGGTCCGGAAAACTGCGCTCGATAAAGCGCTTAAAATGCGGCCGCAGGCGGGGGGAGCAGAGGATGACCGGCTTGAGCTTCAGTCGTTTGAAATTCTGCAGGTGGCCGGAGATCTGGAGAAGGATCTTCTCGCCGA
>METM01000028.1:1749-18665 GCA_001772335.1 candidate division WOR-1 bacterium RIFCSPHIGHO2_01_FULL_53_15
CGATGAGGGTCTCTTCGAGGGAGGGGTCGATTGTCACGACCGTTATTATGCCGTTCTTGTCGGTGTAGGACTCGCAGATCTGGCGCGCGAGCGACTGGCGCACGTATTCGGCCAGGATGTTGATGTCGCGCGAGAGATGGGCGTAGTCGGCCAGGCGCTCGAGGATCGTCGAGAGGTCGCGCACCGAGACCCGCTCGCGGACCAGCAGCTGGAGGACCTTGTGGACCTGGCCAAGCGAGAGGAGATCGGGGATAAGTTCCCTGACGATGGCGGCGTTGGTGTTCTTGACGAGCTCAATAAGCGACTGGACGTTCTGGCGCGTCATGATCTCGTCGGCATAGCGCTTGATAATCTCGGTAAAGTGGTCGGAGATGACATCGACCGGCGGCTTGGCCGTGAGCCCGAGTTTTTGCAGTTCGGGGAGAGCGTCATCTGGCACCCAGGTGACAAAGTCGTTGGACAAGGCGTCCCGCGCCTCAACGCCGTTGAGCTTCTTGGCTCGCGCCTGCGCGAGCGGCAGGTCGATCTGGTGCGAGCCGAGAATCGCTTCGCCGATCGAGACCTTGGTGCCGCGGATCTCTATCTCATACTGGTTGGGCGGCAGACTCAGGTCGTCCATGACGCGCACCCCGGGAATGACGAAGCCAAGCTCCTGCCCGATGTTGTAGCGGATAAGGGTGATGCGCTCAAGCAGCGGCCCTTTTTGCGACGGATCGATCAGCGGAATGAGATTGCGTCCGGCTTTTAATGAAAGGGGATCCAAACCCAAAGTCCCCAGGATGCTTTCCGGTTTTTTCAGGACATCTTTGGCGCTGACTTCTTCGGTCACGATCTTGGATTCTTCCTTGGCGGTCTTGGCGCGCATGAGAGTGAGAGCCAGGACGCCTGAGGTTGAAGCGAGAATGAGGAACGGGATGGTTGGCAGCCCCGGGATCATGGCGAATGAGCCGAGAATGATCGAAACGAAAGCGAAAGCTCTCGGCTGGTTGAAAAGCTGGCTGGAAATGTCGGTTCCCAAACTCATTTCCGAGGCCGACTTGGTAATAACGAGGCCGGTGGCGATCGCGATCAGCAGCGCGGTCAACTGGGAGACCAGACCGGCGCCCACCGTCAGGAGCGCGTAGGTCGTCAGCGCTTCCATCACCCCCATGCCGAGCTGGAGCCAGCCGACCAGCACGCCGCCCAGGATGTTGACCAGCACGATAATGATGCCGGCGATCGAGTCGCCGCGCACGAACTTGTTGGCGCCGTCCATACTGCCGAAGAAGGTCGCTTCCTGTTCGATCTTGCGGCGGCGGGCGCGCGCCTCGGTCGCGTCGATCAGGCCGGCGTTCAAGTCGGCGTCGATCGACATCTGCTTGCCGGGCATGGCGTCCAAAGTGAAGCGAGCGGCCACCTCGGCCACGCGCTCGGAGCCCTTGGTGATGACGATAAAATTGACGATCGTGATGATCGCGAAGATAATGATGCCGACGATATAATTCCCCCCGACGACAAAGACGCCGAAGGCCTGGACGACCTGACCGGCGTAGGCCTGCGTGAGCAGGAGGCGCGAGGCGGCGATGTTCAATGACAGGCGCAGGACCGTCACGATCAGGAGGATCGATGGGAAAGTTGCCAGCTCAAGCGGTTCTTTAAGATACATGGCAACGAGGAGTATCGTCAGCGAGATTGCGATATTGAGCGTCAGCAGGAGATCGAGCACGAACGGCGGCAGCGGGACGAGCATCAGGGCGATGATCATGATCAGGAGCGCCGCGACCGCGAAATCGCTCAAAGTAAAAAGATTGCGCAGATTTTTCAGGTCAAAGATCGGTGCCGCCATATTTGCTCCTGATTATACCCTTACCGCGGAGCCAGGGCAATAGAGGCCTTTTTTCTCGCCTCGCGGTCTCTTTTGATCTTGTAAACATAAGCCAGGACCTCGGCGACCGCCTGGTAGAGGTCGGCGGGGACTTCCTGGTTGACTTTGGTCGAGCGGTAGATCGAACGCGCCAGCGTCTCGTTCTGGACGATCGTGATCTCGTGCATTTCGGCGATACGCCTGATCTCGGCCGCGACTTTGCGTTCGCCTTTGGCCAGAACGAGCGGCGCTTTCATTTTGGCCTGCTCGTATTTGAGCGCCACGGCCAGGTGCGTCGGGTTGGTGACGACGACGTCGGCCTGCGGCACCGACGACATCATCCTCTGCTGAGCGACCTGTCGCTGGAGGTCGCGCATCCGCTGTTTGACGAGCGGGTCTCCCTCGAGCCGCTTGTATTCTTCCTTGATCTCCTGTTTGGTCATTTTTAGATTTTTCATGTACTCCCAGCGCTTGTAAAAATAATCGAGAATGGCGATCGCGATATAGAACAATCCGACCCGCATGGCGATCCGGTAGGCGATGTCGCCGCCCAGCACGACCGCCTGCCAGGGATGCGATTCGATCAGCACCATGATATGGGGCAGGTCGTCCCTGATGGCGAACCAGGCGATATAAAAGACGATGATGATCTTGAGGATCGACTTGATCAGCTCGACCAGTCCCTGCATCGAGAACATGCGCTTGAGCCCCTCTAACGGATTGATCCGCTCAAGCTTGGGGGAGAGGGGATCGAGCGCCACGACAAAGCCGGTCTGCATCGACTCGGCTAACAGGGCGGCCAGAAAAGTGATGCCGAAGATCGGCAGGAGGATGAGCGCCAGGGCGCGCAGACCGAGGAGCAGCAGGTAACCGACGAATGGGAGATTGAATTCGCGCGCTTCGGGGACCAGCTGGAAGATCGCCTGCGCCATCTCGACCAGGTTGCGCCACATGAAAGGGCCGAGATAGCGGAAAAGGAAATAAGTGAGGAGCAGGAGGAAAGCGGTGGTCACCTCTTTGCTTTTGGCGACCTGGCCTTTCTCGCGCGCCTCGCGTAGCCGGTGGGGTGTCGGTTCTTCTGATTTGTCGCCGCCGCCTTCGCCCATTTAATCCTCCATTTTTTCAACTCACCCCCTGCAAACTTTAAGTTAACCCTCCCCCTCTCTTGAAAAGAGAGGGGGAAAGAGGGGGTGAGTTTGTTTTCACTTCACGATCATCATAAAGCGGATGACTTCTTGCCCGATCGTCTCGAGCAGGTTGCCGATGTATCTCACCAGATACGGCAGGGTCAGCGAAATGGCGAAGAGACCCAGAATCGGTTTGACCTGGAAGCCGAGCATGAAGACATTGACCTGCGGCGCCACGCGCGAGACGATGCCGAAAGTAAAATCGATCAGAAAGATCATGAGGATCGCCGGCACGGCCAGCTTGATCGCCGTCAGCCAGAAAGCCGCGCCCAGGTTCATCAACTGCTGGACCAGGCCGTAGGAGGAAAAATTTGCCAGTTTCCCGGCGGGGAGCAGCGCGAAGCTCTGATGCAGGGCCGAGAGGACCATGTGATGGCCGTCGAGTTCGATAAAAATGATCAGGGCGATAAAGAAGGTCAGACGGCCGATGACCGAGATGACGGCGCCAAAGATCGGGTCAAGGGCCGAAGCGACCGAGAGCCCCATCTGCATGTCGATAATTTCGCCGGCCCCCTGGATGGCGATGAAAAGCAAATTGACGATAAAGCCGACGGTGAAGCCGAAAGCGACCTCGCCGACGATCGTCAGAGCGAAAGATAAAAGCGATGTCGGCAACGGTTGGGCGACCGGCGTCACGAACCAGAGGAGAAGCGTCAGCCAGACGGCGAAAGCTGTTTTGGCCGGCGCGGCAAAACTGCGCGAGCTAAAGACCGGGGCCTGGATAAAGATGCCGGCGATCCGGGCCAGGATGAGCGCGAAGACCTCGATCTGGGCCGCGCTGACGATCATCTGGCCATGCTGGGAATCGCGCTCCACAGGGAGGTCGTGAAGTCGACGATCAGGGAGATCATCCAGGGAGAGGTGAAAGCGATGACAAGCAAAACTGAGACGACTTTCGGCACAAAGGTCAGCGTCTGCTCCTGAATCTGGGTGATGGCCTGGAACAAGCTGATCATAAAGCCGACCAGGAGCCCCGCGCCGACCGCGGGGAGCGAGAGAAGAAGAGTCAAATTGACCCCCTGATACATCAGTTGAACGACAAAATCCTGGTTCATTTAAAACTCATCAACAGGCCGCGGGTGATCAGGTTCCAGCCGTCGACCAGCACGAATAATAATATTTTAAAGGGCAGGGAGATCATGACCGGCGAGAGCATGAACATGCCGAGCGAGAGGAGGATGTTCGCCACCACCAGGTCAACGATGATGAACGGCACAAAAAGGAGAAAACCGATCTGGAACGCCGTCTTGAGCTCCGAGATCATGTAGGCCGGGATCAGGACGTAAGCCGGCACCTCTGCCGCGGTTTTGGGCGGCGCGATTTTTGAGAACTGCACAAAGAGCGCCAGGTCCTTGGCGCGCGTCTGCCGCAGCATGAATTGGGAGAGCGGCTTCAGGCCGGCTTCAAAGGCCCTGGCCTGCGACATCTTCCCCTGGTTATAAGGGGTGACGGCGTTCTTATTGACCTCCTGCCAGACGGGCGACATGATAAAGACCGTCATGAAGAGAGCGAGACCGATCAGGACGGAGCCGGGCGGCACCTGCTGGGTGCCGATGGCGGTGCGCAGTAAAGAAAAGACGATGATAATGCGCAGGAACGAGGTGACAGACATAAGGAAAAAGGGGATCAAGGTGATCAAGGAGAGCGAGACCAAGAGTTGGATGCTGTTCGAGAACTGCGGCGAGGCCAGCAGTGAATTGAGGTCGATAGCCGGCGTCAGAGGCGCGGCAAAGATCATTCCTCGATCTCCGCTATCTTGGCCACGTTCTTATTGCTCGAGACGACCAGCCAGCTCTTCTTGCCGACCTTCAATATATAAGCGGCGACCTGCGGCTCGATCAGGACGCGGTCCAGTACCTGGATCAGCCGGCCGCTGCCAGTCACCCGCATTTTCGGCAGGAGGAATTTGGCGATGACATAGATCAGCGCCACGACAATAGCGAGCGAGAAAATAACCTGCATGATGTAGCCGATCGTGATGACCGGCGAGGATTGGAGAATGATCGCCTCAGGCGTCATTTCATTACCACGTTCGTGATGCGCAGACCGTACGAATCATCGACCGCGACGACCTCGCCCTGGGCGACCAGCTGCCCGCCGACCTTAAGATCAAGAGGTTCACCGGCCAGACGATTTAATTCGATGATCGAGCCCTCCGATAATTCAAGTATTTCCTTCAGCGAGAGCTCGCTCGAGCCGAGCTCGACCGTCACCTGGACGGGGATATCGCCCATGAGGCGCGCTTCCAGCCGCTCGCCTTTTTCGCCCTCCTCGAAATTCGGGAACTTGACATTCTTGACTTCCATGTTTATCCTCCCTTTCGATTCTTAGCCTTTTCCTTCTCCTTCTTCCTCGAGAAAATCCTCGGCAAACTCGTCTTCTAATTCCTCGGCCTTGAATTCTTCTTCAAATGACGGCTCTTCAGCGGCCGGTATTTCAGCCGCCGCTTCGGCCGGCAGCTCTTCCGACAGGGCGGGGGGCGGCGCTTCCTCTTCGAGCGGCAGCGGGGGAATAATGGTTATCTCTTCGCCGAAGCCGGTCAGGCGCACGGCTTTCTTTTTGCCCCGGAGGCCGGGCTGGACGTTGAACGAAAGATCGCCGCTCAGCTCGAGCTTGGCCGGCGCGTTGATCGAAGTGTCGAGCGAGACGACGTCGCCGACTTCCAGCCGGTGCAGTTCAGAGTTGAGCAGTGAAGTCCTGCCGAGACAGGCGGCCGCCGGGATAAGGAGCTTGTTGAGTACGGCGGCGGGCAGGCGGCCGAAGTTGAGCGGCCTGATCTTTTTCTTTTCGTTGTAGGCCTTCAGGAGATTTTTCAGGGAATTGCCCGGATAGCCGAAGACGATCCGGCCAGGAATGTCGTTAATGGCCGCGTCGGCGGCAAAGGCGACGAAGGTCGAGGTGGGAGTGACCGACGGGTCAAGCGTGGCGTCCGGCGAGCCGACAAAGCTGAACGAGGGATCAGGGAAGATCGCGTTGAAGGCGTCGGCAAAGAGCGGCAGGTACTCGGCGAGCGCCGTCGAGAACGCGGCCGTTTCCGCGTCGGTCAGGGCGCGGTTCAATTGTTCAAGGTCGTGGCTGCCGAGCGCGTGATTGATTATTGAGTTGGCGATGTTGAGGTCAAAAAAGACCTGGATCGTCTCGTGGAGGCCGGTGATCGAGAGTTTCCCCTGCGCCTGCGCGCCGCTCAGGGTGCGCAAAAAATTCAGATAAGTCGTCTGCTCGACCTGGCAGGAGAGGAATTCCACGGCCAGGCCAAGATCGATCTTGAGGCGCCGCAGAAGACCGGAAATGAATTTGTAATGGACAAGGAGGGCGTCGTTTAACTCATCTTTTGAGAGGCGGTCAAAACCGTAGAGTCCCGATTTAACCTTTTTGACGAGGATCTGCGGCGGCCGGTAGGTCGTCCAGTCGCCGATCGCCGGCGGCAATTTTATGCCCCGCTTCTGCGAGGCGATCTCGGGCTTGAGTCGTTCTGCCATTTTAGATCAGGTTTATCCTAACTTTTGAATGAAACTTGAGACCAGGTCAGAGGCCAGTTTGATGACGCTCAAGTTGGCGCTCAGCGCGCGCTGGAGCTCCAGCGAAGCGATCGATTCTCCCAGAAAGAATACGTTCGATTGTTCGATCTGACCCGGCTTGACGGTGCCGACCGCGCCGCCCGGCCCCTGGGCGGCGGCTGCGGCGCCGGAGGCGAGCGTTTCAGCAAAAGATGTCCCCTGCGCCTGGACCAGGCCGGACGGATTGGCGAAATAGGTCAGGGCGATAGAATAGCCGGTATTAACATAGGTCGGCGGCGCGGCGGTCGGGTCCGCCGTAAACTGCAGAGTGCCGTCGGCCAGCCACTGGTAGTTGGCCGAGTTGCCGGAAGGGAGGTTGGTAATGGGGACAACATTGCCGGAAGCATCGAGGCCGTAGACCAGCATACCGTTCGAGGTCAGACTGCCGTTGGCGTTGATCTCAAAGTTACCGGCGCGCGAATAAAGGAACGTATTGCCGCCGTCGGGCGAAACGATAAAGAAGCCGGAGCCCGAGATCGCCAGGTCGATCGGCGAGCCGGTGGTCAGGTCGCCGGCTGAGAGGTCGATCGACGTCTGCGAGAGGGCCATCCCCTGGCCGAGCTGCTGCGGATTGGTGCCGCCCCGGTTATTGTCGGCGGCGGTGCCGCGCGAGAGGACCTTTTCAAAGACCGATTGGAAAGAAACGTTGATCTTCTTGTAGCCGGGAACGTTCATGTTGGCGATGTTGGCCGAGCTGGCTTTGAGCGCTTCGGTGTAGGCCTCGATGGCGTTCTGCGCCTGCGACATGACGTCAAGCATTTTTTTTCGCCTCCTCTATCGTGATCCTGTCCAGATTGATGCGGGATTTTTTTAAGGCCCGCGCGAGTTCTTCTTTTGAAGCGTCAATGAGCTTCCTGGTCTCCGGCGAAGCCGAGATCAAGATGGAAACCTTGCCGGCCAGTGAAGTGAGCTGTAAAAAGATCTCACCCAGGTTCTCCGGCTTGAGGGTAAGGGAGAGTTCTGTTTTGCCTTTGCCTTTGACCAGCTTAACCTGTTCCAAGATCTGATCGATCAGGAATTGCAAGTCGAGTTTTGGCTGGAGCCGGCCGGCGAGGAACGCCTGGTTAAAGAGCGGCTGGGCGGCCAGGTTGGGAACGAGCAGGTTGGCGCGATTCAGCATGTCCTGAAAGATCAGCTTATTGAGCGGCCGCAGGGAAACCGATTCAAATATCTGCGGCGTGAGCCGCTGATCGAACCTGGTCTCGTCCGACCCTGGCGGCTTTGATAAATTCAGGCCTGATCGCTGATAAAATGTTCTCTCGGCCGTGTTCTCATTATCTGGTTCTGATTGAACGAAATTCATTGCCAGCGGTGAAGAAAAGAACAAATTGAGCTGAGCGAAGGGCGAGAACATCAGGCCAAGGCGCGCCTGTTCGCTCTTTAATTTTTCTTCAAATGACCGGTCGAGGCTGTTCTGGCTGCGGTTCTCCTGCGACCCTCCTTCGTTCGCATTCTGCGAACTGCGGAGGGCAAGCAGGCGGGATTCAGTAATGTCAATATTGTTCACAGCTCTTTATCCGCCGAAGCTCGAAGAGCGAAGGCGGACTCCCTTCATTAAGTCGTAATCATAATTAAAAAGCTTGCACAAGTCAATTGCCGAGGAGGAGATTTGAACTCCTACGCTTTTGAAGGCGCCAGCCCCTCAAGCTGGTGCGTCTGCCAGTTCCGCCACCTCGGCCTATCTCAAGGCCGCGACCACTTCTTCCATCTTCGCGCCGCGCGACCCTTTGACGAGAATTATATCACGCGGCCGGATAAATTTCTTTAAAACTTTTATCAGCGTTTTTTTTTCTCTGAAGGGTCGCCGCCAGTGCCGGCCAAAAGTGTAAACCTTATCGATCTTGAGTTCGCGGGTGAGTTTGAGCATCCGCCGGTGGGCCGCCGCGGATCTTGTTCCCAGCTCCAGCATGTCGCCCAGCACGGCAATCTTGCGCCCCTCCAGGCCGGCCAGGATTTTCACGGCCGCCGCCATCGACTGCGGGTTTGCGTTGTAGGTGTCGTTGATGATCTTTGTCCCGTCCGGGCAGTTGATGATCTCCAGCCGGTTGCTGGAGGGATGGAAGGCCTCAAGCCCCTTTTTTATCGAAGCTTTTTTGAGCCTCAATATTTTAGCGACCGCGATCGCCGCCAGGGCGTTATAAATATTATGTTCGCCGGGCAGCGGCAGCTTTATGCCGGTGAGGGCTGTGGGCGAAACATCGGCTTTTTCCAGAATGCCAAAAGTGATAATTTTTGACCCTTGACCCCTGACCCTCGATCTCAAATTTTCAAAATACTCATCATCCTGATTGATAACGGCAAAGTGTTCCCGCCGCAAAAAGCTGAAGATCTCCGCTTTGGCCCGCGCCACATTCTTCTTTGATCTCAAATATTCGAGGTGGGCCTCGCCGATATTGGTGACGACGGCGATCGTCGGCCGGGCGATCCTGGCCAATAATTCAATTTCTCCCAGACCCCGCATCCCCATCTCGATCACAGCGGCCTTATGCTTTTTCGTCAGCTTGAGGAGGGTGAGGGGGACGCCGATCTCGTTGTTGAAATTCTCTTCGTTCTTTAGAACGGGCATTTCGCGCGAGAGGATCGAGGCGATCATGTCCTTTGTTGTCGTTTTGCCGACACTCCCTGTTACGCCGACGACGGGGATATTAAATTTGCTTCGATGGCAGGCGGCGAGTGACTGCAAAGCTCTCAGACCATCTTTGACGTCGAGAACCATGGCGCCTTTCTTTATTGCCTCCGGGATGAACTTTCGCCCGTCAAATTTCACGCCGGAGAGAGGGATATAGAGCTCTCCTGGCTTAACCGTCCGGCTATCGGTCGATATCCCTTTGATGACCCGTGACCCGCGACTCGTAACTCGTGACCCCGGCAGAATTTCCTCAATTTCCCTTAAGGTGAACATGACCAAATTATATCATTTTTGCCTGAAATTATCCGAAAATGAGAACGATAAAAAATCGTCATGGTAATCCATTTTAGCCAGACATTAGGCCTGCCGCCTGTCCGGACGGCGCTTCCCCGCCAGGGGATGATTGCCGGCCGGAAAAATATCCTCTCGGTCCTGCGGGATCAGGGGCGGTTGATCAAACTTGGCGAGCCGCCAGCCTGGCCCATTGGCGGGAGAGCCGTGCTTCATGCCAAGACTTTGGCCGACCTGGTAAGAATGATGGAGCGGCGCAGAACACTCATATATCTTGATGATTTCAGCGCTCCGCTGGCCGAGCAATTTGCTCTAGATCCAGATCTTGCCCTCCCGCTCAGGGCCAATTTCATCTACAATAAGCTTGAGCGGGCCGGTTATTTGATCCAACTCAGCAGCGCCCATGCCCTCGAAGAAGCCCTGCGGCCGATTCAGGCGTTGACCGACGCCGTCAGGCGCGGACGCATAGCGAGGATCGAGAAGACGTTTGGTGTTGATCGGGAGATTTTGAAAGAAAAGGTGTCAAAGCATCTCCTCGATCTCAGGGGAAAGCAGGCGGAAGAAGCGGCTCGCGGCTTTTACGCTCCGCTGATCACGAACGATGAAGATCTTTTGTATCTAGAGCAGAAAGTGTTCCGTTACGCCAGCGAACAGCGTCTAATTGAACAGACATCGATAAGCGGACATGATCAGATCGGAGTTTTGCTGGCCCTGCTCAATCTGAACCGGACAAGTAATGCCGCGCTGGAGCCCGAAACATTCCGCTTTCTTCTGGCGCGGCTTTGTCGTCATCAGGTCAGGGCCTTCCTTGATCATGAAAAAAAGATAGAGCCTGACAACACCCTGATCGTTGTGCCGCTCAAGGCCGGGCTCTTTTTCGCCGAAGCGTTCCGCCATTTCGGGTTTAAAAACTTTTGGCACCTTGGCGTCAGGAAAAGCGCGAACCATGTGCAGGTCGATGAATATTTCCGTCTACCGGCTCGGCCGGTCATGCGGCCATTTACAGTCATTGCCGACCCGCTGATCGCCACCGGCGCTACTATCCACCATATCTTAAGCCGCAAGCTACTCCCTCTTGGCGTGCTCAACATTGAAGAGGTCGAGCGCCACCACGGGCCGCAGACGTTCTTCGGCGGCAATGTCAGGATACTGTCCTCGTTTGCCGCGCCGGAAGGCATTTACCGCATCGGCCACGCCTTTAAGGGGGCGAAATTCCATCTCGGTTCACTTGAAGAAAAGCTAAACGGTGGGGCGCTGATCCAGCCGCTCGGTTTCGACATTGGCAGGGAAGCATTTAGGGGTACCAGGTGGGAGATTGAAAGATTCGCCCGCCTGCATTTCATTTCCACTGTGGAAGAAGAAATAAAGCTCCTCCCAGCGATCCTGCAAAATCTGCAATTTTCGCCGAAATTGCGCGATATATATTAGGAAGAAAATGAACTCCAGGGAGGGTCAGTATTAAAATGTCAGGGATCGCATCAAGAGTTCGCACTAATCTTGCCGCCAAAGTCCCTCATTCTTTAAATATGCCGGTTGGCGCCGCCGCCAGAAAAACTTTTCAGGCGGTCAGGCCTTATGCCTTCCCAATAGCGGCCACCGCCTCGACGATTATTGCCTGGGCCTTGGCTGACAATGAAACCCCTCCGTTAGGGCTGCTTCCCTTGCTCGCTTTATCGGCCAGTGATACAAACAATGCTCCAGGTGAGTTTAATCTGACTGGTTTGCCTGTTACCGGCAAAACCGGCAAAGGGGTCGCCCTGATCGTCAGGGAGGAACTCGATATCAACCATTTTCCGCTCGACGATCTTCTGGCCGAGGCCGAACAGCACAACTTGCCGTTCGACGATGTCCTGGCCGAACGGATACGGCGGACGATCGAGGCCTTCGAATCGTTGGAGAGGGACCTAAACAAGGACTCCAGCGAGATTGCGCAGACACTCCTCATGGCTTTGATGGAAGTGAAAACGAAGATCATTGAGACCATGGGGAAGGAGAGGATAGGAGCGCGCGAAGCGGTCGAGAATTTCCTGAATAAATATGACGCCCTCAAAAATTCGGACGACGAAAAATTCCGCAGCCTGTATTCGGATTTCTATCTTCTCTGCGCCAAGATGCTGGCAAAGAAACACCGCGGCGCGGTCGACATAATGGATGAGGTTGAACATTTAGGCGAGGATGTGATCGTCATTGCTGTTGATATCTCCCCCTCGGATGTCGGCATCGTCAACGACAGGAAAGTGGCCGGCATTGTCAGGGAGGCGGGGAGCTTGAAGGACCATCTCTCTCTGCGCACGGGCGAGCGGGAGAAAGCCGGGCTGGTCGGGGTTAAGGGGGCGGTTCGCCGGATCAGGACCGGCGACCGGGTGGTGATCGACGGCAAGACCGGTAAACTGATCGTCAATCCAACGCCCGAAACTTGCCGCCGCTATCTTTCAGAGATCGAACGGAGAGAGGAACTGCTGATGCCCCTCAAGGCCCTGCGCCACCTGGCGGCGATCTCGACCGATGGACGGGCGATCGAGTTGCTGGGTAATGTTGCAAGCGACGAGGAGGCCGTTCTCCAGCTCAAGCATGGCATGCAGGGCATCGGCCTGGTCAGGACCGAGTTTTTCTTCATGAGCAACTCGGACAACTCGCCTCGCGAAGAACAGCCGGGGATCGCCGAGCAAATAAGGTTCTACGACCATGTTATCGGCGCCGCTCAGGGCAACAAGGTCGTCATTCGCACCATCGATCCGGACAAGGACAAGAGTCTGCCGTATTTCGACAAATTGAACGGCCTGACGACCGGGAAGCACAAGCGCGGACTTGAGCTTTTTCTCGATCAGGAGCATGCCAGCCCTTATTATTTCCTTTTCCGCGAACAACTGACGGCTCTCCTGCAGACGGACGGCGCCGTCCGCGTCATGTTCCCGCTGGTCAAGTCAAAAGAAGAGTTTTATGCCGCCATGGTGCTGGTTGATGAAGTGCGGCAGGAACTTGAGAAGGATGGAAAACGGATAAATGAACAGATCAGCTACGGCATTATGGTTGAACATCCCGACATCCTGCCCGATCTGCCGGAACTCGCAAAAGACCACCGGCTAACCTTTTTCAGTCTCGGCACGAACGACCTCACCCAGTATATAACGCAGATCGACCGTTACAGCCCGGTTGCTTCCCGTTATGCCGATGAGCTTGATCCGCGCGTCCTCGAGGCGATCGAGGCGACCGTCAACGCGGGCGGGGCAGGCGGCGTCGACGTATCACTCTGCGGCAATATGGGAAATGACTGGCGGAAACTGCTGGTCCTGCTCGGTCTGGGGCTCGAAAAGATCAGTTTCAGCACCGGTTTTGTCGATATCGCGCGCAAGATCATCATGAGCGTTTCGACGGCCGATCTTAAGGTGATGGTGGAGAATATCAGGCAGATCAAAACGGCCAAAGAGGTCCGCCATTATGTTGAAGAATTCACTCGAGAAAAGATCAATTCCGGCGCCTGGGCTGGTTTGAAAGATATCGAAGCCCTGTTATTTGAATAACTACTTCGCCTCGGCCGACTCCATGAACGCCTTGTTCGTCTTGAACTGTTTTAATCTCTCGATCAACTGCTCCGTGGCATCGACCGTCTCGTAGCTGTCCATCACCTTGCGCAGGAGCCACATCTTCTTGAGGTCTTTTTCTTCCATCAGGAGCTCTTCGCGCCGCGTCCCCGATAATCTGACGTCGATCGCCGGGAAAATCCTGCGATCAGCCAGCTTGCGGTTTAAATGCAGCTCCATATTGCCGGTTCCCTTGAATTCCTCATAAATAATATCGTCCATGCGGGATCCCGTTTCGACGAGCGCCGTGGCGATGATCGTTAAAGAGCCGCCTTCTTCGATATTGCGCGCCGCGCCGAAGAACCTTTTTGGCCGATGCAAACAGGTCGGATCAAGACCGCCGGAGAGGGTGCGGCCGGAGGGTGGGGTGACCAGGTTGTAGGCGCGGGCCAGGCGGGTGATCGAGTCGAGCAGGATCACAACATCTTTGCCGGCCTCGACGATCCTCTTTGTCGATTCAAGCAGGAGTTCGGCAATTCGAATATGATCCTCGGGCGGCTCGTCGAATGTCGAAGCGACGACCTCGCCCTTGACGGAGCGCTTCATGTCGGTCACCTCTTCCGGCCGCTCGTCGACCAGGAGGACCTTAATGACCGCATCGGGGAAATTGTTGGTTATGCTGTTGGCGATGTTTTTCAAAACGGTCGTTTTACCGGCCTTAGGCGGCGAGACGATCATGGCGCGCTGGCCCCTGCCGATCGGGGAAACCATGTCGATCAGCCGGGCGGCCATCGGGCAGCCGGTATATTCTAATGTATAGCGTTCGTTGGGGAAGATCGGGGTCAGGTTGTCGAACGGGACCCGCTGGCGGGCTTCTTCGGGATTAACGCCGTTGATCGCTTCGATCTTGAGCAAACTATAATATTTTTCCCCCTCTTTGGGCGGGCGGACCTGGCCGGTGACGTAATCGCCGTTCTGCATATCGAAGCGGCGAATCTGGGTCTGTGAGACATAGACGTCTTCGCGGCTGGGGAGATAGCCCGCTGTGCGCAGGAAGCCGTAGTTCTCCGGCAGGATCTCGAGCACGCCTTTGGCGAACATGAAGCCGTTCTTCTCCGTCTGGGCCTCGAGTATCTTAAATATCAGGTCGTGCTTTTTTAACTGCCGCAGATTCGGAATGTTCAGGTCTTTCGCGATCGCGTAAAGCTCCTGAAGCGTTTTACCTTCTAATTCGACGATGTCCATGGCTTGTCCTCCTTAAGGATTTAAGTTGTTGAAGAGTTTTTTGATTGTTTCGGGCTAAATGACATTATTTGGTTGAAAATAAAATGGGATCAAAAAATGCGGCCTTTCGAATCCGACAAGTACATATTACTATAAATTACCCGCGTTTGTCAAGCGAATTTTAATTTGATATACTTGTTGCTCGTGCCCAGGTGCCCGCCTCCGGCGGGTAAAGCGGAACTGGCAGACTTGCCTGCCGTAGGCAGGCGCACCAGTTCCGGTTTTTTAAATGTATTTCGTTTACATACTTCAAAGCTTAAGCGACAATAAGTTTTATGTTGGCATGACCAATGATCTTGATCGTCGCATCAAACAGCATAATTCTGGCCGGGTTGATTCAACAAGGAACAGAATTCCTTTCAAACTCATTCATTCGGAAACTCTTTCTAACAGCATCGAAGCCAGAAAAAAGGAAAAATACTATAAAAGCGGAATTGGCAGAGAATTCATTAAGAATGTTCTCTTGAATCAGTGACCGTTTCATGAGAAAATTAAAATCCATGCCCAGGTGGCGGAACTGGCAGACGCACCAGCTTCAGGAGCTGGCGGGTTCACCCCCGTGGAGGTTCAACTCCTCTCCTGGGCATTTTTAAATCACCGCGAACCATTGCAGTTAAAATAATATGCCTCGACCCTCTGGTTCTCAAACCATTCAGTGTCGCGCCAGCCTTCTGATTTTTCCCTCCCTCTTTCAGCGGGCGCGTACATTTTCCCCCACTCAAATAAATGGCGCCCGCTCTATGTCAATTTATTTGATTTTTCCCAGGACTTTGGTAAATTAACCGAACCATATTCTAATAAAGCCTTATATAATTTAGGCCTAATAACATCATCAAATACGGTAGAGCAGTTCGGGCAGAGACACAATGCGTTCCATTCTTTTGACTCTTTGATTTCATCAACGATGTGGGCCGCATGTCTCGAAGCGGCGTGCCAGCCACACCATTCACAAGGCCTGCCAGTGATGCGTCTTGCAAAAGGTCTATTTTTAAATGCCATTAATATCCCTCCGAATTACTGCTAGAAAATCTTCTCTATTTCCTCTTTTAAGTAGTTAATAGGAATCGCAAAGTTAATGTTCTGTGCCATCGAAGAATCAAAACCCATAGTGGCGACACCAATTACTTCACCATAGCCATTAACTATAGGCCCCCCACTATTCCCTGGAGAAATGGGCGCCGTAATTTGCATTAATTTGATTTTTTCTAGATCTCTTTTAGCAGCAATTAATCCTTTAGATATGCTCCCTTTTAACCCTAATGGATCACCTATTGCGTATATTTCCTGCCCTGCTAATGCATCATCTGAATCACCAATTATCGCAGGGATTAGATTAGATGCATTAATTTTAATAATGGCTAGATCATATTTCTTGCCTAATATATTATTTGCCCATGTAACAATTTTAAACTCTTTGTTATTCTTTAGGGTGACTGTTGCTGATTTTGCTTTTTCAATAACGTGATAATTCGTCATAATATATCCATCTCGCGAAAGAATAAACCCAGTCCCACTACCAGTCTCCTTGCCATCTTCATTATAGGTGGTTATTGATACTACTGCATGCTGATAGTAAAGCGCTATGTCTTCTGGGAGCTGCGGTTCTTTCTTTTCATTTGGGCCCAGTAAATTACTATAAGTAAGAATTGCTATTTCTTTGGCCTTTATTGTTGGCAACCCAACATCGCCGACCTCTCCAGAAAATGCATCCATCATCATTTGATAAGGCGATCTATAATATACTTGCTCTTCTAAATTGGAAAGCAATAAAGCCGAATACCAGGAGGTTAATCCAAACAAGATGATTAAAATAATAATAAGCCACGATCGATGATACCATCTTAGTTCTTTATTGCGTTGAGCATCCGGCTCATTTTTGCATGAGGGGTAAGTAGTTAAATAAGCAATTGGCAGCAAGCCGAACAGGGCGCCCATATATGTTGCTAATATCCCGGCCATTAAGGGAAGCAATAAAATCAATATATTGTTATATATCTTCTTGCCCCAGATAATTGGGAGTGCCAAAGCAAGACAAAATAGGACATGGAATATTTTAACGATTTTGCTTGCATCTAAACTATTTAACCCGAATAAATTATTTAAAATGCCCTGTATAAGGGCTGTGGCTATGGCGACGATCAATAAATATGTCAAATAGAATATGACGGCCTGAATTAACCCTCTGTCATAACCATAATCTGTAATATTTATAAATCTAGGATTATTTTTCTTTGCTTCCAAGACATTCATTACTGATTTATTGAGTTTATCCTTAATTCCTTGAAAAACAGCCTTAATTAATGCATAGATAAAACCTATTCGTATTATTACCCATATAATAAAAGTTGAAGGGAAATGGTTGGAAACAAATGGCTGGATTAAATATACGCTTAGATCAAATAACCCATAAACAACCCCAATAGATGGAATTAAAATTGGTGCTCTATATATAAATATTCCTAATAAAATAAGGATTGCACTTAATATCGCAGTAGTGACCCAATATTCGGGATAAACAAATATAGCTTATAATGCTCGGGGAAAACTGGACCACTTTCTAGGCCAAAATAAGATGGAAAGCGCGATATAATTTAGGCCTTCAAA
>METM01000029.1 GCA_001772335.1 candidate division WOR-1 bacterium RIFCSPHIGHO2_01_FULL_53_15
AAGCCGTCAACAAACCACTTAAAGCCGACCGGGACTTCGTAAAGCTCACGGTTAAGCCCTTTAACGACTTTGTCTATCATACTGCTGCTGACGACGGTTTTTCCGATCTTTAGGTGTCTTGCCCATTGCGGCCGGTTTTGGATCAGGTACCAGATCGCAACGGAGAGATAGTGGTTCGGATTCATCAGGCCGTCCGGGGTAACGATTCCGTGGCGGTCAAAATCAGTGTCGTTGCCGAAAGCGATCTGATACTTATCCTTTAAACCGATCAAACTTGCCATCGCGTTTGGGGATGAGCAATCCATCCGGATCGTCTTGTCCCCGTCGACGGTCATAAAGCCGAAAGTGGCGTCAACATCCTCATTTACGACCGAAATATCAAGGCCGTAGCGTTTCGCGATCGGATCCCAAAAATGGACCCCCGAGCCGCCCATCGGGTCAGCGCCGATCCTGATCTTCTTGGCCCGGATAATATCGAAATCAATGACCTGGCCCAGGTCATTAACAAATGGGGTCACAAAATCCGCTTCTTTAACGGTTTCAGCCGATCGAGCCGTTTCATAGGGAAGAACATTTACATCGGCATTGTTCCAGGTGATGATCGTGTTAGCCCGGTCCTGGATCCAGCCAGTGACATCGGTATCAGCCGGGCCGCCATGCGTCGGGTTGTATTTGAAGCCGCCATCCTGCGGGCCGTTATGGGACGGGGTGATAATGATCCCGTCAGCTAGATCGCTGGTTTTGCCGCGATTGGCGTTAATGATCATCCGCGAAATTACCGGGGTCGGAGAATATTCGTCACCTTTAGCGGTAACAACATTGACCTTATTGGCAGCCAGAACTTCCAGCGCTGTCCGTAAGGCTGGTTCAGAAAGGGCGTGGGTGTCAAAACCAATATAGAGCGGGCCGGTTATCCCCACTTTGGCCCGATGTTCGCAGATCGCCTGGGTAATGGCGCGGATGTGCATCTCGTTAAAAGTCCCTTTCAGGGAACTGCCGCGGTGGCCGGAAGTGCCGAATTCAACAAGAATATTTGGCTTGTCGGGATAGATCGGCCGGGGCCTCTGGGTGTAATAAGCGGAAACGAGCCGGGGAATATTCACGAGCATGTGCCTGGGAGCGATCTTACCGGGGACGATAGGTGAAAGAGCCATTCAAATTCCCTCCATTTCGTGATAATTATATACCATTAATCTATCGATACCAATTTGAAAAGATTTCAGGTAAAATATCCGCCATGAGAGGCAAAATGCCGCGTACAAAATATCCCAAACTCCGCGCCTGGGTCAAGCCGACGCGTAAAATAACCACAAAGGCGCAAAGAACTCAAAGGACACAAAATGGGAAAGATCGTTGATTTCTCCGGCGTCAAAGTCGACAACGTCACCCTGACCGAGGCGGCCGAGATCGTCAGGCATTATGTTATTGAAGGCAAAGCGCGCATTGTCGTGACGCCAAACCCCGAGATGATCGTCG
This sequence comes from candidate division WOR-1 bacterium RIFCSPHIGHO2_01_FULL_53_15, assembly GCA_001772335.1. Taxonomy (GTDB): domain Bacteria; phylum Margulisbacteria; class WOR-1; order O2-12-FULL-45-9; family XYB2-FULL-48-7; genus 2-01-FULL-53-15. The sequence goes on from METM01000029.1 coordinate 1,477, forward strand.
CCGCACAGGCTGACAGCGAGCTGAAAGATATTATTAACAAAGCCGATCTGCGGGTCGCCGACGGGATTAGCATGGTTGTCGTCTCGAGGATACTGGGCAAACCGCTCAAAGAGCGCGTCAGTGGCATCGACCTGGCGCTCAAGCTGATGGAAATAGGGTCTGATTACAAATATCGCGTTTTCCTGCTGGGTGGCGCGCCCGGGGTGGCGGAAGAGGCGGGGAGGCGGCTCAAAAAGCAGTTCCCCGGCATCGAGATCATCGGTGCCTATCACGGGTATTTTAACGCGGGTGACGAATCAAGCGTCATTAAAAAGATAAGTGACTCCAACCCCGACATCCTCTTTGTCGGGCTGGGAGCCGGCCGTCAGGAGAAGTGGCTCAATCATCACCTCTATGAGTTAGGAGCCACAGTCGGCATGACGATCGGCGGCAGTTTGGATGTCCTCTCCGGCCGCAAACAGCGCGCGCCGAGATGGATCCAGGCCCTTTATATCGAATGGCTCTACCGCCTCCTGGCCGAGCCGCAGAGGTGGGAACGGCAGCTCGCTTTGCCGAAGTTTCTTTATTTAACGCTTATCAAAAAAGTGCTATAATCGGCTTGATGAGTGAAGTATTACTCGACATCGATCTTCCCGGTATCAAACCTTTTAAAACGGGTAAAGTCCGCAACGTCTTTGACCTCGGTGATTCGCTCCTTCTCGTCGCCAGCGACCGTATCTCCGCTTTCGATTCGGTCATGCCGAACGGCATCCCCGACAAGGGGGCGATCCTGACCCAGATCTCGCTCTTCTGGTTCGATTTCACGAAGAAGATCATCAAGAATCACGTCATTGAATCGGATGCCGACAAATTCCCGGCCCAGCTCAAACCTTTCAAGGAAAAACTGGCCAAACGCTCGATCATCGGGAAGAAAGCGAAAGTCATCCCGGTCGAGTGCGTCGTGCGCGGCTATCTCTCCGGCTCGGGCTGGAAAGAGTATCAGAAGTCACAGTCAATTTGCGGCATAAAGCTTCCCGCCGGCCTGAAGGAATCATCAAAACTGCCGGAGCCGATCTTCACCCCGACGACCAAGGCGGAGCAGGGGCATGATCTGAACATCACATTTGATGAGGTGGTCGATCAGGTCGGCAAAGAAACGGCAGCAACCATTAAAGATAAGACGATCAAGATCTATCAGGCCTGCGCCGACTATGCCGACAAGCAAGGGATCATCATCGCCGACACCAAGTTCGAGTTTGGCTTTTTCGGCAACGAGATCATCATTATCGACGAGATGCTCACCCCCGATTCCTCCCGTTTCTGGCCCAAAGACCAATATAAGCCAGGACAGGGCCAGCCGAGCTATGACAAGCAGTTTGTCCGCGACTATCTCGAGTCGATCAAATGGAACAAGGAGCCGCCGGCGCCGGAACTACCCGAGGAGGTGGTGAAAAAGACGCGGGAGAAATACATGGAAGCTTTTACTAAATTAACAGGGAGAAATAAATTATGAATATTGGGAAGCCTTTCGTCGATTCGTGGAACATCTACATTAAGAATCTCGGCACCATCCTGATCGGCTTGATCATTCTTATTATCCTGTCCGTTATAACCCTCGGCGTCCTCTATATCCCGCTCCTGATCGGCCTGCAGATGCTCTTCGTCAAGGCGAAAAGAGGCCAGGCGATCACCGCTAACGAAGTGCTGGCGCCGGTTAGCCGTTATTTTTCGCTCTCTTTTGGCAGTATCGGCATCTGTTTTCTCGTCTTGTTCGGGCTGCTGCTCCTGATCGTCCCGGGCCTGGCCTGGGCAAGCTGGTGGATGTTCGCCGCGCTGATCATGTACGACAAGAATGCCCACATCGAAGAAGGGATGCGATTGAGCAAAGAGATCGTTCGCAAGAACGGGACGTGGTGGCATCTCCTGTTCTTGAGCATTGTCTGGTTCATCGACAATGTTTTCGTCTGGTTCTTCGGCCCTCTCGGTTTTATCATCAAGTTCGCGACAACGCCATTAATGATGGGAGCGGTGGCCTGCGCCTATGTTGACGAAGCGCAATAAGACAAAAAAAGTAAAGATCGGCAAACTCAAGATCGGCGGCGGCAACCCGATCGCCGTCCAGTCGATGACGAAGACGGAGACGTCGGATATCGACGCCACCGTCCGGCAGATCAACGAGCTGGAAAAAGCCGGCTGTCAGATCGTCCGCTGTGCCGTGCCGGACAAAGAGTCGGCGCTGGCGCTCAAAGAGATCAAGCGGCAGATCAACATCCCGCTCGTCGCCGATATCCACTTCAATCATGAACACGCCATCCTGGCGGCCAAAGCCGGGGTTGATAAACTAAGGATCAACCCCGGCAATATCGGCGGGATCGAGAAGATCAAAGCGGTGGTCGCCGCCGCCAAAGACCACGGCATCCCGATTCGCGTCGGCGTCAATTCCGGTTCGCTCGAAAAAGAGATCAAGAAGAAAGCCGGCGGTCACGTGACGGCCGAGGGGCTGGTCAAAAGCGCCCTCAAGAACGTGAAGACACTCGAAGACCTTGATTTCCGTGATATTGTCATCTCGATCAAGGCGACTTCGGTCCCAATAACGATCCAGGCCTATGAGATGATCGCCAAAAAGACCGACCATCCGCTCCACGTCGGCATCACCGAAGCCGGCATTCCCAGGGTCGGCATTGTCCGCTCGGCGGCCGGCCTCGGCGCGATACTCGCGGCCGGGCTCGGCGACACGATCCGGGTTTCCCTGACCGGCGAGCCGGTCCAGGAGGTCTGGACGGCTTATGAGATACTCAAGTCGCTTGAGTTGACTTCCCACGGGGTGACGATAATTTCGTGCCCGACCTGCGGCCGGGCCGATATCGACGTTGAAAAGATCGCGGCGGAGATCGAAGAGCGCACGCGGAATATCAAACAGCCGTTGAAAATTGCTATAATGGGCTGTGAGGTCAACGGTCCGGGCGAGGCGGCCGACGCCGATGTCGGTTTAGCCGCCGGCAACGGTGTGGGGCTGATCTTCCGCGAAGGGGAGGTCGTCCGCAAGGTCCCCGAGGCCGAGATGGTTGACGCTTTAATGGACGAGATCGAGAGTATGGCGATTGAATAGGAGGAATGTGAATGATCGATAGGTACACCTTGCCAAAGATGAGGGAAATATGGTCGGAGGAGAACAAATTCCGCAAATGGCTGGAGGTCGAGCTGGCGGCTTGCGAGGCCTGGGGCTCGCTGGGCAGGATACCGAGAGAAGCCCTGGCCAGGATCAAGCGCAAAGCCAGCTTCTCGGTCGAGCGGATCAATCAGATCGAAAAAGAGACGGCGCACGACCTGATCGCTTTCCTGACCTCGGTCGCCGAGACGGTCGGCCCGGAATCACGCTTCATCCACCTCGGCATGACCTCATATGACGTCGAGGACACCGCGCGCTCGATGCAGATGCGCGACGCCGCCGATCTGATCATCAAGGATATTGAGGAAGTCATTAAGATCGTCAAAAGACGGGCCAAAGAAGAAAAAGATACGATCATGATGGGCCGCACGCACGGCGTCCACGCCGAGCCGATCACTTTCGGCCTCAAACTGCTCGTCTGGGTGGCGGAAATGGAGCGGAACCTTGTCCGAATGAGGAACGCGAGAGAAACGATCTCTGTCGGCAAGATCTCCGGCGCCGTCGGCACTTACGCTAATCTCGACCCGCGGGTAGAAGAATATGTCTGCCGCAAGCTTAAATTAAAGCCGTCGCCGGCCTCGACGCAGGTATTGCAAAGGGACCGCCATGCCGAGTATCTCACCACGCTGGCCGTCGTGGCGGCTTCGCTTGAGCAGTTCGCCACCGAGATCAGGAATCTTCAACGGACAGAGATCTGGGAGGTCGAAGAGCCGTTCGGCAAGGGCCAGAAGGGCTCTTCCGCCATGCCGCACAAGAAAAATCCGATCACCTGCGAGCGGATCGCCGGGCTGGCGCGGGTCGTACGCGGCAACGCTATGGCCGCGCTCGAGAACGTTGCCCTCTGGCACGAGCGCGACATCACGCATTCCTCCGTTGAGCGCGTGATACTCCCCGACAGCTGCCTGCTGGTCGATTATATGCTTCAGCAGTTCGCCCGCGTCATGGGTGGTCTCGTCATCATGAGACAGAACATGAGAAAGAATATCGACCGCTCGGCTGGTTTGACTTTTTCGCAAAAGCTCCTCCTGGCGCTGACTGACAAGGGGTTGACGCGCGAAGAGGCCTATAAGATCGTCCAGACCGCGGCCATGAAGGCCCGCGCCTCCGGCCGCAACCTCAAGGATGAGATATTGCAGAGTCGCGAAGCGGTGAAAAATCTCAAACGCGAGGAGATCGAGCAGATATTTGATGTGCGCTCTCATCTAAAGAACATTAACGTCGTTTTCCGAAGGTTTGGGCTATAATGGCAAAAGTTAATATTTACGTTACCCCCAAAAAAGGCATCCTTGACCCGCAAGGCAAGGCGGTCGAATCGGCGCTCCATTCGCTGGGTTATAAGAATGTCGGCAATGTCCGGATCGGGAAATTCATTAAACTTGAGATAAAAGGGTCGAGTCCCAAAGGTCAAGAAAAACAGATCAAAGAGATGTGCAACAAACTGCTGACCAATCCCATTATTGAGGATTACAGATATGAAACTGCGGATTAAAATCCGCAGAATTATTCCCCACATTTTAATGTGGGGTTGAAAGGACACCCATGAAATTCGGGGTCATCGTCTTTCCGGGCTCCAACTGCGACCAGGATTGCTTTGACGTCGTCAAAGACGTCTTAAAACAGCCGGTCGAATATGTCTGGCATCACGATCTCAAGCTCGACCACCTTGACTGCCTGATCCTGCCGGGCGGGTTTTCCTACGGAGATTACCTGCGCACCGGCGCGATAGCCCGTTTTTCCCCGGTAATGGATTCGGTAAAAAAATTCGCTGATCGCGGGGGCAGGGTGCTCGGCATCTGCAACGGCTTCCAGATCCTGACCGAGGCCGGCCTTCTGCCCGGCGCCCTGATTAGGAATCAGGATCTTAAATTCATCTGCAAACACGTGACCATCCGTGTCGAGAACAATAAAACACCTTTTACCAACAAACTAACCGACAAACAAACTCTTCGCATCCCGATTGCGCACGGCGAAGGCAATTACACCTGCGACGCGGCGACTTTGAAGGATCTAAAGAAGAACAAACAGATCGCTTTCACGTATTATGGAGAAAACCCCAACGGTTCGACCGCTAACATTGCCGGCATATTCAATAAAAAGCATAACGTTCTCGGCATGATGCCGCATCCGGAGAGGTCATCGGAGTCGATCTTGGGATCAGCGGACGGGCTTTATATCCTCAAATCGATCATTAACAGCAAATAGATCGCGCCTCACATGCAAGTTTTCTGCAAGTCATTACGATATTAACATTGGAGAAGCGCAGGGCCTGATTGCCGCCAGCTTCTGTGCTTTTATAGGAGGTAAATAAAATGACAGTGAAGATAGATCCAACATTACTTGGACAGTTTACAAAGGTATCCGAAGTTTCGCCTAAATCCTCTTCCGCTTCTAGAATTGGACCGGACAGAGGTTTCTTTACAAAGCTAACGGAAACTTTTCTGGCAAAAAAACCAAAAGCTCCACCGGCTGCCACCACTCAGGCGATAGGAGAGGAAGGGGGAACAATCACCACCATGGCGATAGGAGAGGAAGGGGGAACAATTGGCCTTCGCCCTATGCCTGGCCCTGCGAATAAAAAGCTTCCCATATCCTCCTCCGCGGCAATAGGAAAGGTTGGTCCTAAACCTAAAGATCCACCGGTTGCCACCACCATGGCGATAGGCGAAGAAGGGGGAACAGTTGGCCCTAAGCCTCCCCAAAACACTACCATGGCAATAGGAGAAGAAGGGGGAACGGTTGGTCTTATTAAACGTGGACCTGATCTTGAACCTTTAGCTCCAGGAAAGGTTGGTCCTAAACCTAAAGATCCACCGGTTGCCACCACCATGGCGATAGGCGAAGAAGGGGGAACAGTTGGCCCTAAACCTAAAATTTCACCGGTTGTCACCACCATGGCGATAGGCGAAGAAGGGGGAACAGTTGGCCCTAAGCCTATCAAAACGTAAAATAATTCAATCGAATTTTGTTTTTATAGCCGCGTTTAAAACGCGGCTATTTTTCTATCAAATACCTGTCAAGCTTCTAGGTTGATATGTAAAAGGACCTGTATTATAATTTCCCTAAATGGTTTCTATTAGAATTGGCATTGTTGGATATAAAGACGAAGATCATACCGAATTGATGGCCGGCATTCTCAGGGATAAAAATGTTGAGCCGGTCGTTATTGATACTCTTTATTTCCCCGAAGAGATTCCATTCTCTTACAGAGAAGGGAACGTCAAATATAATTCCGCTTCCATTGATGACATAAAGACCTTTTACGTAAGAACTGTTTACATAAGCCTGCCTGTTTATCAACTGCCGGATGAGGAACACAAGCTGCTTGATGACTGGAAATTCATGTATCTTGCCACGCGGGAAAAGCATTCTTTCCTAGCCTCATGGTTAAGGGCCCAAAAATTCCAAGGTAAAAACGTTATAAACCCAACCGAGACCTTTGATCTTCATTTCCTTAAACTTTATCAGTTAGAACTGCTCAGGAAGAATAAGATATCAGTTCCAAAAACTCTGGTCACTAATTCAAAAGATGAGGTGCTGGAATTCAGGAATGAAGTCAAACAAATGGTTTATAAACCGGTAGGGGGTGGGGCGGAATGCGAGATGTTGAAAGACGAGGATTTTGCGCCGGAAAGAATGCAACTCCTTAAAAATGCCCCGGTTATTTTTCAGGAATATATCCCGGGTGATAATATCCGGGTCTATGTGATTGAAGACAAAATCATCTCTGCGGGTATAATTCACACCCAACACGTGGATTATCGAGCCGGGGAAGAAAAGATAGAGAAGATCAAATTACCTGGAAATGTCGAAAAAATGTGCCTTTCTGCCGCAAAAGTATGCGGAATGAAGTTCTCGGGAATAGATATTAAGAAGAAAAACAAGGATGATTTTGTATTGATAGAATGCAATCCTTCGCCGATGTTTAAGGGATTTAGCGAACGGACCGGTGATAATATTGGCGAGGCCCTTTCAGAATATCTTATCAAACTGACAAGATAAGTGCTTTCTGTTATGAACCCCTGTGGACAACCGCCTGGTGACGATATTTTTAGCACTCTCAAGCCATAAATCAGCTATTCGTCACCTCCGCTCAACTTGACATAAGATATATTATGCGACATTGAAATAGAGGGCAATAGATGGCACATTAGAGGGCTAAAATGGCAATAAAAGGCGTAAGAATTAAGGCATCAGTAAAGCTTTTCCCCCGGCGGTTTGATACGCAGGCCAAAAAGGAAGTTTCGCGTGCCGGCATTGAGCAAGTCGTCTCCCTGCGCCAGGAAGTCCATGTAATCGCGCACTTCAAACTCATAGCCCAGCCGGAGCTTGGGGTTGTTCGGCTTCGGGTTGTTGATGTCATAAATATCGCCGATCAGGTTTGCATCCGCCATGGGGTTAAAAACGATGCCGCCGCCGAGCTGGTTGTTGATAACGCCCAGCCGGTAGGCGAACTTGTCGTTGATCCGGTTGGCCAGGATAAAATCTATGACGGAGAGCTGGCGCGTTGTCTGCCCCTCGCCGATGCCAAAGCGGTAATAAGTATTCTCGCTCTGGATAATGTCGACGTCGCCGCGCACAGCGTTGGCGAGCCGCCCGATATCAACGCCGCCGGAGGCGCGCAGGTTGACCTTGCCGAATCCCTCAAAGAAGCGGTTGGCGGCAGACAGGGTCTTTTCGGTCTCGCTGATCGTCCCCTTGACATTGGCCTGGAACTTCGGATCGGCCACAACCTCGTTGATCCCCCTGTTCGTCTCACGCAGTTCTTCGGTCAGTTGCTCAATATCGCCCGCCGCCTTGTCGGCCGTGTAGACCATGTTCATGAAGGCCGCCTGGAGCTTCGGGTTCTCGATGATCTTCCTGACGTTCTCAAGTATCGCCTTGGTTTCGACCAGGTTCTTTGAGCCGATATCGATAAAGTCGACGATGGCGGCCGTCCGGGCGCCCTCCAGGACCATCCCTTGCCCATAGAGTATCTCCGACGTGCCGGGCCGGATCTCGAGGAACTTGAGCCCCACGATGCCGTCGTAGGCGACGCGCAGAGTCGAATCCGACGGGATTTTGATGGACGGGTCAACGACAGAAAAGACCTTGATGTCGTAAGGGCCGGGATCGATCTTGAGCACTTTGCCGACCTTGGCGCCGCGAAAGCGCACTTCCGAGCCGATCGTCAGCCCCTCAACATTCTCAAAGGAAGCTATGACCTCATAACCCTTGCCAACCAAGAATATCTCTGTTTTCCAAACGATAACAACTGCGATCAGCGCCAGACCGATTAAAGTGACAATGCCGACTTTCACCGCGGTAGACATTTTATTCCTTCCCTCCAGTGATGAATTTTCTCACGACCGGGTCGCGCGCTTTCTGCGCTTCTTCGGGCGAGCCAACCTCGATAAATCGCCCCTCATGGAGCATGACGATCCTTTTGGCCGTTTTATAGACCGTCTGCATGACGTGCGTCACCACGATCGACGTCGCCTTCAGTTCGCGCGACAATTTTACCATCAAATTCTCGATATTGACAGAGGTGATGGGATCAAGCCCTGTCGTCGGTTCGTCATAGAGGATAATGGCGGGATCGAAAGCCAGCGCGCGGGCGATCCCCACCCTTTTCTGCATGCCGCCGGAGAGCTCGTCCGGCATCAGGTTCTCCGTCCCCTCAAGCTCGACCAGTTTTAATTTTTCCCTGACGACGCGGGCGACCTCCCGCTCGGAGAGCTTCGCGTGCTCCCGCAGGGCGAAAGCGACGTTCTCAAAGACGGTCAGCGAATCAAAGAGCGCGCCCGACTGGAAGACCATGCCGATCTTTTCCCTCACGGCGATCAATTGGTCCTCGTTGAGGCGGCTGATATCCCGACCGTTGATCGAGATCGAGCCGGCGGTCGGTTCTTCGATGCGCAGGATGAGACGCAGGAGCGTCGACTTGCCGCAGCCCGAAGGACCGATGATCGCCAGCGATTCCCCGTCCAGTATGTCAAAATTGATCCCTTGCAGGACCTTTTTCTCGCCGAAATATTTGGTCAGGTTGTTGAATTTTATCATTTGAAGAACGCTATAGATAAGAAGTAATTGACGACAAAAATTGTGATGAGAGCCGTGACGACGGAGGCGGTCGTCGCCTCCCCGACCCCTTTCGCACCGCCTTTGGTCGAAAGGCCGCGGTAACAGGCGATGATCGCGATTAGCATGCCGAAGACGACCGTCTTGATCAGGCCGCCCCAGACATCCCACATCTTGAGGAGCGAGCGCGCCGTCTCCATATATTCGACGGGGTTGATGTGCACGACAAAGATGCCGACAAAATAGCCGCCCAGAAAGCCGACCACGTCGGAGGCGATCGTGAGCACCGGCAGCATGAGGGCGCAGGCGATGAAGCGGGGAATGACCAGATAGCGGACCGGATTGGTCCCCAGCGCCTGGAGTGCCTCGATCTGCTCGGTCACCTTCATCGTCCCGATCTCGGCGGTGATGGCGGCGGCCACGCGGGCCGCGATGACGATGCCGGCCAGCGCCGGACCCAACTCTCTCGCCATGGCGATCGACATGATGCCGCCGACATATTTGCCGGCGCCGAACCTGACAAACTCGGTCGCCACCTGGAGGGCGAAGACCATGCCGATAAAGGCCGAGGCCGCTAACGCCAGCGGAATCGATTCATAGCCGATCTTAACGATTTGCTCCAGCGTCAGTTTGACCTTTGTCTTGCCGGTCAATATTCCGGAGACTGTCGCCCACCCGAGCTGGGAGATCTGCCCGAGCTCTTCCAGGTAGCCAAGCGTTCTCTCTCCGATATTTTCAGTAAATCTTTTGTATGGCATAAGGTATTTTTTCCACAAGATCTGACGCGATCAGGCCGTACTCGCCTTTCTCCCTGGCGGCAAGATCGCCCGCCAGCCCATGCAAGTATACACCGGCCGAAGCGGCCTCGAAAGAGGAAAGCCCCTGCCCCGCCAACCCGGCGATCATTCCAGTCAGGACGTCGCCCACTCCACCCGACGCCATGCCGGGATTGCCGGTCGAGTTGATAAAAACTTTTCCGGCCGGATCGGCGACAACGGTTTTGTGGCCTTTAAGAACGACCACGCAGCCGAAACGTTTTGCGGTTTCCCGCGCGACAGCGGCGCGGTTCTTCTGGATATGATCAACGCTTTTCTTTATCAAGCGGGACATCTCGCCTGGATGCGGAGTTATGATCAGGTTTTTAATTTTTCGCATGATCTCCGGCTCATCAGCAATATTATTCAACCCGTCTGCATCAATTATGAACGTAGAACATAGGGCGTTGATCGTAGAGCGCAGGAGGGTTCGCGAAGCTTTACTGACAGTCAAACCCGGGCCGATCGCGGCCACATCCGGCTTAACATTATTAATCTTTTCAAAAGGCAAAGTTATAACTTCTGGAGTCATCGAATCGACGAAATTGACCAGGCCTTTCGGCACGGCAAGATACGTCAGTCCGGCCCCCACCCGCAAACAACCTCTTGACGCAAGCACCGCCGCGCCGGTCATTCCCGGGGAGCCGGCAATTATCAGGACCCGTCCGTAATCGCCTTTGTTCGTCTCCGGTTTTCGTTTTGGCAATTTATTAATTTTCGACATAAACCGACGCCACGGCATAATCGCGGGAATGAGATAAGCTGACGTGCGCCTTTTTGCTCAATTTGCCTCTGACTGTCAGCCGTGGCTTACCGCTTTTTTCGTTGACGACTTCGATTTCCTGCCAGCTGATGCCGTTCTGTTTGCGCCCGAAGCCGGTGATGCCCGTCCCGATCGCTTTTGAGTAGGCCTCTTTGGCGGCGAACCTGACGGCAAGCTCGGGGAACTTGAGCGCCCGGCGGCTGCGGCAGTATTTTAGTTCTCGGGGGGTAAAAACCTTATTGAGGAAATTATCGCCGTATTTTTTGACCGCGTCCTTCATCCTCTTGATCTCAATGATATCGATCCCAATCCCCTTGATCATGTTCAATAGACGGGCGTTATCCAGTCGGCATATTTGGGGTCGTCGCCGCGCGCGGCTTTAAAATAGATCGTTTGCAACTTCTTCGTGATCAGACCGACTTTTCCATCTTTTATCAATTTGTCGTCAACCGAGGCAATCGGCGAGATCTGCGCGCCGGTGCCGCAGAAAAAGAGCTCGTCGGCGCCGTAAAGCTCGTTCTGCTTGATCTGCCGTTCGATCGTTTTGAGACCCAGCTCATTGGCGGCCAGTTCCATGACGCAGACGCGGGTGATCCCCGGCAGGATCGTCTCCGAAAGCGGCGGTGTGATCAGCTTACCGTCCTTGACCATGAAGAGATTTTCGCCCGAGCCCTCGGCGACGGTTTTCTCGTGTGAGAGGAGGATCGCTTCGTCGAAACCCTTTTCCAGCGCTTCGGCCTTGGCCAGCGATGAATTAATGTAAGTACCGGTGATCTTGGCCCCCTGCGGCACCGACTGGGCGGAGATCCGCCACCAGTTCGAGACGCAGACGCGGATCCCTTTCGTGATGTCAAGATAAGCGCCGAACGGCGATATGAACATGCAGAAGTCATCTTCGATCCCGATGAGGCCCAGCCCGATCTTTTCCTGCGATTTGTAATAGATCGGCCGAATATAAATATCTTCTTTGTAGCCGTTCTTTTTGGCCAGCTCAACTGTGGCAGCGCAGAGCTCATCAACGGAATATTTCATTTCGGACTTGAGGCCGAGGTTGGTCGACCGGGCCAGCCGCTCATAATGCTCCTTGAGCTTGAGGATAAAGAGCTGGTTCTTTTCGGCGTTCCAGTAGCCGCGGATCCCCTCAAACACGCCGGTGCCATAGTTAAAAGCGTGCGTCATGATCCCGATCTTGGCTTCGCTAAACGGGACTATTTTGCCTTTAAAAAACGTGTATTTCATATTTGTGTAATATCTAAATCTTTACAAATCTTTTTTGCTAAAAGATCGGGAATCTCATTATGTCGAGGAATAGTTGATGTCTTGCGGCTTTGCGGATTAAAGTAAACCGTATGCCGAGCTCCTTCACGAAGAAAACGGCAATTATTATAAATTAAGTGCTTGATCAATTCTTTCCTTTTCATCAAGCATTGACTCCGATTTCTTCCTTTACCACCTGACGCCCAACGAGGTCCCTTTCCGCGAGCTCACGATTTGATTGCAAAACAAGCTCAATTGCTTCTTTTAAATTATCTCTGGCTTCGTCTAACGTTTTCCCCTGGGTATTAGCGCCGGGAAGTTCTTCTACATAACCAATGAACCAATCTTCAGTTTTTTCAAAAACCGCCGTAAAAGTATTTACCACCTTTGCACCTCCTTTGACGCTATTCTACCACAAAAATGTTTTCGAGAATAGCTGAAATTATTGCCGGAAACTGCCGATTACCGATTAATGTATGGAGGACATAAGGCGCGAGGAAACCGCGACGCTCAGTCGCAGGTTTCCGAGCTTATGTTCAAATATAACGGAATTTGAATCAAAGGAGGAAAAGATATCAAAGATATCTCTTTTAACCAATTTTTAAGCACACGCGGTTGCGCACACCCCAGATTCCGAGCGATCGGACCTGATCGAAGGGTTGGCCGTATCTCATTGATTGATAATAAACCCGTTGTTGTTTTTAATAACAACCCTTCGCCCGCGGAAACCGCATTAGCTGCTGTAACAGCAAAAGAATTGGATTTTCTTTCCAAAGTCATTTTTGCGACCGATCGTAATTCTCAAGTCATTGCCTCGAGAGCCACTAAACACACATATTCTTTTCCGCACTCTTATTTGGAATTTGTTCCTCTTGTTCAGAAAATATTGGCAGGGGAAGTGCCTCCGGCAATGTATATTGATGCGCATCCGGGGAATAGATGTGATTTTTGCTGTATCGAATGTTTTGACGATCCAATATTAAAGGGAAACAAAAGTTTTTTTCCATTTCCGCTTTTCTTGTCCCTCATTGAAGAAATAGCTACGGATTCAAGATCTCATGGCGTTGAGCATGTTCATCTTGATCTTTCCGGCAGAGGAAATCCGATAATATATAAAGGAATAAAACCCTCAATTGTCAAGGCCGCGGAACTCGGGATGCACACCACATTCACGTCTACGGGAAGCGGGCTGGATAATGTTACGATAGATTTGCTAGGCAAACATGCTTTTCAGGTAAAATTAAGCATAAATGGCCTTAATGACAATAGTTATCTGCAAATCCACAAGCCAAAAAACTCGTTTTCACTTGATAAAGCAAAAAGGAACCTTGTTGCTTTATTGGAGGCAAGGGTCCAACACGGAAGAGAAAGAGAACTACTTATCGGCATCCAGTCTTTTATCCACCCTGGCAACGCCGGATCAATTTTTCCATTTGCCGAAATGGTCAGGGAAATGGAAGTTGACTATATATCTTTTCGACAGATTATTCAGAGGTCAGGTTTGCCAATAGACATACCTCCCGGAGTATATGACGAAGTAGATTCAGCGAGAACACTAGAAACAAGTCGATTTAAAGTCTTATCCTCATCCTCCAGGATGAAAATGTTTCCTGTTGTTGATCCGGAACCTGCGACCGGATTTTGCTTTATGAGTCAGGCGCGACCAAATATTGAGCCGGACGGAGGAGTATATCCTTGCGCAACAAAATCAGATTCAAGCAACATAGATTGGTTGTTTGGCCGTTACAACAAACCAGGAGATTATAAGAAAATTTGGTACGAAGAGGCCGCTAATATTAGAAGAAAAGCTCCTGCTTCGTGCCCAACTTGCTATTTCTGGGAAATAAATGCTCTGGCAGGATGGATTGGCCGGGTGCTTACCAGTGACCCCGCCGCCCGCTTCTTCCAATTGATTGAAACGGCATCATAAGACAAATGGAGCATATGAGAATAAATATAACATAATTTGGATCGAAAAAGTTTCAGTGAAAATCTTTTTTACATCGATTCCGGAGCCGTAATTCCCAACAATTCTAACACATTGCGCAGAGTGATTCGAGAGGCGTCGACGAGCGTGAGGCGGGCGGGATTGCCTAGCACGCGGCACTTTTCGTAGAAGTGATGAAAAACGATCGCGAGTTCCTTGCCGTATTCTGTGATTCGGTGGGGATGTCGCAAAACCGCCGCCTCTTCCACTGACCGCGGCCACGCAAGGAGTCTCATCATCAGCTCTCTCTCCGCCGGTTCAGTTAGAGAGGATAAATCTTCTTGACCCTTGGTACTTGACCCTTGCCCCTCGCTCTCGGCCTTACGCAAGATGCTGCAGATCCTCGCATGCCCGTACTGGAGGTAATAGACCGGGTTGTCCATCGACTTCTTCTTGGCCAGCTCAAGGTCGAAATCCAGGTGTGAGTTGACGTCGGTGGCCGAGAAAAAGAAGCGCGTCGCGTCGGAGCCGATCTCGTCGATCACTTCCGCGAGCGAGACCATTTCACCCGTTCGCTTGCTCATGCGGATAGGCTCGTTGCCGCGGTAAAGGGTGACGAGCTGGCCGATGATTATTTCCAACCTATCGGCCGGCAGCCCCATCGCCTCGACTGCCGCTTTCAATCTCTTCACATAACCGTGATGGTCGGTCCCCCAAATATTAATGAGCCGCTCATAGCCGCGCGAGAATTTATCGAGATGATAAGCGAGATCGGCGGCGAAATATGTTGAATTGCCGTCGGCGCGGACGAGGACGCGGTTCTTGTCATCACCCATCTCCTGCGATTTAAACCAGATCGCGCCTGCCTCGATGATCGTCTTGTGATTCTTTTCAAGGCGGGAGACCGCTTCCTTTACCTCGCCCTTGGCGTGGAGTTCGCTCTCATTAAAGAAACGATCGAAAAGGACGCCGAGTTTGGCGAGAGTCGCTTTCTGCTCGGAAAGGATGTATTCAATGATATCCTCTTTGCTGTCGCCTTTAACTTCCTTGATATACGCGCCGCCGTAACCGTTTGCCGGGGTCGGTTTCCTCGCCCTGGCCGCCTGGACCGATTCCCAGAGCTTCTCGACCTGGTTGCCGATATTATTGACGTAGAACTCGGTTTCGACTTTAAAACCGGCGGCCTTTAACAAGCGGGCAATCACGTCGCCGATCACCGCCCAACGGCCGTGCCCGACATGCAGCGGCCCAGTCGGATTAGCCGAAACGTATTCGAGCAGAATTCTTTGACCCTTGCCACTTGACCCATGCCCCCAGCGCTGATCTTGCCTGATTATTTCCGGAATTGACTTTTGGGTCAGCTCATCTTTGATGAAGAAATTGATGAAGCCGGGCTTGACGATCTCGATTTTGCTGATAACTTCTTCGGCCCCGCCCATTTTGAGCTTCTCGGCGATCTCTGCCGCCAGTTCCATGGGGTTGCGGGAAAGTTTCTTAGCGCCGGCAATGGCCAGATTGGTCGCAAAATCGCCGAATTCCTTGCGGGGAGATGGAGTTATTTTGTAATCAAGCTGTATCTGGATACCGGCGGCTGACAGCGCTTTCTCGAGAAGCGATTCAATTGTTGACTGAAGCATATCAAGAAACCGCGACGACTCGACTGAGCTCGTCGAAGTCGTTCAGTCGCAGGTTTCCTACCCTTCTTTTTTGCCGAATTCTTGCTTTAACTCGTCGAATTTGGCTTTGCCTTTATCCAGAGCGTCTTTAAGTTTTTCTCTCGTTTCTCCGCCTTTTGATGGCGCAAAAAGCAAACCGCCGATGAAACCGAGCAGACCGCCGAACGTCAGAACCTTCAAGAAACTCTTGATCTTACCCACTAAACTTCCCCCTTTTTAAACTCACCCCCTGTTAAGTAAAGTTAACCCTCCCCCTCTCTTTTCAAGAGAGGGGGAAAGAGGGGGTGAGTTTTATTTTTTAAACAGAACTCCAAGTCCTTTTTTCAAACCGGCCGCGAACGCTGCCAGTGTATTCTTGCCCGGTATCTTGCTGCTCATTTTCTCTTTGG
Organism: candidate division WOR-1 bacterium RIFCSPHIGHO2_01_FULL_53_15; assembly: GCA_001772335.1. Lineage (GTDB taxonomy): Bacteria > Margulisbacteria > WOR-1 > O2-12-FULL-45-9 > XYB2-FULL-48-7 > 2-01-FULL-53-15. The sequence goes on from METM01000029.1 coordinate 17,509, forward strand.
CCAGTCCCGCAACGCCGGCCAGTATCGTCACGATATCAAAGAGCGAAGAAATGGCGTTGACCTTTTCCGTCACCTCTCTGACCGAACGCCTGACGTCGATCAGGATAATGATCAATTGGACAGTCCCAACGACAAAAGCAATCAAGAGGAGGATGGCGCAAAAGATCAGGCTATTAATTAAATATGTTTGCAGCATTTATTCACCCCTCGCCAGGTCGTCCTGGACCTTACCGGCTTCTTTCTTGGCTTCTTCGAACGCTTCGGAGAAGCGGCCGACAATATCATCAAGGTCGAACTCCTTGAGCTTCTCTTTGATCAGCGCCCTCGACTTGTCGCCGCTGAACGGGGCAAAGAGGACGCCGACCGCCGCGCCGATCAGCCCGCCGATCAGGAGCCCTTCCATTAAACTCGAGCCTTCTTCTTCATGATGCATATATTTAGACTCTCGGGTAGGAGCCAAGCAGTTTCAGGAACGATGCCTTGCGCTTGATCTCGAACAAAGCGTCGGCGATCACTTCGTCCTGCCGGTGTCCCTGCATGTCGGCAAAGAAATAATAATCGCCCAGGGCCTTCTTAGACGGGCGCGATTCGATCTTCGTCAGGTTGATGTTGCGGATGGCGATTTCGGCCAGTATATCGTGAAGCGCCCCGGGCCGGTCTTTGGCTGTCGAGAAAACGATCGAGGTCTTGTCTTTGCCCGTCCTCGGATGGTCGGTTTTGGCCAGGACGACAAATCGGGTCTTATTCTCCCTGACATTGATTTTTGCGGCGACTATCTTTAAATCGTAGAGTTTGGCCGACGCGGCGGTGCCGATGGCGGCAAGAAATGGATCAAGGGAAGTGGCTGCCTGCTTGGCCGCCTCGGCTGAGCTGTAAGCCAGATGCAATTTCGCTTTCGGCAATTTTTTGCGCAGAAAATCTTTGCACTGGTCAAGGATCTGCGGATTGGAAACGACATCCCTGATACCGCGCAAAGAAACTCCTTTGCGAGCCATTAAATAATGATAGATCGGCACGACCAGCTCTTGCCGGATCTTGAGGTCGACATCCTTAACGAGCATATCGGTCACGATGCCGATCGTTCCCTCGATCGAATTCTCGATCGGCACGATCGCCTCATTGATCCGGCCGCGATTGACGGCCGAGAGAACATCGTGGAAAGTTGAGAAAGGCATCAGGTCAACTTTGCCTTCAAGTTTTTTGCGGTAAAGGCGGCTGGCTTCTTCGCTGTTCGTCCCTTCAGGGCCGAGATATCCGACCTTCATACTTGACGACCTCCAATTCCGATTCTTTGAGCATCTCCTGGGCCAGCTCGTCGGGATAGCCGCCGGCGTAAACGACTTTGACAATGCCGGCATTGATCATCATTTTAACACAGATGACACATGGTTGGTACGTGCAATAGAGGGTCCCGCCGGCGATCGAAACGCCATGTACTGCCGCCTGGATAATGGCGTTCTGCTCGGCGTGGAGTCCCCGGCAGAGCTCGTGCCGCTGGCCGGAAGGAATGTTCAACTTGAGGCGGATGCAGGTTTCTTCCGTGCAGTGGGTGAAGCCCTTGGGCGAGCCGTTGTAGCCGGTGGATAAAATGCGGTGGTCTTTGACGACGATGGCGCCGACCTGGCGCTTGACGCAGGTCGCCCGCTCGGCCACATCAGCCGTGATCTTCATGAAGTAATCGTCCCAGGCCGGGCGATCGGCGATATTATTTTTTTCTTTTGATAACTGCTCTGACAGCATGAACGATCTCCTCCGGGGTCAAACCGTATTTGGCAAGCAGCTCATCGGGTGTCCCCGATTCGCCAAAAGTATCCTTGATGCCGACGCGCGCCAGCGGCACCGGGGCGTTCTCGACCAGCACTTCAGCTACCGCGCCGCCCAGTCCGCCCAGGATCGAGTGCTCTTCGGCGGTCACCACGGCCCCAGTCTCCTTGGCGCAGTTAACGATCAGCTCAGTGTCCAAGGGTTTAATGGTATGCAGGTTGACGACCCGCGCCTTGACCCCTTCTTTGGCCAGCAGCTCCGCTGCGTCAAGCGCCAGCGAGACCATGAGGCCGCAGGCAAATATCGTCGCGTCGCTTCCGGCGCGCATGACCTCGCCCTTGCCGATCTTAAATTCATAATTCGGGTTATCGTGAATGACCGGCGTCTTGGGGCGGCTCAAGCGGATATACATCGGGCCGTAGAATTTGACCGCCTCGCGGATGACTTTATCCGTCTCCACGCTGTCAGATGGAACAATGACCGTCATGTTAGGCAGGGCGCGCATGATGGCGATATCCTCATTGGCCTGGTGCGAGGCGCCGTCTTCGCCGGTCGTAATGCCGGCATGCGTCACCGCGATCTTGACATTCAAGCGCGTGTAGGCGACCGAGACCCTGACCTGGTCCCAGGCCCGGCCGGAGCCGAAAACCGCGAAGGTCGATGCGAAGACGATCTTGCCGGCGGCGGCCAGGCCAGCCGCCGTGCTGATCATGTCCTGCTCGGCCACGCCCATGTCAAAAAACCGCTCGGGGAACGCCTGGGCAAAACCCGAGGTCTTGGTCGACACCTTCAGGTCGGCGTCGAGCACGACGACATTGGGATTTTCCTTGCCGATCTCCGCCAGAGCGAGTCCGTAGGCGTCGCGCGTCGCGACCATTTTCCGTTCGGCCATGAGTTATTTTTTCTCCCGTCGGCAAAGCTCTTCGAGCGCTTTGTCTTTTTCTTCTTCGGTCGGGGCCTTGCCGTGGAAGTCAAGCGGGCTGGCTTCCATAAAACTGACGCCTTTGCCTTTGACCGTATCGGCAATGATCATGGTCGGCCGGCCTTTTGTCTTTTCGGCCTTCTCCAGAGCATCGGCAATCGCCTCGATCTTATGGCCGTCGCAAAGAAGAACGTGCCAGCCGAACGCCCGCCATTTATCGGCAAAAGGAGTTAGGCTTTTGATCTTTTCGACCGGGCCGTCGATCTGGAATTTATTGTGGTCGACGATCGCCGTCAAATTATCAAGCTTATAATGCGCCGCGGTCATGGCCGCTTCCCAGACCTGCCCCTCCTGGCACTCGCCGTCGCCTAACAGGCAATAGATCCGGCCGGCTTTTTTGTCCAGATGGTAGGCCAGCGCCATGCCGTTGGCGGCCGAGAGTCCCTGCCCGAGCGAGCCGGTCGACATCTCAACCCCCGGCAGGGAAAGCATGTCGACATGTCCCTGGAGTGAACTGCCGATCCGGCGCAAAGTTTTGAGATAATCAACAGGGAAATAGCCGGCCTCGGCCAGCGCCGCGTAAAGGATCGGCGCCGCGTGCCCCTTGCTCATGACGAATCGGTCGCGCTCGGCCCAGTGCGGATCTTTCGGGTCCTTGCGCAGTTGATGAAAGTAAAGGACTGTTATGATATCGGCGGCCGAGAGCGAGCCGCCGGGATGGCCCGAGGCAGCGGCGCACGTCATCTCGACGACGTGCTTGCGCAGTTTGATCGCGATCGCTTCGAGTTCCGCTGTTTTTTCTTTGGAGATCACGAGATCGATTGTACCATGATCTTTAACTCGGGCTCAAGCGTGACTTTAAACTTCCTTTTTACGGCGCCGCGCATCCGCGTCATCAGTTTAATGACGTCGCGCGCCTTCGCCTCGCCGAGATTTAAGATAAAATTGGCGTGCTTGACCGAGACCTGCGCGTCGCCAACGCGCGCTCCCTTAAAGCCCGCCTCTTCAAGCAGTTTGCCGGCAAATTTCCCCTTGGGATTCTTGAAGATACTGCCGGCATTGGGGCTGCCGAGCGGCTGGTTGAGTTTACGTTTCTCAAGAAAACCGAGGATCTTCTTTCTGATGCGCCCGGGCGAGCCCTTGCGCAGTTTCAAGACGACCTCCGCCGCGATCAACTTCCCTTTTTGCAGGACGCTCCGGCGGTAGCCGAAACGCAAACCGGGCTTTTTTATTTCCTTCAGATCGCCGTTCTTATCAAGCGCCCTGACGCGGTCGACGTACCGGCCGATCTCACCGTCCCACGCCCCGGCGTTCATGGCAGCGGCGCCCCCCACCGTCCCGGGAATACCCGCCAAGAACTCGAGGCCGGCCAGGCCGCGGCGGGCCGCGATATTTAGAAGAACAGGCAAGAGTGTCCCCGCGCCAGCGTGGATAACCCGGCCGCGGACCGTCACCTTATTGAGGCCGCCGCCCAGTTTAATAACTAGCCCGCGAAAGCCGTTATCCAGCGCAAGGAGATTTGTCCCCATTCCTAAAATAGCGACCGGCAGGCGATTCTCGCGCGCGAATTTCAGCGCTTCCCTCAACTCATCGATATTCGTCGGCGCGCAGAAATACTCGGCTGGGCCGCCGATGCGGAAGGAAGTGTGTTTCTTTAATGGTTCGTTGCGGACCATTTTCATGGGGATTTATCAGCCCCCTTCATCTTCAACCTGGCTAAGATCTCTTTGCCCACAGTATAGATATCCCCCGCGCCTAAGGTCAAAACAATATCGCCGGCTTTTAAATCCTTAACGAGTTGTTCGGCGATCTGCTCCTTTTTCGGCACAAACAAAGTTTTCTCCGGCGCCAGGAGATCGGCGATCGTTTTGCCAGTGACGCCCGGGATTGGATTCTCGGAGGCGGCGTAAATATCGGTGATGATCACTTTATCGGCGTTATCGAACGCGCCGGCGAACTGGTCTTTGAGGATCATCGTCCGGGTAAAGCGGTGCGGCTGAAAGACGCAGATAACGCGGCTCTTGGGCCAGCCGGAGCGGGCAGCCGCCAGCGTCGCTTTGATCTCGGTCGGATGGTGCGCGTAATCGTCGATAATGAGAATGCCGTCCTGCTCGCCGACGGTCGAGAAGCGCCGCCTGACTCCGACGAACGAGCGCAGGGCGCCGGCGATCGCGTTGAAATCAAGACCTAACTCGCAGCCGACGGCAAAGACCGCCAGGCTGTTCAGGATATTCTGCCAGCCGGGGACGGAGAGCGCAACCGCGCCGAGCTCGTCCCGGCCGCGCCGCAGAACATAGCGCGAAGAGTAATTTTCAAAGCTCAGGTCGGCGGCGTTCCATTCCATGGCCGGATCAAGGCCGTAGGTGACGGATCGCTGTTTTCTTTTGGCCATCAGCAGTTTATTGTTCGGGTCGGTCCCGTCGATCACTATCAGGCCTTCGCCGGCCAGGCGGTCCATGAACCGCTCGAACGTCGCCGTCAGCTCGTCCAGACTGCCGAAATGCTCCATGTGGTCGGCCTCGATATTGGTGATGACCTCGATCGTCGGCTGATAACAGAGGAATGAGCTGTCGGACTCGTCCGCTTCGGCCACGACATAGGCGCCAGCCCCCAGCCGGGCATTGCCGTCGGCGTAATCCATGTCACAGCCGATCAGATAGGTCGGGTTCAGCTGCGCGGCCTCAAGGACGCGGGCGGTCATTGCCGTCGTTGTCGTCTTGCCGTGCGTGCCGGCCACTGCCACGCGATTTTTTGAGCGGGCCATGATCCAGGCCAGCACCTCCGCCCTTCTGAAGGCGCGGATCCCTTTGGCCGCGGCCTCGGTCAGTTCGGGGTTATCCGGCTTGACCGCCGAAGAATAAACCAGGCTATCGGCGTCGCGCACCTGCGAACCCTCGTGGCCGATGAAGATCTTGACGCCGAGGTCTTTGAGCCGGATGGTGTTGACCCCTTCCTTGATATCGGAGCCGCTGACCTTGAAGCCCATCTCATGGAGGACGCGGGCGATGCCCGACATGCCGCAGCCGCCGACGCCGACCAGATGGATATTTTTGCTTCGTTCGAGATCGAGTTCCATTATTATTTCTTGAGCGACACCAGGATATGGTCGATGATCTTTTTGGCCGCCCGCGGTTCACCCATTTTTTTTGACGCGGCGCCCAGGGCGGCCAGATCAAGGGCCGAACCGCTGACCAGTGAAACAAATTTTTCCGGCGTAAATTCGTTGTCTTTAATGAATATTCCCGCGCCGGCTGCTTCGATCAGCCGCGCGTTCATCTCCTGGTGACCCTCGGCCGAATACGGGAAAGGGACAAGGACCATCGGCAAGCCGCGGGCGGTGAACTCGGCGATCGCCGTCGCTCCGGCCCGGCTGACGACCAGGTCAGCCGCCGCCAGAGTCTCTGCCACATTATATAAGTAATCGATCCGGCGGTAAAATGAGAAGTTTGCCGCCGAAAACATCTGCGCATCGCGCTTGCCTGTCAAATGGATGATCCCGAGTTTTGACGCGGGCCCGATCAGCGGCAAAGCCGAGACGACCGAGCGGTTCATGCGCCTGGCCCCCTGACTGCCGCCTATGATCAAAACCACCTTTGTCTCCGGAGAAAAGCCGAGTTTGGCGCGCGCTTTTCCCCGGTCAGCGCCAATGATCGCCGCCCGGACCGGGTTGCCCGTCACGGTCCCCGGCAAATATCGCTGCGACGCTTCGAACGAAAGAAAGACCAGGCCGGCCGACCGGCCGAAAAGCCGATTGGTGAAACCGGGCAGGACATTCTGTTCCTGGAGATAAAACGGGAGGCCGAGACACCTGGCCGCCAGGACGACCGGCAGACTGGCGTAGCCGCCGGTCGAGATCAAGAATCGCGGCGAGAATTTCTTTAATATATATAACGCCTGAAAAAATCCGATCAAGGAAACGAACGGCGCCGAGACCGCCTTATAAGATATCTTGCGCATCAGCGCGCGGGCTTTGATCAGCTCAAGCCGGTAGCCGGCTTTCGGCACCACGTCCTTTTCGAGCCCCTCTTCGCTCCCTAAAAAGAGTATCTCAGCGCCGGGAACCGATCTCTTGAGTTCATCGGCCAGAGCGATGCCCGGATAAACATGACCGCCCGTGCCGCCGGAGACAATGGCAACTCGCATATTTTATGGTTTCCTCGAGATATTAAGGATGACGCCGACGGCAAAAAGATTGATGATCGTCGCCGTGCCGCCGTAGCTGATGAAAGGCAGCGGTATCCCTGTGGTGGGGACGAGGCCGATCACCACCATGATATTCAGGAGCGCTTGGCTGGCGACCCAGGCGACCAGACCGGCCGCTAACAGTTTCTTGAACGGATCGGCAGCCGAGAGGGCAATCAACAGGCCCCTGGCCGCGAAGAGGCAGAAGAGCCCCGCGACGGCGGCGCCGCCGATAAAACCGAGCTCTTCGCAGAGTATGGCAAAGATAAAATCGGTGAACTGCTGGGGGAGATAAAAATATTTCTGGCGCGAAGCGCCCAGCCCCAGTCCCAGCAAGCCCCCCGAGCCGACCGCCAATAGTGATTGGATGATCTGGAAACCCGCCCCCTGCGGGTCCTGCCACGGATCGAGGTAAGACAGGAGGCGGCGCAGGCGGTAAGGGCTGGCGATCGAGAGCGCCAGCACCCCAAGCAAACCGAGGCCGCCGAAGGCGCCCAGATGCCGCAGGTCCGCCCCGGCCGCGAAGAGCATGACAAAGCCGGTCACGGCGATGGTCAGCGCCGTGCCGAGATCCGGCTGTTTAACGATGAGCGCGAAGACAAACCCGACCAGAATGATCGGCGGCAAAAATCCCTGGAAAAGATCGCCGATCTTTTCCTTGCGCCCGGACAGGAAGCCGGCCAGGACCAGCACCGTGGCGAACTTCATCAGTTCCGACGGCTGGAAAACAAGAACGCCGAGATCGATCCAGCGCGAAGCCCCCAGGACTTTGCGGCCGATCCCAGGGATATAAACCAGAAGCAGCAGCAGGACCGCGACAATGAAGATTGTGTTCGCCCGCTTTTTTAAGAGCTCAAGATCAAGGCGAAAGCCAAATAAAAGCGCGAGAAAGCCGAGGAGCAGGTAAAAGATATGCCGTTTGATGAAATAAAAACTGTCGCCTAATTTGATGCCTAACGTCGGGCTAGCGGAAAAGATCATGACCAGCCCGACCGCCGAGAGGGCCAGCACGGCGAACAAAAAGATATAATCCAGACTTTTGGCTCTCGGCATTATAGCTTGATCCTCTTCACGATCTCCTTGAAAGTCCGGCCCCTCGCCTCGTAATCATGGAACATGTCAAAACTGGCGCAGGCCGGAGAAAGGAGCACCACGTCGCGCGGCTCGGCCAGCACGAACGCCTGCCTGACCGCCGCGTCCAGCGAAAAACCGGCCTGGTAGATCTCGTTGAAGCCGGCCGATTTCAAGGCCGACTCAAAACGAGCGGCGGCCTCGCCGATCAGGACAACCGCCTTAACATTTTCTTTTACCTTTTGAGCAAGCGCCTCGAGCCCTACTCCCTTATCCCTGCCCCCTAAGATCAGGACGATTCCTCTCCCCTTAAATGTTTCGATCGCGACCATGGTCGAATCGGGATTGGTCCCCTTCGAATCGTTGTAGGCCTCGATGCCGGAGATCGAGGTGACATATTCGATGCGGTGCTCCACGCCGGGGAAGGTCCGCAGGACCTCGGCGACGACATCTTTTTTGACGCCGCAAAGATACGCTGTTTGAGCGGCGGCCAATGCGTTCTCCAAATTATGCCGGCCCGGGATCTTGATCATCTCGGGCGGCAGGGTGATGATTTCCGGATGTGCCTTTGAAAAAGGGACGAGTTTGGACCTGGCCGCTTTCACCATTTCAACCACGGCCGGATCGTCCTGATTATAGACCAGGTAATCGTCACCCGTCTGGTTCATGAAGAGCCTGGCTTTCTGCTTGATGTAGCCCTCTAGCGTGTGATGGCGCTCGAGATGGTCGGGTTGGATGTTGAGGGCCACGCTGAGCCATGGCTTAAAATCGGCGATCGACTCCAGCTGATAACTGCTGATCTCGGCGACGACAAAATCGAGAGAGGAATCGTCGACATCGACCAGCGGCAGGCCGATATTGCCGGCCACGGCGATCCTTTTGCCCCCCGCCCTGAGCATCTCGCCGATCAGCGTCGTTGTCGTCGTCTTGCCGTTCGTGCCGGTTACGGCAATGATCGGCTTTGTGATGAACCTTGACGCGAGCTCGATCTCGGAGATGATCGGGATGTTTTTCCCCCGGGCTTCCACAAGCGCCGGATGATCGAGATGAATGCCGGGACTGACCACGATCAGATCATCACCCTGGATGAACCCCGCGGAGTGGCCGCCGAGTTCGACCTCAATCCCCAGCCCTTCAATGGTGCCGATATCGAGCGTTGGGTTGGCATCGGTCGCCTTGACCGCCGCCCCCAGAGCGACAAGCTTCCTGGCGGAAGCGACCCCGCTCTTCCCCAGGCCAAAAATAGTTACTTTTTTATTTTTCAGATCCATATGGCTAATCCGCCAAAGATCAATCCAACGATCCAAAACCCGACCACCACCCACGTTTCCCTGATCCCCATCAATTCAAATGTGTGATGCAGCGGGGTCATCTTGAATATCCGGCGCTTGAAGAATTTGTACGATGTCACCTGCAAGATGACCGAAAGCGCTTCGATCACGAAAACGCCGCCGACCACGACCAGCCGCAGTTCCTGGTGAATTATAAAAGCCAACCCGGCCAGCCCAGCCCCGATCGCCAGCGAACCGACATCGCCCATAAAGACCTGGGCGCGGGGAAAATTAAAGTAAAGGAAAGCGAGTATCGCCCCCGCTGCAGCCAGGGCAAAGAGCGCGCCGTTCGGCATTAACGCGCCACTGGCCAAGACGGCTAACGCGATGAACGCGATGCTCCCCGTTCCGGCCAATAAACCGTTCAGGCCGTCGGTCAGGTTCGTCGCGTTGCCGAAACCGACAACAAAGACGACGACAAGGAGTTGATAGAGGAAAGGGTTCGTGAAACCGAGCTTAGCGAGGATACCGTACAGAGAAAGATTATAGCCCAGGAAAGTCAAATAAACGGCAAAAGCTCCGGCCGCCAGGACCTGCAAGACGATCTTCTCCCAAAAGGTGAGGCCCAGGTTCTGCCGGCGGGCGATCTTCAAGAGGTCATCAGCCAGGCCGATCCCGGCATAAGCCGCGATGAGAAGGATCAGGGCCAGATAAGCCGGGTGGAGTTCGACGTCAATAAGGATCAGTGAAAAGGCAATGATCGTGATCAGAAAACCGAGGCCGCCCATGGTCGACGTGCCGGCCTTTTCCCCGTGCGCGGCCGGGGCCGCCGCCAAAACCGTCTGGCCCAGCTTAAAGAACTTTAAAAGCCAGACGACCGGGAAAGTCAGGGCCAACGAAATTATCGCCGCGGAAAAGAATGTGAAAATTTGGCTGATCACTTATTAATTTTACTATAATTCAGCCCATAAAAAAAGCCCTCTGGCCAGCTTGTCGGATATCTGAGACCCCATACTAAAGTATGGGGAATGACCGGATGATATATACCCCACACTTCAGTGTGGGGTTTCAATTCATGAACCCATAAAAAAAGCCCTCGAAGGGACTCGAGGGCTTAAGAGACAAAACGTTTTGTGCTTATAAAGTATAAGCAGCTGCTAAAGCAATGCCCGGCAATAATCCGGTTGTGTTGGCACCGGCGAGCGTCGATTGGTTGACTAATATTATGTCAGCGCCAAGCGACAAATTCGACTCAACCATGGCCGTTACGCCCCAGGTGATGCCCAGGATCGTGGTGGCGGCCGCCGCTCCGTTGGTTGTGTAGTACAGACCAATGTTGGGTTGCACGTTGCCTGCCTTGGCCAGATTGTAATCAACCTTGACCAGAATGCCCGTGCCTGTAGCCGCACCGCTAAAATTGTTCAAACCCAGCGATCCGGTCACATCGGGGGAGAATTGATATTTCAAGGAAGCGAACCCTAATGTGGTGCCAACCGCCAAGTTGCCGGCCGCGAATGCTCCCGATGAAACGAGAACAACAGCAATCAGCATTAATGCGATTTTCTTCATTATATATTCACCTCCTTTTTCTTGAACTGGGAGAATTATACAAGAACAGATGTGAAAATCAAGTGGTTTTCTATTTTCCCTTAAAAATGCCGTATAAGAAATCGGCCGCCATGTCCTTGCAGCCGAGACCAAAGGCGATCGCGGCGGCCAGCGCCGGGGCGCCGAGTATGATATCAAGTTTGCCCACGATCGAGCTGGGCCGGAGGCCTAACTGGGCGAGCGCGGCCAGGAAAGCAAAGATAACGACCAGATAATATATGAAACGGGAGAGCGACTTCCCCCCCTCGACGCCGAAATTCAGCAGAACGACCTTAACAACATTGGAGAGGAAGGAGGCGAAGAAAAGGCCCAGGCCAAGGATCAGGGTAACCAGCAGGGCCAGCCCGAGATAGGTGAACAGTTTCACGACGGAAACATCGACCGGCAGGCCGGCCTGACGCGCGGCGCTGATGGCGGCTATAAATAAAATTACCCAGTACAGGAGGTCGCCCACAAGCTCCGACGCGGTTTTTTTGACCTCGCCCTTCCCTAACAGGCCGGCAAAGCCGATCCACTTCGCCCCTTTGTCGAATTGGGCCAACTTCAGGACCCACGCGACGGCAATGCCGACTAACCTCGCCAAAATATAACCGACCAATAGGATGACTAAAGCGGAGATCAAGCTGACAAGCGGTTGGGAAATTTGGCTCCAGGTCAAAGCAACAGGCGTTAACAAGTTTTCCATATCGCGCTCACTCCCTTTTTATATCAGGCCTTAAGTACGGCAAGTATAACAGATATTACCATAAAAGTGATCGCCAGTCCCCAGGTAATTCGATCCAAACCTTCTTCAAGTCCCTTGGGCGTGCCAAAAAGCTTGGCCGAGCCGCCGATCCCTCCTAATCCTTCCCCCTTTGCCGTATGCAGCAGGACCGCAATGATCAGAAACAGCGCCGACAAAAACTGGATGATTAACAGTAATCCTCTCATATTCAACTCCTAAGTTCAACGTTCTACTTTCTACTGTCTACTTTCTAATATAAGATTGGAGCCGAGCGGGATCGAACCGCTGACCTCCTCGTTGCGAACGAGGCGTTCTCCCAGCTGAACTACGGCCCCTAATGTCATTTATCCTGTAAACAGGCGATACCGGGCAGGACCTTGCCCTCGACAAATTCCAGCGAGGCGCCGCCGCCGGTTGAAATGTGCGTCATTTTGCCGGCCAGGCCGGCTTTCTCAACGGCCGCCACCGAATCGCCGCCGCCGATGACCGAGACCGCGCCGCCCTCTGTCGCCTCAGCGACCAGTTTGGCGATCGCGATCGTACCCTTGGAAAACTTATCGAACTCAAAGACCCCCATCGGCCCGTTCCAGAAGATCGTCTTGGCTTTCTTGATGGCGTGGCCGAACTTTGTGATCGTCTCCGGCCCGATGTCCATCCCCTGCCAGCCGTCGGGTATCCCCGCCCGGGTGACGATCTGTGAATTGGCATTGGCATCGAACTTATCGGCCACAACATGGTCGATCGGCAGCATGATCGTTTTGTCGAGGTCGATCGCCTGCTTGAGCGTTTCTTTGGCCAGCGGGATTCTGTCTTCCTCGACCAGCGAGTTGCCGACGCTGACCTTGCGCGCCCGGAAAAAAGTGTAAGACATGCCGCCGCCGATAATCAGCGTGTCAACGCGCGGCAGGAGATTTTTGATGACGTCGATCTTACCGGAAACCTTGGCGCCGCCGAGGATAGCAACAAAGGGCCGGGCCGGGTTCTCCAGCAGCTGCCCCAGGAATTTGATCTCCTTTTCCATGAGGAAACCGGCATAGCCCTTGAGATATCTGGTCACCCCTTCGGTCGAGGCGTGAGCCCGGTGAGCCGTACCGAAAGCGTCGTTAACATAAACGTCGGCTAAAGAGGCGAGTTTTTTGGCGAAAGCGGGATCGTTCTTTTCCTCTTCTTTGTAAAAGCGAACGTTTTCGAGGAGCAGAACTTCCCCGGCCTTTAATTTTGCGACCGTGGCCTCAATCTCCGGCCCGATGCTGTCTTTAACGTACGCGACTGGTTTCCCTAAAAGTTCCGACAGGCGGCCGGCAACTGGCAACAAACGCAGTTTATCATCCGGTCCTGACTTTGGCCGGCCCAGGTGGGAAACAAGGATGACCTTTGAGCCCTTATCGAGGAGGTATTTTATGGTCGGCAAAGCCGCGCGAATGCGGGTATCGTCAGTAATTTGCTGTTTGTCGTCGAGCGGCACATTGAAGTCAACGCGGACCAGAACTTTCCTGCCGCTTAGATCCTTGATATCCTCGATCGTCTGTTTAGCCATCCAAACTTTACCGCTTCGAAGCGATCAGTTTGACCAGGTCAACCACGCGGCAGGAATAGCCCCACTCGTTGTCGTACCACGAAACGATCTTGAAGAAGCGCTTTTCGCCTTTCAGGTTATTCTGCAGTGTCGCCAGCGAATCATAGATCGAAGAGCGGTCGTCATGGATGAAATCGGTCGAAACGACCTCCTCAGCCGCCACGCCCAGGATCCCTTTGAGATAGGTCTGCGACGCCTTTTTCAGCAGAGAATCGATCTCTTCGATCGAAGTGTCGCGAGCGGCGCGGAACGTGAGGTCGACGACCGAAACATCGGCCGTCGGGATGCGGAAGGCCATGCCGGTCAGCTTACCTTTGGTCACCGGCAGGACCTCGCCGACCGCTTTGGCCGCGCCGGTGGTCGAGGGGATAATGTTGATCGCCGCCGCCCGGCCGCCGCGCCAGTCCTTTTTCGACGGCCCATCAACGACTTTTTGAGTCGCGGTATAAGAATGGATGGTGGTCATCAGCCCGGTCTCGAGGCCGATCCCCTCTTTGACCAGGACATGGACCAGCGGCGCCAGACAGTTCGTGGTGCAGGAGGCGTTGGAGATGACGTCATGCTTGGCCGGATCATATTCCTGGTCGTTGACGCCGATGACGATGGTTTTTCCGTCGCCTTTGGCCGGCGCGGTGATAATGACCTTTTTAGCGCCGGCGGCAATATGCCCGCGGGCTTTTTCCGCGTCCTGAAAGAGCCCGGTCGATTCGATGACGTACTCCACGCCGTGGTCTTTCCAGGGGATACCGCTCGGATCTTTGGCCGCCATCAAACATTTGATCTTATTGCCGTTGACGACCAGGACATCGTCCCCCGCCGTCTCCACTGTCCCCTTGAACCGGCCGTGGATCGAATCATATTTCATTTGATAAGCGAAATATTTAGCGTCGGTCGATATGTCAACCACCGCCACAACTTCAATTTCGCTGCCCAGCGCGCCTTTTTCGACCATCGCGTGCAAAACCTGCCGCCCGATCCTGCCGAAACCATTGATGCCGACCTTGATCTTTGCCATTACCGATTTCCCCCTTCGATCGTTTTGGCTAATTCTAACATCAGTTCTGCTATAATTCAAGCATGGATGAAAACCTCGCCTGGAAGGTCGTCTACGCGGCCGCCATTTTCTCTCTCCTGGTCCTGGGTCTCGCCTACTATTTAATCTCCCCGCGCGAGGCGACTTTCTTCAGCCCCGAGCGGCAGGAAAAGATCGCAGAATTCAGCAATACTAAGATCGAGGGAAGGAAAGAAGGCAAAAAGGCCTGGGAATTCGCGGCCAAAAGCGGCTGGACCGAAAAAGACGGGTTTAACACTTACCTGACCAAAGTCGAGCGGGGCAAGATATATTCCGACGGGAAATTAACGGTCAGGGATCTTGTTGCCGCCCGGGTCAAGATCGACCGCCGCGCCGAAATCATCGAGGCCTCCGGCGGCGTGGCCATGCAGACGCGCGAGGGCAAAATTTTCGCCGATCGGGCCAGCATTTACCGCGCCGCTAAAAGGATGGTCCTCGCCGACAGGGTCCGCATCGTGCGCGCCAACGGAGTCGCCCTGACCGCGACCTCTGAATACCTGTCCGAGCCGGAACAACTTAATGCCGATAACGGCATCAGGCTGGAACTGAAGGAAGGAAAAATTAAAACACTTGTCCAGGCCGATCGGGCGATACTCTATCTGGCTGTCGACAAAGATATTCCGTTAAGCGGCGGGCTGGAGGTCGCGCAGGGGAAAAAAATGGCAGTCGCCGACACGGGGCTCTATTCCAGAAAACAAAATGTCCTTCAGCTCAAAGGCAGAACCCGCACGGTCATGGAGAAGGCGGAGACGCTCCTGAAAGCAGAGACCGCCGCGAAACTGCGCCGGCCCGATATCAAAGACATTCTGCGGGAGAAGACGGTCGTGACCGCCGACGAGATATTCTTCTCGACCAAGACCGGCGACGCCCGGGCGGCCGGCAGCGTCGAGGTGACGCAGAAAGGGCGCGAGGCCAAAGCCGATTCAGCCGTCTATGACGACAAGCATGAGCTCCTCACCCTCACGGGCAACGTCTTCATGAAAAAAGGCGAGGATTGGCTCTCCGCCCGGCAGGTCATCGTCTCGATCGGCAAAGAGACGTTCGAGGCGGCTGAAGTTAAGGAAGCGAAGTTTAAGCTTTAACCTCACCCGCCGGCACAAACCGCCCCCCCTCTCTCCATTGGGAATGGAGAGGGGAAAAACAATTGTATTTCCCTTCTCCATCGCAGATGGAGAAGGGGGCAGGTTAAAAGCCGGCGGATGAGGATTAAAAGATTATCTTGTGGCGCCGCATCGAGATGCTCTGCAGGATGCCGACGCTCGCGAGGCCGACAAAGAGCGACGTGCCGCCGAAACTCATGAAAGGCAGAGGTATCCCCACGACCGGCAGGATGCCGATCACCATCCCCATATTGGCAAAGACGTGAAAACCCAGCATGACGGCGATACCCGAGGCCAGGAGTTTGCCGATCGTGTCCCTTGACTCTGAAGCGATGACCAGCGCCCGCCAGATCAGGAGGGCAAAGAGCGCCAGGACGGCCGCGGCGCCGAGAAAACCGAATTCTTCGGCCATGACCGAAAAAATAAAATCGGAGTGCTGTTCGGGGATGAACTGAAGCTGGGTCTGTGTCCCGTGCATAAAACCCTTCCCAAAAAAACCGCCGCCGCCCACGGCGATTATGCTCTGCAAGCTGTGATAACCGGCGCCGTACGGATCGGCCGCCGGATTAAGGAACGCCAGGATGCGCTGTCGCTGATACGCCTTCAGCATCCCCCACAGGTACGGCAGGGCGATACCCACGCCGACATTGATCCCCAGAATAAGGAGCCAATCGCGCGCTCTCGCCCGAGTGAGAAAGAGTACCAGCGCTACGGCCAGCAAATAGACCAGCCAGAGATGGACGACCGGCCGCAGGAGGATCGAGATGATCGGCGTCACCAGAAAGATGAGAAGCCGCGGCGAGGCCTCGGCAGCCGTCAGCAGGCCGAGGAGGATCGCGAAAAAGACGAGCGCGGTGCCAAGGTCCGGCTGTTTAAAGATCAAAAGGAATGGGATGCCGACCAGCGCTAAGAGATAACCGGCCTGCCAGAAGCTCTGGATCTTTTTCCGTTCGCTGAAAAAAGCGGCCAGGGCGACGATCAGCGTCAGCTTGGAGAGCTCGGACGGCTGGAAAGAAACAGGGCCGAGCTGCAGCCAGCGCTGGGCGCCGGCGGCGCTTGAACCGGTAAAGAGGATCGCGACCAAAAGAACGATCGTGAAGCCGTAGAGAAAGAGCGCGGCTTTCTTTAAATGTTTATAATCAAAATAGGTGAAGAGGCAGAGCCCGGTCAGGGCGAGAAGAAGAGACATGAACTGCCGTTTGACGAAGATAAGCGGATCAAGATCGGCCTTGATCTGCAGCTGGTAGGTCGCGCTGAAGATCGCGGTAAAACCGATAACGATCAGGGCGCCGGCCGAGAACCACAGCCACGGGTCGGAGAGCTTGAGCATCCGGAAATTGATCATTTAGCTAATTCGACCGCGGCGATGAGCGCCCGCGCTTTGTTGACCGATTCCTGATACTCCTTCTCCGGGCTGGAATCGGCCACCACGCCGCCCCCCGCCTGGACAAAAGCCCGGTTCCCCTTGACGAGAATGGTTCTGATGGCGATGCCCGAATCAAGATCGCCGGAAAAACCAAAATAGCCGACACTGCCGGCGTAGAGGCCGCGCTTGACGTTCTCTAACTCATCGATGATCTCCATGGCTCTGACTTTCGGCGCGCCGGAAACCGTGCCGGCCGGAAAAGTCGCCTTGAGGAGCTCGACCGCGTCCAGGCCGCGGCGCAGCTTACCCGTCACGTTGCTGACGATGTGCATGACGTGGGAATATTTTTCGATCACCATCTCTTCGGTCACTTTGACACTGCCGTAGTCGCAGACGCGGCCGAGGTCGTTGCGGCCGAGGTCGACGAGCATCACATGCTCCGCCCGCTCCTTCTTGGAAGCGAGAAGATTTGCCATCAGCCGGCGGTCCTCTTCCTCATCCTTACCCCTTTTCCTTGTCCCCGCGATCGGCCGCAGTGTCGCCCGCCCCTTTTCCAGGCGGACCATCACTTCGGGCGAGGAGCCGATGATCTTGACATCGCCTAACCGCAGGAAATACATGTAAGGCGAAGGGTTGATGATGCGCAAGATCCGGTAGACGCCGAGCGGATCGGCCTTGAGCTTCATTTCGAACCTTTGCGACGGGACGACCTGGATGATGTCGCCGGCATTGATGTAGGCCTTGGCTTTTCTCACCATCGCTTCGAATTCAGCTTTTGTCAGGTTTGACCTGGCGTGGAAAGCGCCTCTGGCGGGCGCTGGGACCTCAAGTTCTTCTCTCTTCAAGTTGATGTTCTTGTCGAGTTTCTTTTCCAGCGCCGCGATCCTGGCGCTGGCCTGTTCGTACGCCCTTTTCGGACTGCCGGAGACATGCGCGTTGGCAATGATGAGGATCTTGTGTTTGATGTGATCGAAGGCAAGGACCGTGTCGGCCAGCATAAATTGCATCATGGGGAGCTTGAGATCGTCGGGATTCGTATCGGGTATTTTTTCGATCAGCCGGACGGCGTCGTAGCCGACGTAGCCGACCAGGCCGCCGGAAAATCTCGGCAGACCGGCCACTTCGACCGGCCGGTATTTTTTCAGGATATTTCTGATCTCTTCAAAGGTTTTGGGCCTTGCCACCTGACCCTTGCCGCATGACCCTAAAAATGAATAGCGCGCGATCTTTTCGCCCCCCTCGACCGACTCGAGGAGGAACGAATATTCCGACTCGATTTTCTTGAAAGCCGAGACCGGCGTCTCCATATCGGCCACGATCTCTTTGTAGACCGGGATCAGATTCCCTTTTTTCGATAGTTTAGTGAATTCTTTTTCACTTGGATAAAACATAAAACTCCGCGATCTTTCGCAATGCATCGGCTTTCCCGCCGAAACTTTTCAACGCTGAAATCGCTTTTATCTTTTCTTGCTCGGCTAAAGTTCTTGACTTTTCCAAGCCGATCAAACGAGGAAAACCCTTGCCGATATCGGCCTTGACCGGCTTGCCGATCTTTTCGGCTGTCGCCGTCACGTCAAGTATATCATCGGCGATCTGAAAGGCAAGACCGAGATGCTCCGCATATTTAGTCAGGGCTTTGATCTGCGCGGCTGACGCGCCGCAGATCAACGCGGAACCGCGCACGCAGGCCTTAAACAAAGCCGCCGTCTTCCAGCTGTGTATCTTTTTCAGATCGGCAAGAGAAACCTTCCTCTTTTTCGATTCAATATCGACCGCCTGCCCCTCGACCACCGTAAGCAGCGCCCGAGCCAATTCGCGCGCTGCCGCCGGCTGATCAGCGATGATCTCGAAAGCCAGCGTATTGAGCGCGTCGCCGGCCAGGATAGCGGCCGCTTCGCCGAAAACCTTGTGACACGCTGGCTTGCCGCGGCGGAAATCTGAGTTGTCCATCGCCGGCAGATCGTCATGAATAAGGGTAAAAGTGTGGATCAGCTCGACAGCGCAGGCAAAGGGGAGAACTTTTTTCTCCGGACGGCCAAGGACTTTAGCCGTCGCCAGGCAAAGTACGGGGCGAAAGCGCTTACCCCCGGCAAAGACAGAATACCTCATCGCCTTTGCCAATTTACCTTTTCTTGGCAGATAGCGATCGAGTTCGCGGTCTATTCTTTTTTTACCGCCTGACAGTAATGCCTCGATCCCCAAGATAATCCTTTATCTCCTTTATAGTCATCTCTTTATAATGTAGGATCGAAGCGAGCAAAGCCGCGTCCGCCTTGCCTTTAACGAACGCCTCATAGACATGCTCGTTCTTCCCCGCCCCGCCGGAGGCAATGACCGGGACTTCGACCGCGTCTGCAATCGCCCGCGTCAACTCCAATTCATAGCCGGCCTTTGTCCCGTCCCGGTCCATGCTCGTCAGGAGTATCTCTCCCGCCCCGAGCTTAACCGCTTTCTTCGCCCACTCGACCGCATCAAGTCCCGTCGGCGTCCGCCCGCCGTGCGTGTAAACTTCCCAAGTCGTCCCTCGTCCTTCGTCTTTCGTCCTTCGTTTCGCGTCTATCGCTAAAACCACACACTGGCTCCCAAACTTTTCGGCCCCCTTCTCGATCAGTGATGGGTCGCGCACCGCCGCCGTATTGACGGAGATCTTGTCGGCTCCGGCGGAGAGCAATTCTCTCATCGTTTCGACATCATAGATCCCGCCGCCGACGGTGAAAGGGATAAAGATCGTCTCAGCGACTTTCTTGACGACCTCGAGCATGATATATCTTTTATCGGAAGAAGCGGTAATATCGAGGAACACAAGTTCATCGGCTCCCTCTTTATCATAGACGGCCGCTAACTCGACCGGGTCGCCCGCGTCCTTGAGATCGACAAATTTCGTCCCCTTGACGACGCGCCCTTCGGTCACGTCAAGGCAGGGAATTATTCTTTTGGCTAACATCTCAAAGACCTTGTCTTGAAAAGCAGATATTTTTCTATCTTTTGCCATGAAGTGTTAACCACTTCATCCTCGGTCAGGCCGGCTTCTTTGACCAGCTTAAGCGCGCTGTCAAAGACGCCCAGCATGCTCGAGATGTGCGAATCGGTGCCAAGCACCACTTTCCAGCCCTGCTTTTTCACTTCGCGCGCGACCTCGAGACAGCGCTCACAGCTGCCGGGGCGCGATAGGTCGGAACTATTATTGATCTCGATCAGCACGCCAGCCGCCTTGGCCGCCGCGACGGTCTCTTTGATCTTGACCGGATATCGGGGGTTGCCGGGATGGGCGACGACGTTGACGATCGGATTTTGCATGGCCCTGATGAGCACTTCGGTGTTCTTTTCCTCGCCCTGGCCTTCTTCGTAGCCGACGCGCGGATGCATCGCCGCCATGACGATATCGAGCTCGCCCCATTTGAGGTCTTCGGGCTTCATGTCGATCTCGCCGGCCTCATTAATAATATTGGCCTCGATGCCGCGCAGAATTTTTATGCCGTCGATCTCGCGCGGGATCATCCGCATGTTGGAAAAATGGTAATAATGCGGGCCGCCCGGCATGGCCGGGCCGTGGTCGGCGACGGCGAACCCCTCAAGCCCAATCTTTTTGGCCTGGCGGACATATTCTTCCAGCGTGGAATAAGCGTGGCCGGAGGAAACCGTGTGGACGTGGAGATCGGCGACGAGCTTCATGAAAGCTTTTCGATCTCAGCGTCGGAGATGTCAAAATTAGCATGGACCGCCTGGACGTCGTCGTGGTCTTCCAGATTGCCGACCAATTTCAGCGCCTTTTGCGCCGTCTCACCGACTAACTTGACCGTCGTCGTTGGGTGCATGGTGATCTCCGCCGAGGCGGGAGTAAAGCCGGCCTTTTGCAGGGCGTCCCTGACCTTCTCAAAATCATCAGGTTTGGTCATAACTTCGATCGTCGTTTCCTCGGGCAGAACGTCTTCCGCTCCGGCATCAATCGCGGCCATGGTCAGCTTTTCTTCATCGACCGAAGCTTTGTTGAAAACGAGACTGCCGACCCTCTTAAATATGTAAGAGACACTCCCCGCCGCACCGAGGTTGCCGCCCCCTTTTTCGAGAATATTCCTGATCTCGCCGGCCGCCCGGTTACGATTGTCCGTCATCACCTCGATCATGATGGCGACGCCGCCCGGCCCGTACCCTTCGTAGGTGAGCTCTTCCATGATCGTGCCGCCGCCGCCGGTGCCCTTTTCGACCGCCCGTTTGATGTTATCGCCCGGCATATTGGCCGCTTTGGCTTTGTCAATCGCCAGGCGCAGGCGCGGGTTGCCGCTCGGGTCGCCGCCGCCGATCTTGGCGGCGGTCGTTATCTCTTTGATGATCTTGGTGAAAACCTTACCACGCTGGGCGTCGGTTTTTGCCTTGGCATGTTTGATCGTGGCCCATTTGGAGTGTCCTGACACAGTACGTTATTTTATCACAAAATTATCAGAGCAGGAAGTGGAACTAGAGGGCGGCGATCCCGATCTTCCCCAGCGCTTTCATATATAAGGAGACATACTTCTTGGCCGAGGCGTCCCAGGAATAGTCGAGCTGCATGATCTTTTCCTGGAGCGGTTTCCAGAGCGTCTTTTTGTGGAAGGTCTCGATCGCCCTTTTCACGGCGGCCAACAGAGCTCTCGAGCTGTATTCCTCAAAAACGAAACCCTCGCCTTCGCCGGTCCTGGAATTGAAATCGTGGACGGTGTCGGCCAGGCCGCCGGTCTTCCTGACGACGGGGATCGTGCCGTACTTAAAGCTGATGAGCTGGCCCAGGCCGCACGGCTCGTAGCGGCTGGGCATCATGAACATGTCGGCTCCGGCGTAGATGAGCTCGGCCAGGCTGGCGTCAAAAGAGAGATTGACCCCGATATGATCGGGATAATTCCGCTTCATCTTCAAAAGCAGGTCATGATATTTCTTGTCGCCGACGCCCAGGACTACGATCTGGCAATGCTCATCCATAATCCCCTGAAGAGCGCCGGAGAGGATGTCAAAGCCCTTCTGGTCGGCCAGGCGCGTGATCAGGCCGATGACCGGCGTCTCTTTTTTCTGCGGCAGGCCGTTGTGCTTTTGCAGTTCGATCTTGTTCCCGATCTTGAGAGAAAGCGTCGCCGGGCTGAAGCGCTTGGGAATATTCTTGTCGGTCGCCGGGTTCCAGATGTCGTAGTCGATGCCGTTGACAATGCCGAAAACGTCGGCCGAGCGGGCGCGCAGCAGCCCGTCCAAACCGTGGCCAAATTCCTTTGTCTGGATCTCCTGCGCGTAAGTTTCTGACACCGTGTTGATGACATCGGCGTAAACAAAGCCGGCCTTGGTCAGCGCGATATTGCCCCAGAATTCCAGCGCCTCCGGTTTGAACTGGTCCCAGCTGAGACCTGTCAGCGGCAGTTTTTCTTTAGGAAACATGCCGAGATAACCCATGTTGTGGATCGAATAAACCGCGGCCGTCCTTTTAAAAAGAAGATCGTCCTTGTAAATGACTTTCAGATAGGCAATGACCAGCGCCGATTGCCAATCATTACAGTGAATTACGTCAGGTATCCAACCGAGTTTTTTCAAAAAAGGGAAGACGGACTGGCAAAAAGCGGAGAATCTTTCTAAATTGTCCGGATAATCGACACCCTTGACCTGATAGAGTTCTTCCCGGCTGCCAAAGTATTTCTCGTGCTCAAAGAAATAGATGGGGACTTTACTGCCGGGCAGGAATTTTTCCGGCTTAATTTTCTTGTAGCGCGGCAGATAGACGCGGACATCGTGCCCGATCCCCTTGAGCGCCTTGGGGAGCGACCCGGCCACGTCGGCCAGGCCGCCCGTCTTGGCGAACGGCACGACCTCGGATGAGATGAAAATGATCTTCATAAGATCGAGTCGATCTTTTCGACGTATTTGTCGATCAGCTTTTGCGCCTGTTTTTCGCTGTCCGCTTCGGCGTAGAGATGGATGATGGGACGCTGCGGGTCTGGCAGGATGAGCGCCCAGTCGTTGCCATGAAAGACCTTGACCCCGTCGGTCAGATCGACCTCCTCGTCGGCGACCGAATCGACGATCGAGCGCAGGACTTTCCCTTTCTGCTCTGAAGCGCAGGAGACCTCTTTGCTGGCCATATAGATGCGGGGGACCTGCGCCGCCACCTCCGAGAGTTTGACGTTCTCTTTCGCCAGCATCTCGAGCAGTTTGAGCGAGGCAAACATCGCGTCGAAGGCGCACTGGAACTGCGGGAAGATAAAGCCGCCGGTCGACTCGCCCAGGAACTGCATGCGCCCCTTGTAGCAATTCTCCATCATGTCGCGCACGCTTGTCTTCGTCCTGATGACCTTTGCCCCGCACTGTTTGGCCGCCTCATCGATCACGCGGCTGGCCTTGACCGGCACGCCGATCTCTTTGGCCTTCTGCGAGCGGCAGAAGAGGATCGTCATGATGGCCAGCTCAAGGTCGCCCTGGATCAGGCGCCCCTTTTCGTCGCAGAGGAATATTTTCTCCGCGCCGGTATCGAGCATGATGCCAAGGTCAGCGTCAAGCGACTTGACGATCGAGGAAAGCTGGCAGTGGGCTTTTTCGAACATGACGCGCGTCTTGGTGATCTTGGTCTCGTCGATATGGGCGTTGAGCGCGATGACCTCGATGCCGAGCTCGCCCAGGATGGCGGGAAATATTTGCGAAGCCGAGCTGTAGGCGTAATCGACGACTACTTTAAAGTTGCGGGCGGTGATCACTTCTTTGTCGAGTCCGCCGAGAACCCCTTCCTTGTACGACTCGGCCACGCGGTGGTAAGGGAAATTGAGCTCGCCGACCTCATCGACGCCGCCGCGCTTAAAATCCTCGCCGAAGAAAAGACGCTCGATCTTTTTCTCGTGGCCCGACGGCAGGTCCATGCCGTTCTCGTCGAAGAACTTGATGTCGATGACTTGCTGGTCGTAGGGTGATTTGCGCACGTGGAAGCCGCCGCGGCTCTTGAGCGCTTTCAGCTCGTAGCGATTGACCGGGATAGGCACCATCTCGAGGTCGGAAACATCGACGCCGGCCGAAAGGACGCCGGAGAGGAGCGCCCGGTAGATCATGCGCGACGACTTGTGCGAGTCGCGCGAAGTCGAGATGCGGCTCCCTTTGCCGAGGAACGCGCCGTAGGCGGCGCCCAGCGTCGCGGCAAATTCGGGCGTCATCTCGACATTGCAAAGGCCGGTCACGCCGTAGGGGCCGAAAATATTCCTGGCCCAGCGCTCGCGCCAGACCATCGAGCGCGAGACGACCGCCCCCGCTTCGATCACGCGGTGCGGCCAGATCTTGACGTATGGCTTGATCTTGGCGTCGGCGCCGATATTGCACTCTTCGCCGATGACGACCCCCTCTTCGCAGAGCACGCGGTCGCCGATCGCGGTGTCGCGGGCCACGATCGTCTTCTCCAGCCGGGCTTCTACCCCGATCGAAACATTGTCCCAGACGACGCACTGGTCAAGCTTGGCGCTTTTCGCGATCGCGCACTTTTTACCGATCGAATTGCCGCCGGCGATCTCCACATTGACATTGATATATTCATTTAAACTGCCGATATCTTTCCAGCGCCCCTGCGCGACAAAGCCATAGAGCGGCTTGCCTTCCTGCAGTAAACGGGGGAAGAGGTCCTGGCTGAAGTCGACGGAACGGCCGGTCGGGATATATTCGAAAACGGCCGGGTCAAGGATATAGATGCCGCAGTTGATCGTGTCGGAAAAGACCTCGCTCCAGGATGGCTTCTCAAGGAAATGTTTGATCCGCCCGTCCTTGCCGGTGATGACGATGCCGTATTGCAGGGGATTGGCGACGCGTGTCAGCACCAGTGTCGCCATCGCTTGCTTGTCGTTGTGGAACTTGATGATCTCCGCGAGATCAAAATCGGTGATCAGGTCGGCGCTGATGACGAGGAACGGCTCAGCGAAATTCTGGGCCGCGAAGCGGACGGCGCCGGCCGTGCCGTAGTCCTCCTTGGCCTCGACGTATGAAATATTGACGCCGAATTTTTTCCCGTCGCCGAAATAGTCCTTGATCGTCTCCGGCTGGTGGTAAAGCAGGGCGGTGATATCCTTGATCTTGTGCTTGCGCAATAGATAGACGACATATTCCATCAGGGGCTGGTTGGCCACTGGGATCATCGGCTTCGGGATATTGACTGTGAGCGGATGGAGGCGGGTGCCGAGGCCGCCGGCCAGGACTATGGCTTTCATTTACTCAACCCCTCCGGAACCTGCGAATAAATCTCGCGCCAGGTTAAATCCTCTTATAAATACCGTTTTCATTCCTTAACCACATTAAGAAAACTATTTAATAGTTTTCAAGAGCCTAATAAATCCGGCAGTATTAACAAAATAGTTGTTCTTATTTTGACGAAGATACCTGTAAATATCCCTCTTCGCTTTTGACATCTTATTGTCGCACGAAGCATTTATAAGCTCGTTAAACATTATCCCATCTAAAAATGCCACGTAAGAGATATTCTTGTCGGTATATTTCAAGAAGTCAACAAGCTCAACAATTTGACTATATTGTCCTCCGCCGCTACCCTTTTTATGCTTATGCTCAATAATCCAGGCGTTGGATGCTTTTTGTATATAAAAATCTGGCATTTTGCCTTGTTTGGATTTACTCCATCTAAATTTAACATTATGTTTACTGCAAATATCCCTAAAATATTTATTATCACCTCGATCAGGCAATAAATAGAATGTGTCTTTATCGAAATCATTATCGTTATTAATTCTCTTGAAACCCGCGCTTTCAACTAGCGCAGCAATCTTGCTTACGCCGGTTTTGCCAGCCCTTTTATGCGAATAGTTATCGGCTAATACTTGCAATACAATATTGGAATATCCATGCGATAGATACATTTGATGTCTGTCATTTATATATTTATTGATTAATTCGCGCAATAAGGGCATTCTATCTTCTTCTCTCTCGCAACTCAAAGATGAATACGGCATATCCCAAACCATTAAATACTGGGCGAAAGCTGTATAATTCATATGGCTATTGTTAAAAAGGATGGAATCAATTTCGCCCACAAGGTCGTCTTCTTGTTTTTTTGACAGTTTTCCCCGCATTGTTTGATATGAGGTAATCAAACCGATAAGACGCTCATTATTCTTAATTGGCTTATTTGTCTTGTGTGCGTCTTTTGTGATAATAATTTTCTCTTTTTTGTTAGCGTCATCAAATATGTGCTCGGTATTTTTCAGTGAATATTCGAACAATTCGATATTGTCCATAAAGTATCCCTCCTGTACACCTTCTCGTAAGCAATTTCAAGCATTGCTCGCGCTGTCTCATAATCTAAGCGCCTTCTTCTCCTGCCATTTTTCATGTTTCCCTTAAACGGAGACAACAATACATCTTTCGTTCTATCCCTAAAACCAAACAGCACTTTGTTGCACTCCTCGAGGAACAAATCTAATTCATTGCGATTTAATTTATTAATATTGATTAAAGTAATGAGCCGGGAACTTTGTTTAATGTTATTCAAATCATAATCTAATTCATCTTTTCTCATAAATTTAATCATGGAGTTGGGGTCCGTAGTATCAACTGCCCTTAAAGCGATATTCCCGGCCGAGTCATTAAACGCCATTTCAATATTTTTCGAAGGCTTGATCCTCATTTCCTCAAAGTACCTCAAAGTATTCAAGTATTCGTCGTTTTTATAAACTTTAATAGCTTTAGGATCCTTAACTCGGCCGTCGAAACAAAGCACACAAACCGGAGTTTCAGTGTCATCAAAGCAATTATCTTCAATAATCGTAATTGAGTTTAATTTATGTTTCTGCTTAAAATTACTATTAATAAACGTCTCCGGGACAATGGCAACCACGTATTTTTGCGTCTGAATCATTCTTTCCAGCGCGATCAAATAAATATCATCATATTCGGAATTAGAAAAATATCTTTCGACGCTCTGATAAACCCCCTTCCTCTTGGCGCTGTAATTAGTCAAGTATGGGGGATTGGTGATTATTATTGCATTATCAATGGTTGGGATATGCAGTAAGCTGTCGTTCTTTGCCCAATCGAGTTTTTCATCAATATCCAGCCCAATCGTTTCCTGAAAGCCAATACTGCGGGCGGCTTCCAATAAATGACCGTCACCGGCAAAAGGATCATATGCGACCGCCGCTTTCGTGCTAATAATAAATCTTTTGATATGCTCCTTCAGCCAAATATCTCTCTTGGTATTGAATTGACCGAAAATTATCTTTTTTGCCATACTATTTCATCTCTGTATATTTGATTCAATCAGTATTTTCGCCAACATTAACATAGCTTAAAGCCATAATCTTCCTAATATTCGCGCCAATATCTCCATGAGATTCGATTCTGATGTACTTTGTTATCCCAGGATACTTCATAAAGCCAGCATCCTTAACGCCTTTATATTTTTGTTTCTTATTTAACGCGAAACCAACCTCAAGAAAATCTTTATTAAGATAGATAATAACAAATACCCTATCGGTCTTAATGTTGTAATATGTTACATAGATTGGGTAAATGTCAAAATCGATATTATTCTTTGCCAATCTTATTATTGATTTATGCAAAGATAAATATAGCTTTTGCGTCCTATCGGAACATTTTCTCTTTAATTTTTCCGTCAGAAGAGTGCTATCAGAATTAATCATTGATACACCCTGTAATCAATGTCCGGAAAGATATTGTCTTTGTACTCAATATCCGACAGCCAGGGTGAGTCGATCGAATTGGACTTGATGGCGTCGTAAATTTTGGTGAACCGCTCGATGTGGTCCTTTGTTCTCTTGTAGGCGTAAGGAACGACCGTCCCCGTCTTGAAGATGAAGGCCCAGTCGGAGGATTGGGCCAACAGTAACTCCCGCGCCGCCTGGTTGAGCGCTCGCTGAAGCAAACCGTCCGCCGCCGGGTAGCTCTGCGCCAGCTCGACCATCCGGTCGGCCGCCTTGTGGAGATAGCGGTAGATCCAGTCGTTTGACCCTTCGAGCCAGACCTCGTTGTAGCCCTGCCAGCCCCAGGACGACATCGAGGGGGTAACGATCTGGTTGCGCGGATGCCAGTCGAGATATTCTGACGGCGTGACGAGCTTGATCGTCTTCTGGTCGCAGCTGATCTTGCGGATCAGGAAATTTAGCCAGTCAGGGCCTTCGAACCACCAGTGGCCGTAAAGCTCCGCGTCATAAGGCGAGACGATGATCGGCTTCTTGCCGAGAAAGTCATGGAGGTGCTCAATCTGCTTTTCGCGGTTGAACATAAAATTGCCGGCGTGCGCAGCGGCGGTATCCATCGCCCACTGTTTAATATACGGCTCTTTGAAAGCCAGATCGACGCGGCCGGTGATTCGGTGGTATTTGATGCCGGTGTTGATCCGCGTCCCATCGCTGTGGATATAGGGGCGGATGTAATCGTAATCAAGATCGAAACCGATATCGCGGTAGAATTCCCGGTAATTATAGTCGCCGGGGTAGCCCTCCTCCGCGCTCCAGACCGCTTTTGAGGATTCCATGTCGCGGCCGAAAGCGGCCACCCCCGACTTGCAATAGACGGGGGCAAAGACGCCGTATTTGGGGCGCGGCGTGCCGTGCAGGATGCCGTGCGTGTCAGTGAGAAAATAGCGGATCCCCGCTTCTTTCAGGAATTCGTCGTGGCCCGGATGATAGCCGCACTCCGGCAGCCAGATCCCCCTGGCGCGCCGTCCGAAAAGCTTTTCGTACTGCGCCGCCGCGACCATGATCTGTGCCCGCACCGCTTTTGGATTAATATCCATGAGCGGCAGGAAGCCGTGAGTCGCCCCGCAGGTGATGATCTCGAGTTTCCCCAGGTCCTGGAATTGCTTGAAGGCGTTGACGAGGTTGCGGCCCCACTTGCCGGTAAAGAGCGAGCGCGCCTCGATGAAGGTCTGGTTGTACATCTTGGCCAGCTCGTGGAACTGCGCCTGCCAGCGTGTCCGCTCCATTTCCTTATAGGTAAGTTCGATCAGCTTATCGAGATGCTTGAGATAGCGTTCCTGCAAAAGCGGGTCGATGAACATCGAGGCGAGCGTCGGCGTGATCGACATGGTAAGGCGGAAGTCAACCCCGTCGCTGACCAGGCCTTCGAAAACATTCAAGAGAGGGATATAGGTTTCGGTGATCGCCTCGTAGAACCAGTCCTCTTCGAGAAAATCCTCGTATTCGGGGTGCCGCACGTACGGCAGATGCGCGTGCAGGACCAGCGCGAGATAACCTTTTTCCATTCTATTCCGTTTTTCTTTCGACTCTGGGGGTGATCCTGCGGCGCTCGGCGCCGTCGTCGCGGGTGGCCTCGATGGGAATGATCTGGTGCCCGTCGGGCAGAGCGAAGCGCTGGCTAAAAGTCCCATCCTCGCGCAGGTCGATCTTCCTCCCCTGGACGGTGACGGTGGCCGATGGCTCGGTCGCGCCGTAGACGATCAGTTCGCAGTTGGCGACCAGCCAGAAGGGCCGCTGGCCCATTTTCCTGACCGGCGATGAGGGTGAAAAAAGCCAGCCCGAAGCCGATTCCTGTTGGAAACGTTTCTTCATCAGCTCTTTGATCTCTCCGGAACTGCGTCCGACGCCGAAGCCGCCGGAGAGCGCGTACAGCTTGTCCCAGTCGGGTATCATCCATTGTTCGTCGATAACATCCGACATCGTATCGAGCGGAGTCGTGACGGCGTTGGAGCGGGCGGCGGCGAGAAAGCGGCCGTCGGCGGTCAGAAAACCGATCTCGACAAAATAAGTGCGGTTGGGCGCCGGCACCCGGATATACCAGTTGCGCGCTCCGCCGACCTCTATATCATGGTGTTTGCCGCTGTGCGTATCGTAAACTCGCAGGAACAGGCGCGCGCGCGAATATGCTTCGTCGCCGATCTCCTGCCTGATCTCCCGGCAGCGGTTCTCGTTGACTTCCCAATAGGCGTGGATCCAGTGGGGATCGCGAACCATGAGGACGGCCCTGTTGTCGCCGTAGCCGGCGGGGAACTCGAACGGCCGCTCCTCGACGAATTTCTGCATGACCGGCCCGGCGTAATATTTGCTTGCTTCGACCCGTTCCTGGGTCGGCGGCGCGCCCACCGGCCGGGTAGACTCTCGGGCGACTTTCTTTTTGACGGGCGTTTTTCTTTTGGCCGGTTTCTTCTTAACGGTCTTAGCCGTTTTCTTTTTCAGGGCCATTTTTACCTCACTATTTTGACTGAATTATCACTCCCCATCGAGTTATGGGCCAGGCGGTCGGCCTTCGGGTCATTGATCCAGTTGCCGTCGGCCAAAAACTTATACTCGTATTCGCCCGGCTCCAGGTTCGTCTGGGCTTTCCATTCCCCGAATCTCCCCTTCGTCATGACGATCGCGCCCTGATCCCAATTCGTGAAATTGCCGGCCAGCTTGACATCGTGAAACTCCTGATTCGCCTTGAGACTGAACGTAACTTTCTTCGCCATCTAGATCTTCACCTCCCTCAAATATTTCGCGGCTTCTTCCGGAGCCGTCGGATTGATATAGAGGCCGGAGCCCCATTCAAAGCCCGCTTGCTTGGTCAGCCGCGGGATAACCTCGATGTGCCAGTGATAATCGTACTGGATCGTCCCCCAGTAGTCGGGCTTGCCGGGGCGCGAAACGGCGTTGGGCGCCGTGTGGAGGACATAATTGTACGGCGGGTCGTTGAGCGTCTTGCGCAGGCGGGCCATTACGTCCTTAAGACAGCGGGCCAGCTGGATCCTCTCCTCGTCCGGCAGCTGCTGGAAGCCGTATTCGTGGCGGCGCGGCATCAGCCAGAGCTCGAATGGGAAACGCGAAGCAAAAGGGGTAAAGACGACAAAATACTCGTTCTCATAGACCAGCCGCTCGCCGGCGCCCAGCTCCTGCCTGATCATGTCGCAGAAGATACAGCGCTCCTTCTCCTGGAAATAGAGGCGCGAATTGGTCAGCTCCATCTTGACGTAGCGCGGCGTGATCGGCGTCGCGATGAGCTGGGAGTGCGGGTGCGAGAGCGAGGCGCCGGCCGCCGTGCCGTAATTCTTAAAGACCAGGATATAGCGGAACCTTTTGTCCTTTTCCAGGTCGACGATCCTCTGCTTGTAGGCCCAGAGGACCTTTTCGACGTGCTCGTCGGGGAGGTCGGGGATGTTTTCGTTGTGCCGGGGCGTTTCGACGATGACCTCGTGGGCGCCGATGCCGCTCATCATGTCGTAGATCCCCATGCCGGTGCGGTTGACCTCGCCCTCGATGATCAGCGCGGGGAATTTATTGGGGATGACGCGGACATCCCAGCCGGGCGTGTTGGGCGTCGTCGAGGCCTTGCGCCAGGCGGTTATTTCGGGCGGCGTCTTGCTTTCGTTGCCCTCATCGAAAGGACAAAATTTGGCCTCCGCGTTCTCGACCGCCACCGAGACCGTGCCGAAATCGGACGGCCGCCTGCCTCTCTCCGTCGAAATGACGACCCAGCGGTCGGAAATAGGATCTTTGCGCAGTTCCGGCATTTAAATCCCCCTTGTTAATCCTCAATCCGCAGAATAATTTTGGTCTTCCACTTTGCGCCCGGCTTGAGCGAAAACTGCCAGTTAAAGACCAGCGCGGAGCTCTGATACATCTTTTCAAAACCCGATTCGGACTGGGAGACGGTTTCGATCGGAAATCGCCAGAGGTCGGTCGGCCGATCAAACGCTAATAATACACTAAATCCTTTCCATTCGTCAACGATTTTTACCTGCTTGATATTTACGGTAACGCCGGCGCTGGCCAGCGTGCGGTCCTCAAGGTCGGCGCCTTCAATTTCATAATAGCGGTCAGGCGCCCGGCCGGCTAAAAGCGAAAAATTGAATTCCGGCGCGAACCAGAGATCGATCGCCTCATGGCCGGGGTTCGTCAATTCGTAATTTATCTCCGCGATCGACTGGCGGGCGTAAAGCGAGATCGTTTTTTCGACCTTAAGCGGCTTGCCATTAACTTTCCCCGCCCGCGAGAGCGTGAGCGAGACCTCGCTGCCGCGCCGCTGGGGCATGAAATCGTAGGGCTGGTCGACAAAATCACCCGCCTCTTCGTATTTAACGCGGCTGAACTTATCGAGATCGGTCCCCTCGCCGAGAAAATGGTCGAGGAGCGAAATTCGCCGGTGCCAGTCGTAGACCAGCGCTTTCTCAAGCCCGCTCTCTTTGACCTTGACGATCTCGTGGATCGAGGCGGCGCCGCCCTGGCCGTGCGCCTGGGTGGCCGCGTGCATGATCCGGCCGTGGTAGACCTCCTCGCGCCGGGCCAGCGTGTTAAGCAGGTTAAAATATTTCGGCTTGTAGTCGAGCTCAAAGAGCGCGCCGCCGGCGGCGGGCGAAAAATAGAGGTTGAGCAGGCTGTTCGAGAGGATGACCTCGTCGCGCCCGTCTTTGTCGAAATCGGTCACGACAATGTCGGCAAAATCGTCTTTGCCGCGTGAATATTTCTCCATCAGCTGTTCGGCTTTGATCAGGTGTTCATAGACCGCGTGGCGCAGGTAATTAAGATAAAGGCCGCCGAAGACCCCGTGCCAGTAAGCGCAGTTGCACTGCCCCTGGAACAATTCGTTCTGCGCATCATTCAGGCGGGCGTCGCGTTCTTTCTCGCCGATCAACGATTTGCCTTTTTTCAATGTCTGCAGTCGCTGGCTGACCTGGAGCATTTTCTTGTGCATGTTGTTGGCTTCGGGGTATTTGACGAAGAAGTTGCGGAAAAACCCCCCTTTGAAAAACTGGCCGTATTCTTCGCTTTTGCCCTGGCGCTTGATCTCTTCATTCACCCGCTGGAGCTGTTTCCCCGATTCCGTCGGCAGGGACCACTCCATCATCTCGGCGTACGAGGCCGTCGGCAGATACACACGCCCCAGCGCGGGGAATTCGTCGAGATATTCCGAGAAGGTCATTGACTCGATCCAGGCGGCGTTGTCCTCGAGCATCGTTAGGAGGCGTTCAAGATAACCTTCTTCAAAGACCCACTTGCGCGTCCCCGGCCAGACGCCGAATTTCTCGCCGTCATCGGCCAGGATGCCGGCGGCCGTGCCGTCAACGCTTGCGATCTCGCCGAGATAGCGGATCGTCTCTTCCGGCAATTTGAAGGGGATGAGATAGCGCAGGTTCTTGTTGATCGGGAAAATTTTGAGCGTTGAGCCCTCTTCCTCGGTCACATAATAGCCCATCATCTTATCTTTTTGCGCGCCGGCTGAGATAAAGTGGTAGTCATCGACCGTCACATATTCGATGCCGGTCTTCGCCAGAACTTTCGGCAGATGCGGCTCCCAGATCCGCTCGGTCAGCCAGAGGCCGCGGGGCGCCTGGCCGAATTTTTCCTTGATGAAATCGTTCGCTTTGCCGATCTGGCCCAGCTTGTCGTCGTCGGGGATGACCGGGATGATCGGCTCGTAGTAGCCGGCGGTCATGATCTCCGCCTGGCCGCGCTTGACCAGCTTCTTGAGATAGTCGATGAACTCGGGATGTTTGTCCATGAACCAGTCATAGAGAATGCCGGAATAATGGACGGCGAACTTGATGCGCGGATGGGCATCCATCGCCTGGATGAACGGCAGGTAAGAATTCTCGTACGCCTCGTCAAAGACATTCTCAAAATTCCCGACCGGCTGGTGGCAATGGACGCCGAATAAAAATTTAACTTTTTTCATGATTATATTTCTTCCGGCAACGATTTTTTTGCCATTTTTTTGATTCGTTTTTTCGATTCTTTAATGCTTTCCGGGGCCAGCAGATGCTCCAGCATTGTACCGCCTAACTCATTAATGGTCTGGCGGACTTTTTTGCCGACATCATGATGCGCCCTATTCGCCTTATCCTGCCCAAGGATATTTTCTCTTCTTAACTTTGCCTCCGCCTGTGTGGCGCGGAAAAGATTGGCGGCCAGCTCTTCGCTCCCCATGTGGTCGAGTATCGCCTGTTTTTTCTTGAGCCGTTTTCTCGCATGGATATCCTTCTGTCGCAAGCCGCCGTAAAGACCCATGTAGCCGAAATCCTGAAAATTGGCGTAATTAATGACGCCGGCCTCTTTGGCCGCTTTTGCCAGATTTTTATTATGTTCTTTCATCTCGCCGCGCAAATGCAAGCGTTTATGATCTTCGATCTGCAATTCATGCACTTCCCGCTTTCTGGTCTGGATGGCAAAATAGGTCTGAGCCAGGGCAATTTCTTCTTTTTTGGGATCACCATTCTGGGCGATGAGATAACAGGCATAGCGGGAAAGGTCGAAATCGTCAATCGCTCGTTCTGCGTCTGAGCCGATCCGGACCATTTTCGTGGCGCCACGAAAATGGTCTCCAACATTTTGGCCGCTATTTATGCATGATTCTTTAGCCCGTGAAATAGCGACTTCAAAGTTTTCCCAGCGCGTATAACCGAGCGGCAACATTAAATCGCGAGCGCTCCAGTGCTCCTTACCATATTTATTGATTTTTTTAATTTGTTCAAAAACGATATCAGTCATCGCTGCTGCCTCCTAAATAAACCACTGTTCCTCTTCATAAGATTCCGTGGGGACCGCGACCGTGATACCCCCGCCCCGCGGCCACCGCTCCAGCTCCTGGCCGTCTTTGTAGATAACGATGATGAACTCGATCTTCTGGCCGGCTTTCGCGTCTAAAAAAGAGAACGGGATGCCGAGTTCAATTATACGCCCGACGCCGAAGGATTCAATCTCCTTGATCAGCTCCCATTCATGTTTTTCGTTCAGCCTGTGAAGTTTGAAGATGTAGCGGCCCTCTTCGGCGCCGAACGACAGCTCGGCCTTAGCTTCGGCCGGCGCGGAAAAAACGACCGCGAACGAATAAGCCCGCGCCTCGTCATTTTTCAGATTGAGATTGACCCCCAGACGGACAAAAAGATCGGTCAGGCTGAAACCGTAATACAATTCGGCGAGCATCGTTTCGATCTGGTGCATCGCGCCGCGCGCGCGCGCGAGGTCGTAACAGCCGGCTGACAACCATTCGTAATAATTGGTGATCTCGCCGTCAAGCGCCGGTTGGATCAGATAGACCGGCTCCTTGACCGGGCGGATAACGCGCGGTTTCTTGATCGGCAGATCGAGCTCCTTCGGCGGGCGGCGGCCAATGAGGTTGTAAACGTTTTTCAGGTGTTGCCTGAACAGCCCGTCAAAAGCGGCGTCGTTCTCCGACGAGTGGTCGTCGCCGTACCACCAGCACCAGTCGGAGCCCTCGGCAATATAGATCTCCTGCCACGCCGTCTTCGTATCGCCGTCCGCGGCGTTCTCTAACGCGAGGCGCGCCTTGTTCAGGTGGTCCCAGGCGAGATTGTCCTCTTCATGGCCGATCCAGATTTTGAAGTTGTTGTTGATCCACGAACCGGCGAACAGCCGGGAAATCCTTTTCTGCGGCGGGTTCTCAGCGAGATAGTCGGAGACGCGCGCCGTCCTGATCAGCGGATCGCGCCGGAGGCGGCCGTAGAAGGCATCGAAAAACTCCTTGCCGCCGTCATGGTAATATTCCCAGGCGTTCTCGCCGTCGAGGATGACGGAGACGAGATAGCGCCGCCCGTCCTCGGGCAAGCTAACGCGGATATTGTTCAAATGGGAAGTAAAATCAGTCACCGCGTCCTCGACCCGCCAGCGGTAATAGACAAAACCGATCTGGTCCGAAATAAAATGGTTGCGGAAGATCATGGCAACCGCCTCCCCGTCATGCTCGATCAGATAGGGCTGGCAGAGCTCGGCCGACGAAAGGGTGCGCGCCTTCATCTCGATTTTATGCAGTGTCCGCTCAAGGACGCCCTCATCGGTCGCCGCCCACCTGATGCCGGCTTTCCCCATGAGCGTGACGACCTGCTCAGAGACGGAGCCTTCGGCCGGCCACATGCCGCACGGTTTGCGGCCGAAGCGCTGTTCGTGGAATTCCACCGCGGCCTTTATCTGGGCTTCGGCATCCTTTGGATGGCGGAAGAGCGAACCGGGCAGCTTGACGTAGGGCATCGCTTCTTTGGCCGCGGCCGAATCGCAGAGCAGAGGCAGGATCGGATGATAGAAAGGCGTCGTCGTTATCTCTATCTGCCCGCGGTCTTCCAGCTCCCTATATTTGGGAATGACTTTGCCCATGATCTCCATCTGCTTGTTGATGACGGTCTGCTTGTCATCGCGGGTGAAGTATTTGCCTTTAGCGATCAGCTCCTTGACGGCGGGATCTTCGTGTTTGGAAATAAAACCGAACCAGGTCAGGTTGAACCAGACCTGGAGGTCAAGGAGCTCCTGCGTTGAAAAGCGCAGGACCACTTTCGCGAGCTCGGCGTGGGAGACGAAACGGCCGCGCTTGAGCAGGAGGTCCTGATAGCGCGGATAGGGCTTGACCATATTGTCCCAGTTGGCCATAAAGAAATTCTGGAGGATAAAGATCCGGTCATCGAACGAGAGGTCGCCCGGCTCTTTGAGCGTCAGGTCAAGAAAGGTATCGGTGACATTGTTATTGACGTAATCTTCGATCTGGAGGAGCAGCGAGGGAACAAGGTTGAAATTAATTTTGACTTCGGGGAAGCGGTCGAGCACCGCCGCCATGTCATAGTAATCTTTGACCGCGTGCAGGCGCACCCAGGGCAGGATATATTCGCCCGTCACCAGG
This sequence comes from candidate division WOR-1 bacterium RIFCSPHIGHO2_01_FULL_53_15, assembly GCA_001772335.1. Taxonomy (GTDB): domain Bacteria; phylum Margulisbacteria; class WOR-1; order O2-12-FULL-45-9; family XYB2-FULL-48-7; genus 2-01-FULL-53-15. The sequence continues at coordinate 53,731 of METM01000029.1, forward strand.
TCCTTGTAGAACGGCTGGTGCATGTGCCAGAGAATTGCCAGGGAAACCGGTTGGCTGGTCATTATTTTTTGTCTTTCCCCATTCGTGAAATGAGCTTCAGCGAAGTGCATTCGTGAAGCGTTACATATTACTTCCTTTCCGACATCGCGATGCCCTTATTGATGACCCACATGGCGAACAAGAGGCCAACGACCGTGATAAAAACTATCGTGCCGCAAATAATCAGCGTGATCAATATCCCTGTATCCAATTGACACCCCCTTGCCCGAGCTATTTCGGCGGCGCTATCTTCGGCAATTCCCCGTAAACCTTCTTGTAGATCTCGAGATACCGATCCTTGCCGCCGATCAGCATCATCGTCAGCGGCATGACATCTTTGGCGACTTTCGTCATCTCGGCCGCGAGCTCCTGGATCTCCCACTGGGCGTGCGGGTCTTCGCGTAGTCTTGAGATATGGTAGAGCTCGCGCGCGTTCGTCGTCATCAGCACGCGCTTCCTGTGCGCTCCGGTCAGGACATATTCGGCCGCCCGCTGGTCGATCTTAGCTATTTCGCGGTAAACAGATTCCGTCTCTTTGCATATTCCCTTAAATCTTCCCTCATACCCCTTACCCCTTACCTTTTCCGGTATTACTATCCCCAACTCCGGTTCGTATAATTGTGAAGTTATCGTCGCGACCCGGTGGCGCTTCAACTGCCCGAAACAGCCGGACGACATGACGAGGTCGTAGGTCAGGTGGCTATGCTCGAATTCGCGCAGGGTCGAATCATAGAACTCCATGTGCCGGCAGGCCGTCATGACCGCCCTCTCCCGTTCGTGTTTCTTCATATCCTTGGCGACGCGCAGGGAATTCTGGAACGAGATCTGCGATGAAGTGTGGAGGAGCGAAGCGACGAGCTTGATATCCGCGTTCCTGGTGTAGTCGAGGAGCGTCGTTCTCCGGCTGACGCGCCGTTTGCGCTCCCATTTCCCCCGGAAGTAGGCCCGCAGTTCGGGATAGGTTTTCTGGTCAAAGTCATTGGCGGCGGTAAAAAGGATGATCGACGGCGCGATATTGGCCGCAAGCTCATACATCGTCTTGCCGATCTCTCTCACCTCGGCCAGCCCCGACGAAGCGAACCGCCGCACGAGCAGTTCCAGGTTGCGGGCGTTGATCGTCAGTCCGACCTGGCCTAATGTGCAAAGTGGAGTAATATATCTCGCATCTTCCGGCTCGATCCCCTTTCCGATCATCTCCGCGTAGAACTTGTTCTGCTTTTCAATTATCTCTCTGAATCTTACCTCATACCCCTTACCCCTTACCTCATCCGGTAAGATGTAACTCCCCTCAAGCTTCTGATACCTCTGCGACTTCTCCGTATAAGAACAGAGCCGGAACTTTTCTATCTCCTCTAACGCCAAACGCGAAACGTCGATCAGGTCGAAATTAAAAACGGCGTGTTCGGCCACCGAATGGTGGCCCATTTTGAAGATGATATTGGAATTCGACTTGCGGGCTTTCTCGACCTCGGCGCGGGCCGCCTGGCGCAGTTCGTCGATCGGTCGGGGATCGCGGGAGATGCGAGCATAGGAGGCAGAGAGGGTCTCGGGGGTCACGTCCTGGCGGTTTTGTCCGGCGGTCAATTCCGCGATGACATCCGCGTCGACGTTATAACCCGCGAGAAGAACCTTCATCGCTACTTCGCGTATTTCGCGACGGATCTCTCGAATTCTGCCTCGGGCTTGAAACCGACCAGCCGCTCCGCTTCTTTGCCGCCCTTGAAGACGATGATGCAGGGGATGCCGGTGACTGAGTACTGGGAGGCCTTTTCCATGTTTTCTTCGGTGTTGACCTTGCAGAACTTGACCTGCGGATATTTTTCGGACATCTTCTCAAAAACCGGCGCCATCATCCGGCAGGGGCCGCACCAGGTGGCCCAGAAGTCGACAAATACAACTTTTTTTTCGTCCTCAATCTCTTTCTTAAAATCCGCGTCGGTTATTTCATTTACCATGACAGACCTCCTCGCTGATCCAACTAATGTTGATATTATCTCAAAATGGGGGCATTTTCAACCGGCACTTTCAATCTCCTCATAAACAATTAACTGCAGGTCTTTTATCAGGGTATTCCAATACTTGGGCGTCCCGGATTGCGGGAAGTTATTCTCAAAATCTGGTTCGGCGGACTGGACGGCCAGCCAGGCGGCATAGTGGATGAGGCGCATGCCGCGCAGAGCGGGAATTAATTTCAATCCCTGTCGGTCAAAGGGGCGAAAGGTTTCGTAACCATCAATGAACCAGTCGAGCTCCCGCTCCGACTTCTCCACCGTATCCGGCAGTAACAGCCAGAGGTCCTGCGCCGGCGGGCTAAAACACATGTCGTCAAAATCGACGACAAAATAACCCTCATTCGGACGAAAAATAATATTCCCCTTGTGGAAATCGCCGTGCAGGAGGATAAATTTATCTTCCTTAAACAGCGGATCGGCTTTCTGGATAAAGAGTTCGGTCGCTTTGGTTAATGATGCTTTAAAATCGGGCAGGATAAAATTTGAGCGCAGGATCAGCTCCAGATGCTGGCCGGTGGCGACCGCCGGGCGCCAGTACATCCGGGTCGAAGCGCCGTGCCTCCCGCCCACCAGATGGAGACGGCCGATCGTGCGGCCGAGGGTCTTCCAGCCCTCTTTGTCGAATTCGTCAACCGCTCTCCCCCCTTTTTTTGGGAAAAGCGCGTAACTGATGTTCTCAAAATCAAAAAGCGTCGCGCCCTCAATGGCAGTCGGCACGATGACGGGAACCTCGCTTTCGTGAAGTTCGCTCAAAAAGCGATGCTCTTCGAGGATGATCGGCCTGGCCCAGCGGCCGGGGCGGTAAAACTTGACGATAACCCGCTCACCCGAATCGTGTTTCTCCAATTCGTAAACCCGGTTGATGTAGCTGTTGCGCTTGAGGCAGATGTTGCTCAACTTGACCTCAACAGTTTTTTCGACTGTCGTAAAAATATTTTCCGGCGTCAGTGATTTCCAGATGGTTTCCATTATATCCTCATCCGCCGACACAAACCGGCCCCCTTCTCCCGAAGGGAGAAGGGAAATGCATTTTTGTTTTCCCCTCTCCCGGAGGGAGAGGGGGGAAGGTTTAACGCCAGCGGGTGAGGGCTCATAGCGGATATTATATTCCTTTTCCCGGTAAACAGTAATATAATAGACCCATGATCGAGAAAAAACACGTCGACGGCAAGAACAAGGGCGAAATATTAATATACGCCCTCTCCACCTGCGGCTGGTGCAGGAAGGCCAAAAATATCCTTAAACAGTTAGGGATCGCTTACGACTATATCGATGTCGACCTCTTGAGTGACGAGAAATCGACAAAGATCGAGAATGAAGAGGTTAAAAAATGGAACCCGGCCTGCACTTATCCAACGATTGTCATCAACAATCAACGGTCGATCAATAAATTCAACGAAGACAAGATCAGGGAACTTGGCCAATGAGCTTTGAGCCGACCCGGGCGCAGGTCAATGAACTCTATACCCGGTTAAAGAACGAAGCCGAGGGCTCGGGCTACCATCTCCACCCCGATGTGGAATTCACAAAATGGCTCGTGCGAGGCATTCTGATCAACGAAGCCCGCTACGGCTACTGGAACTGCCCCTGCCGTCGAGCCACCAATAATAAGCAGGCCGACCTCGATATCATCTGCCCCTGCGACTACCGCGATCCTGATTTGAACGATTACGATGCTTGCTACTGCGCCCTGTATGTCTCGACAAAGATCTTAAAAGGAGAAAAAGAAGCTATGCCAATACCGGAAAGAAGGCCTGCGCCGGAACTAAGAGCGCAGAACGCGGAACACAGAGCACAGGAGGGAATTGGTAATTTAAACTATCCTGTCTACCGCTGCCGCGTCTGCGGCTATCTCTGCGCCCGGAACGAACCGCCCGAGGTCTGCCCCATCTGCAAGGCCAAAAAAGAGCGGTTCAAAAGATTTATCTAACCCTTCACAACCACCATCGGCCTTAACCGGACTACCTTTTTGGCCAGGCCAGAATTGTGAACGACGTCGACGACTTCGCGCACATCTTTGTAGGCCTCCGGCGCTTCTTCGACCAGGCCTTTGCGGCTGGCCGACCTGACCACGATCCCCTGTTTATCAAGATCAGCCATCAGCTCTTTGTAGTTGTATTTCCGCAGGGCGGCCGAGCGGCTCAAGCGCCTCCCCGCCCCGTGGCAAACAGAACCCCATGTCTCATTCATCGCCAGTTCGGTCCCTACCATAATATAGGAATATCTCCCCATATCGCCAGGCACGAGGACCGGATCGCCCGGAAAAGCCCGCGTCGCCCCTTTGCGGTGTACGCATAGCAATTTTTCTATCTCGCTACCCCCTACCCCCTTAACCTTGTGTTTCTCCATCTTCGCTATGTTATGACAAACATCATAGATCAAGCTGATGCCAAGCTGCTGCGGCGTAGCGCCCATGGCTTTGGCAAATGATTCCCTCGTCCAGTGCATGATGAGCTGGCGATTGCACCAGGCGAAGTTGGCGGCGGCGCACATGGCCGAGAAATACTGCTTGCCTTCGGGCGAATTGACCGGCGCGCAGACGAGCTGGCGGTCTGGCAAGTAGATATTGTATTTGGCGACGGCCTTGTGCAGTATATTGATGTAATCGGAGCAGACCTGGTGGCCAAAGCCGCGCGAACCGGTGTGGACCATGATCGTCACCTGGTCTTTTTGCAGGCCGAAGGCATTAGCGGCCGCTTCATCATATATCTCTTCGACGAACTGGACTTCGAGAAAGTGATTGCCGGAGCCCAGTGTCCCGACCTGGTCTTTGCCCCGCTCCCTGGCGTGATGCGAAACCGCCGAGGGGTCGGCCCCCGCGAGCGCCCCGTTCGCTTCAGTGTGCTCTATGTCGTCATTGACCCCATAGCCGTTCTTGACCGCCCACTTCGCCCCTTCGGTCAGCACCTTGTCCATTTCTTTTTCGGAGAGCGAAATAACGCCGGTCGAGCCAACGCCGGAGGGGACCTCGCGTGCCAGCTCGTTGGCTATGTCATTAATTTTCTTCCGGACTTCATCTTTATGAAGGTTGGTGCGCAAAACGCGAACGCCGCAATTAATGTCGTAGCCGACACCGCCGGGCGAAATGACCCCACCCTGCTCCGGATCAAACGCCGCCACACCGCCAATGGCAAAGCCGTAGCCGAGATGGATATCGGGCATGGCCAGGGAATAACCGACGATCCCCGGCAAGCAAGCGACATTGGCAACCTGGACATGGGCATTCTCTTTGTAGAGGAGCGGCAGCATCGCTTCGTCGGCGTAGAGGAGACCGTCGGTCCTCATTTCCGGCTTAAAACTGCGGGGGATCAGCCAGCGATAATCGTCAACTTTTTGAAAAACCGTCTCCCAGCCGGGCATCAATGGCACCTCCGAGGATATTATATACCGAAATCAATGCCAAAACATTCGCTGAACCCCTTGGCCAGCGCTGTGCTGATCTCGCAAAAGCCAACTTCTCGGCCAAGAACTTCTTCAACGCTCACGGCGTTATGATCAGAATAGGGCTCTTTAAGGACAGGAAATATTTCTTCCGGCGGCCGGCGGACAAAAATCGATCCCTGCTGGAGCAGAGCCCGCCTGCCCCTCTTCTGCGCGCTGCCGACGATCTTCTTCCCGCTAACAACGATCTCATATTCTGCAGGGAAAGAGAAGCACAACGAGGTTCTTGATTTTTGATTTGGGCTTTTAGATTTGTTTTGAAGTTTGATGTTTGAGGTTTGAAGTTCTGCCGCAACCCCGATTCCCGCCAGTCCGGCGACAACTGCCTCCGATATCTTCTTATATGAAGGGACCAGCCCTTTGGGCAGTAACGGATTCCCAATCTCGGTCACGATCGAGTAAGTCACTTCCGCTTCGTTGTGAAAAACGATGCCGCCGCCGGTCGGCCTTTTCACGATATCCCAGCCTAAGGCCCTAGCCATTTTCCCATCTATCAATCTATCTTCATTCTGCGAATAACCGAGCGAGATGCAGTTGGGTTGCCAGGAATAAATGCGCAAAGTGGAAGGGATGGCGCCACGTTCAAGGTCGTTGAAAAGCCCGAGATCGATTCCCATATTGGCCTGGCCGCGGAGGCAAGGGATTGTGATCAGCCGCCAGTTTTCCACGATAGGACCGGTTCGCGCGCAGCTTTGGTTTCGTCCAATCTTCTGACAGGAGTATCGTGCGGAGCCGACTTCACCAGCTCCGGATCGGTCTCGCACTCTTTAGCGATCTTGATCATCGCCTCACAAAACGCGTCGAGCGTTTCCTGTGATTCACTCTCCGTCGGCTCGATCATCAGCGATTCCTCAACGATGAGGGGGAAGTAGATCGTCGGCGGGTGAAAACCATAGTCGATCAGGCGTTTGGCGATATCGAGCGCCTTGATACCGTATTTCTCCTTCTGCCATTTGGCCGAGATGACGAACTCATGCTGGCATTGCCTGTCATAAGGCAAATAATAATGTTCTTTGAGCTTGTTCATCATGTAATTGGCGTTCTCGACCGCTTTTTCCGATACTTTCTTCAGCCCCTCCGCCCCCAGCGAAAGAATATAGGCATAGGCCTTGATGATGACTCCAATGTTGCCGTGGAAGGAGTGGACTCTGCCTATGGACTTATCGTAATGCGTAACGCGTAACGCGTAATGCGAATTTTCTTTGACCACCCGGGGAATCGGCAAAAACGGCTCAAGTTTCTTGTTGACGCCGACCGGACCCGAGCCCGGGCCGCCGCCGCCGTGCGGTGTTGAAAAAGTTTTGTGGAGGTTAAAATGAGCGACATCAAAGCCGAGATCGGCCGGCCGACAGATGCCAAGGTTGGCATTGGCATTGGCGCCGTCATAATAGAGGAGGCCGCCAGATTTGTGGACGATCTCCGCGACCTCGAGAATATGCTCATCGAACAGCCCAAGCGTGTTCGGATTGGTCAGCATTAAACCGGCCGTGTCTTCTCCCACCGCTTTTTTCAGTTCATCAACATTGATATTGCCCCGGCCGTTCGACTTGATGACGACCGGCGTAAAGCCAACCATCGCAACCGACGCCGGATTTGTTCCATGCGATGAATCGGGGATCACTACCTTGACCCTTGCTGCTTGACCCATGTCCCTGTGATAAGCTTTCATCATCATCAGCGCCGTCAGCTCGCCGTGAGCTCCGGCCGCCGGCTGGAGCGTGAACGCGTCGAAACCGAAGATCGCGCACATGTATTTTTCAAAGTTATAAAGCAGTTCCAGTATCCCCTGGCTCTGCGCCGCAGCCTGCAAGGGGTGCGCGCCGGCAAAGCCGGGCAGGCGCGCGATATCCTCGTTGACCTTCGGGTTATATTTCATCGTGCAGGAGCCGAGCGGATAAAAATGTGTGTCGACCGAAAAATTCTTCTGCGAAAGCCGCGTAAAATGGCGGATAACATCAAGCTCGGTGCGCTCCGGCAAGCTCAACTCTTTTCTTAAGAGGTCCGGCGGTATCAATTCTTCAAGTTTTTCGACCGGTACGTCAAACTCTGGCAGAGAGACCATCAGATGATCGCTTTCTGCGTCTCGGGATCAAAGAAGTGGATCTTCCGCAGGTTAAAGACCAGCCCGAACTTACTGCCCGGTTGGGGATCGGCCATCGCACCTACCCGTCCGGTAAATGCCGTCGACCCGGTCTTGACATAGACATAGGTTTCCGAGCCCATCAACTCGCGGAAATCGACTTTCGTCTCGATCAGGAATTTCTGGTCGATCCAGCCAGATGACGGCACATCCCAGATATCCTCAGGCCGGATGCCGAAAGTCACTTCTTTGCCGACATAGTTCTCGAGCAAATAGTCGACATCGGCCGGGACATCAAATTTAAAACCTTCGCACTCGAAAGCATAGGCGCCGGCTTTTTTCCGCACGGTCCCTTTAAAAAAATTCATCGGCGGCGAGCCGATAAAGCCGGCGACGAATCGGTTGGCGGGCTTGCCGTAAACGGCCATCGGCGCATCGACCTGCTGGAGCTCGCCGTTCAGTATGACCGCCACCCGCCCGCCCAGCGTCATCGCCTCGATCTGGTCGTGCGTGACGTAGACGATCGTCGCCGCGAGCTGCGAGTGGATCCTCTGCAGCTGGGCCCGCATCTGGACGCGCAGTTTGGCGTCGAGGTTTGAGAGCGGCTCGTCCATCAAAAAGACCTGAGGGTTCCGGACGATCGCCCGGCCGAGCGCGACGCGCTGGCGCTGGCCGCCCGAAAGCTGTTTGGGCAGGCGATCGAGCAGGTTCGAAAGGCCCAGGATCTCGCCCGCCTCATGGACGCGCGCGTCGATCTCTTTTTTCTTCATGCCGCGCAGTTTAAGGCCGAAGGCCATGTTGTCATAGACCTTCATGTGGGGATAAAGGGCGTAGGACTGGAAAACCATGGCGATGTTCCGGTCTTTGGGCGGCACGTCGTTGATGACGCGGTCACCGATGAATATCTGGCCCTCGGAAACTTCCTCCAGCCCGGCGATCATGCGCAGGGTCGTGGTCTTGCCGCAGCCGGAGGGACCGACCAGGACGACGAATTCCTTGTCCTCGATCGTGAGATTAACGTTCTTGACCGCGACCACGTCATTGTAAAGTTTCGAAACGTTTTTTAAAAGAACCCTTGCCATCAAACTTCTCCGATCTGCGCTAAGGCGTGATTATATTTCTTTGGCCAGGTTGGCCAGCTCGATCGCCGACATCGCCGCGGCAAAACCTTTGTTGCCCGGTTTCGCGCCGGCGCGCTCCAGCGCTTGCTCAAGGTTGTCGGTGGTCAGAATGCCGAAGATAACGGGAATGCCCGTTTCGAGCGAAACCTTCGCTATCCCCTTGGCCGCCTCGCCCGCCACATACTCAAAGTGCCGCGTCGCCCCCCTGATCACAGCGCCCAGGCAGATGACGGCGTCATAATCCTTGGCGACCTTTTTGGCGACCAGCGGTATTTCGAACGAGCCCGGCGCCCAGACGACGTCGATATTCGTCTCCTTGGCGCCGTGGCGCTTCAGGCAGTCCTGCGCCCCGCCCAAAAGACCCTTGGAGACCAGCTCATTGAACCTCGAAACAATGATCGCGACCTTTAATTTGCTTGCGTCAAGACTTCCTTCGATTATTTTTCCCATGTTTTATAACCTCCTTGAGCAAATGGCCCATTTTGACCGACTTGGCCTTTAGATAACGCGTGTTGTGATCGTTCGGCTTGATCTCGAGCGGCACGCGCTGATCGATCTTGAGCCCGTAACCCTCGAGACCGACGATCTTCTTGGGATTATTGGTGATCAGCCGAATCGTGGAAAGGCCAAGGTCGGCCAGGATTTGCGCCCCGATCCCGTAATCGCGCAAATCGGCCGGGTAGCCGAGCAGCTTGTTGGCCTCGACGGTATCGTAGCCCTTTTCCTGCAGCTCATATGCGCGCAGTTTGTCCTTGAGGCCGATGCCTCTCCCTTCCTGGCGCATATAGAGCAGAACGCCCTGGCCGCAGAACTCGATCTTTGCGAGCGCTTTCTCCAGCTGTTCGCCGCAGTCACAGCGCAGAGAATGGAAGACGTCGCCGGTCAGGCATTCCGAGTGGACGCGGACAAGAACATTTTTCTTGCCGCTGACCGCTCCCTTGACAAGCGCGACATGATGCTCGCCGCATAAAAGGTCTTCGTAGCCGTAAGCCATGAATTCGCCTGATTTGGTTGGCAGTTTCGTGACCGAAGTCCGTTTGACCATCTTTTCGTGTTTCAGGCGATACGAGATCAGGTCGGCGATCGTCACGATCTTTAACTGATGTTTTTTGGCGAATTCGGAGAGTTGCGGCACCCGCGCCATCGATCCGTCGGCGCTGATGATCTCGCAGATCACCGCCGCCGGATAAAGCCCGGCTAATTTGGCCAGGTCGACCGCCGCCTCGGTGTGCCCCGCCCGCTTTAAGACGCCGCCAGCTTTAACCCGCAGGGGGAAAACATGCCCCGGCGTGACGAGATCGTCTTTTTTCGAGCGGGGGTTGATGAGGAGCTCAATGGTTTTGGCCCGGTCGGCCGGCGAGATCCCGGTCGTGACGCCGAAGCGCGGATTGCCGTCGACCGAAACGGTGAAAGCGGTCTTCATCGGTTCGCGGTTGTCCTCGACCATCTGGCGCAGGCCGAGCTCGTCGACACGCTCGCCCGAGAGCGGCACGCAGACCAGCCCTTTGCCTTCGGTGATCATAAAATTGACCATTGCGGGGGTGATCTTTTCGGCCGCGATGACGAGGTCGCCTTCATTTTCCCGGTCATGGTCATCAACAACAATGACCAGCTTCCCGTTCTGGACGTCTTCTATCGCCTCGCCAATCGAATTGAATGAATTTTTCATTTCCCTGATATCCGGATTCCCGGATATTCTGATCTCCTAATTATCGATCCAGCCCATCGGCAGAAAACCGACACGCATCATCGTTTCGTCGGTGATGCCTTTCGGCTCACCCCTTAAATGTTTTTCGATATATTTTGAGAGGAGGTCAACTTCGAGATTGACCCGGTCGCCGACGCTCCGCTCGCCGAGATTCGTAGCTTTGACAGTTTGCGGGATGACGGCAATGGTGACCAGGCCGTCGCGGATGTCCGCCACGGTCAAGCTGAGCCCTTCAACGGCAATGGGACCTTTGATAACAATGTAACGGAGGAGTTCGCTGGGGACGGATAACTGCAGATCGACGCCCTCGACCCTGGCGATCTTGGCCCTGATCTCGCCGACGCCGTCAATGTGGCCGGTAACTAGATGGCCGCCCAGCCGGCCGGCGACCGGCAGCGCGCGTTCGAGATTGACTTTATCGCTGATGCGCAGGTCGCCGAGAGTGGTTTTTTTGAGGGTTTCAGCAGAGAGGTCGAATTCGGCAAAACCGCGGCGCTCGTGCGTCACTGTCAGGCAAGCGCCGTTGACGGCGATGCTGTCGCCGAACTTGAGGTCATCAAAGATTTTCGGCGCGGCGACCATCAGTTTGGCCGCCTGCTGGCCGCGGATGAGAGAGGCGACAACGCCGACCTGCTCAATTAATCCGGTGAACATGATGAATATTTTATCATAAGCGGGCGTTTTTCTCAAGGACTCTTGCGCAGGTAAGAGCCGAGGATGCCGTTGATGAATTTCGCCGCCTCGGGGCTGGAATATTTTTTCGCCAGCTCGACCGCTTCGTCGGCCACGACCGAGGCCGGCGTCTCTTTTGACCTAATCTCGTGGACGGCCAATCTCAGGATGCCGCGGTCGACTTTGCCGATCCGCTCAAGCGGCCAATCGATGGCGAATTCTTCAATGACCTTATCGCTGTCAGCCCGGTCCGCCCAGGCCTCGCGGGCCAGCTTTTCAGCAAAGCTTTTGGTCTCGCCAAACAGTTTCTCTTCGGCAGAGAAAATATTTTCGAGGGCTTCATCGATGCCGATATTCGCCGATTCGGCCTGGTAGAGCGCCTGCATGGCCAGGCGGCGGGCGGTGGTGCGTTTAGCCATTTAGCCGGGGAAGCCGAAATACTCTTCGATGAACCTGGTGTTGACGCTGCCGCGGCGGAAGGCCTCGTTGCGCAGGACTTTGAGATGAAAAGGGATCGTCGTGTGGATGCCGTCGATCACATATTCGTCGAGAGCCCGCTCCAGCCGCTGGATCGCTTCGGGCCGGTCCTTGCCCCAGGCAATCAGCTTGGCGATGAGCGAATCATAATGCGGCTGGATCATGTAGCCGGAAAAGGCGTGGCTGTCGACGCGGATGCCGGGGCCGCCGGGCGCGTGGTAGCCCTTGATCAAGCCCGGCGAAGGCATGAAGTTGCGTTCGTGGTCCTCGGCGTTGATCCGGCACTCGATGGCGTGGCCCTGGTACTTGACGTCGCCCTGGCGGATGTGGAGCTTTTCACCGGCCGCGATCAGTATTTGTTCTTTGATGATGTCGATATTGGTGATCATTTCGGTGACCGGGTGTTCGACCTGCACGCGGGTGTTCATTTCCATGAAATAGAAATGTCCGTGTTTGTCAAAGAGGAATTCGATGGTGCCAGCGCTGAAATAATTGACTGCTTTGGCCGCGCGGACCGCCGATTCGCCTAACTTTCTCCTGGTCTTCTCATCAACCGCCGGCGAGAGCGATTCTTCGACTAATTTCTGATGTCTTCTTTGGATCGAACAGTCCCGCTCGCCTAAATAAATGGTATTGCCGTGTTTGTCGCCCAGGAGCTGGACTTCGATGTGGCGCGGATCTTCAATGAACTTTTCGACATAGATCTCCGGATTGCCGAAAGCGGCGCCGGCCTCGGCCCTGGCTGTGCGCATCAGGTGTACGAACTCTTCCGGCTGCGCGGCGACCCGCATGCCCCTGCCCCCACCGCCAGCCGTCGCCTTGATGATGACCGGATAGCCAATCTTATCGGCTATCTTTTTGGCTTCATTCTCATCCGAGATTGTCCCTGCCGAGCCCGGCACCGTCGGCACGCCGGCTTTGGCCGCCGTCTTGCGCGCCGTCGCCTTGTCGCCCATCCGGTTCATCGCGTCGACCGGCGGACCGATGAACGTGATTTTGTTGGCTTCGCAGATCTCGGCGAATTTTGAATTTTCAGCCAGGAAACCGTAGCCGGGATGTATTGCGTCGGCGCCGGAGACCTCGGCCACGCTGATGATGCCGGGGATGTTGAGATAACTTTTGTTGGGAGCGGCGGGACCGATGCAGAAAGATTCGTCGGCGATCTTGACATGGAGCGCGTCCTGGTCGGCCTCGGAATAGACCGCGACCGTGCGGATGCCCAGTTCTTTGGCGGCGCGGATGACCCGCACCGCGATTTCGCCGCGATTGGCTATTAAGATCTTTTTAAACACGGAGTTTTGATTTTAGCATGAGGTCCGGCCCGATTGCAAATCAGGGCCCTAAAAGAAGATCAGGTAAAGCATTAAAAAGGAAATAAGGGTGAAACTGCCGATCGTCAGCCAGGCGACCACATTTTCCCAAGGGCTGTTGACGTTCGTCCCCATCGTTTTCTTATCGTTGATCAGCTTGAGCATGACGAAAAATATGAACGGCAGGACCATGGTGTTGAGCGCCTGCGAGGCGGTCAGGATAAAGATCATGGGGAGGTTCGGAATCAGGACCAGCAGCGTGCAGGAAAAAACGCAAAAGCCGATGATCGAATAGAACAGCGGCGCCTGTTTGAAAGAGGCGTTAACCTTGCGCTCGGTCCCCAGCACTTCCGAGATCGCGTAAGCGGTGCCCAGCGAGATGACGCAGACTCCCAGCAAAGAAGCGTTCAAAAGTCCCCAGGCGAATAAGTGCTTGGCAAATTCGCCGAGCAAGGGGCCCAGCGCCTGGGCCGCGTCGATCGCGTTCTCGATCCTGATCCCTTTGACAAAGAGTGTCGCCGCGCAGGAAATGATGATGAAGTACGCGACAAAATCGGTCCAGAACGCGCCGAACGCGACATCAAGGCGCGCGCTCCTGATGTTTTTCTTGCCCACCCCTTTGTCGACGAAATACGACTGGACGAAGAACTGCCCCCAGACCGTCAGGGTCGTGCCGATCAGGGCAGTGGCGGTAAAGATAAATTCCCGGTTCATGGGGAGCGTGGGGACAAAGCTGCCGTGCAGCATGGCGGGAATATCCGGCCGGGCGATGAACCCGTTTATAATGTAGCCGAAGAATAAAATGCAGGACGTGAGAAAAATATTCTGGACAAAATTGAAACTGCCGCGCAGGATGACGGTCCAGACAATGACGGCAAAGACCGGCACAAAGATCAGGCGCGGGATGCGATAGATGTCAGCGACCAAAGCGATACCGGCGACATCGGCCAGGATATTCGAATAGTTGGCGATAAAGACCAGCCCGATCAGCAGGATGGAAAACCGCAGGCCGAACTTTTCCCTGATCAGGTCGCCCAATCCTTTGCCGGTCACCACCCCCAGGCGCATCCCCATCTCCTGCGTCACGTAGAGCATAAAGGTGATGAGGATCAGGATCCAGAGCATCTGGTAGCCGAAATGCGCGCCAGCCACCGAATAAGTCGCCACGCCGCCCGCGTCATTGTCGGCGGTGCCGGTGATGATGCCGGGCCCCACGACCGAGAAAAAGATGACGGCGCGCAGCATCCAGTAATTGAAGTCGCGGCCGGCGAACCATTTTTTTAACGCCATATTTATCCTAACATCTGCCTTTTTCGTTTGGAGGTCGGCGGCAGGATCAGGTCCATCACGTCGTCAACGGTAATGATGCCCAGTATCTTTTGCTCATGGTCGACCACCGGCACGGCCAATAAATTATATTTTGAGATGACGTCGGCCACTTCCTTCTGGTTCATTTCGGGGCTGACGGTGATAAAATCCCTGAGCATGATCTCGGAGATCGGTTTGTCCGGCGGCATAATGATCATTTTTCTCATGGAGAGGATGCCGACCAGGCGCCCGGATTCGTCAACCACGTATAAATAATAGATCGTCTCCGCTTCCGGCGCCGTCTCCCGCAGATAATTGATCACCTGCTCGACGGTCATGTTCTGCTGGAGCGCGATAAATTCCGTGGTCATCAAGCCGCCCGCCGTTTCGTCGCGGTGCTTAAGAAGCTTCCTAACCTCAACCGATCTGCGCGGCCGCATCAGGCGCAGCAGCTCCTCGGCCTTTTCGACCGGCACGTCGCCGATGATGTCCGCCGCTTCGTCGATCGGCATCTTCTCTAAGACGCCCAGCGCCTTCTTGGTATCGAGCGTCGAAATAAGCACGGCTCCGATCATCGGCTCAAGTTCGTGGAGCGCCTCGGCCGCCGTCTTTTCGGACAAGGCGGAGAAGATGGCGGTCTTTTGTTCGGCCTGCACCTGAGAGATGATCTGCGCGACGTCGGCCGGGTGAAGGTTGGTGATCGATTTGGTCGGGATCGCGATCTTGCCGCCGGAGAGGTCCTGCACGTGATCCCAGCCGATCAATTGTTCGGGGATTGTTCTCCTGAATAATCTAAAAAAACCTGCGACAAAACTCTCTAACCCCAAACGCCTGAGCATGCCGCTTAAACCGACATCAGCCGCGATCAGGCGCACAGCCTGATCGACTTTGGCCAATTTTAGATCGTTGACGCGGATGACGCGCGCCCCGTCGAGATCGACGACCTGCTGGTCCATGACGTCGCGGGAAAGCAGTACCTCACCCTCGCGCAGCGAGGTCAGCGGCACGCGGTCTTTGGTTGTGCGGGTCGAGACGAACTGCCGGCCGATCAGGTCGATCTCGCCGATCAGGAGGACCTTGTGCTCCTTTTTCTCGTCGCCGGTCGTGATCAGAAGACCGGTCACCCTGGGGAAGGTCTCGCCTAAAGTAATGATGATATCTTTAACGCGGCCGATATTTTCCTGCACCCGGTCGACAACCGGATCGCCGATCAGCTCGGAGGCGAACATTTCAGAAAAGAGGACCATGATAAAGTTATTCTAACCCGATAATTTGCGGCTGGCAACCGCAAAATCAGGCAGTCGTGTAATATTTGCCTGGCAGCTGGCGGACCGCTTTCTTGATCTCCAGCATCATTAAGAGCGAAGATGCCTGGTGGACCGGCAGGCCGGCCTCAGCGGCAACACTGTCCAAATGTTTCGATTCGTCGGTCAATGCATCATAGATCTTCGCTTCTTCCGGCGTCAGGTTCGCCGGTCTGGTTTTTGGCGTTTGTGACTTGTTAGTTGTTTTGAAGTTTGATGTTTGAAGTTGGATGTTTAATTCCTCGAGAACGTCTTCAACCGTTTCGACAAGCTTCGCTCCTTGCTTGATCAGCCAGTGCGGCCCTTTTGATTGCTCGAGGCCCACGTTGCCCGGCACGGCAAAAACTTCCCGCCCCTGCTCCAGCGCTGCCTTGGCTGTGATCATCGCCCCGCTGTCGTAATGGCCTTCAACGACGATGACACCGAGAGAAAGCCCTGATATTATCCTGTTCCGCCGGGGGAAATTCCCTTTTTCTCCCCGCGCACCCATGGGAAATTCAGAGACCAGCGCGCCGCGGCTCTCGATCTCGCGGGACATCTCTTTATTATGCGGCGGATAAATGACATCCACCCCGCAGCCAAAGACCGCGATCGTTCGTCCATTCGCTTCGAGTGCGCCTTGATGGGCCGCCGTATCAATACCCGAGGCCAGACCCGAGACGATCGTCATGCCCAAAGCCGCCAGTTCTCCCGCGAACTTCTTGGCCGTTTCCAGGCCGTAACGGGAAGCTCGCCTTGTGCCAACAATGGCTAACGACCTGCCGTCCGAAGGCAGAAGATCGCCTTTAACATAAAGCACGGGCGGCGGATCATAAATATTTTTTAGGTTTTTGGGATAATTTTTGTCGGCCAGCGTGAGAATTGAGACCCTTTGCTTTTCGACCTCAGCCAGTTCGGCGGCAGGATCGAGCTGACCACGGCTTTGGATAAAGGCGGCAGCCGCCGTTCTGTTTATGCCTTCGACCGCGAAAATATCTTTTTCATCCGCTCGCCAAACCGCTTCAATTGATTCGAACCTGCCCCAGAGTTTATTAATTGTGACGGCGCCAAGGCCGGGGATCTTGTTTATCGCCAGCCAGTATTTCAGATCTTCATTCATGCAGCGCCGATTTGAAAACCGTCTCCTGCTCCGCCTCGGCGGCCGGCAGAGGCGGCAGTGAGTCAACGTTCTCGATGCCGAAGTGACGGAGGAAGTTTTCGCTCGTCGCGTAAAGATAAGGCCGGCCGACCGTTTCGCTGCGCCCCGCTTCGCGCGCCAGTTTCTTGGCGACTAAACTCTCGATCACCCAGCCGGAATCAACGCCGCGCAGGCGCTCGATCTCCAGGCGCGTGACCGGCTGTTTGTAAGCTATTATGGCTAAGGTTTCAAGCGCCTGCGGCGAGAGCCGCGTCTCTTCTTTCGGATGAAGGATCTTCTCGACATAGTCGACATTGCCGGGGTTCGTCCCCATCAGATAGCCGCCGGCAACCTTGACCACCGTGATCCCCTTGTTTTGAGATTCCGCCGCGAGCTCTTCCATCACCGGCAAGAGGACCTCGTTGGATAATCCGGCGACTTCACCCAATTCATCGATTGACAGCGGCTTGCGCGCGACAAATAAGATCGACTCCAGAATGCTTTTAACTAGCGCCGTTTCCATTAGCCAAAACCCCCGTTCCGAAGATGAGTATCGAGCCGAAGCGCCGCCCCTGGCGGATATTGATGCAGTTCTGCTTGGCCAGCTCGAGAATGGCCAGAAACGTCACGACGACCTCGAGG
Organism: candidate division WOR-1 bacterium RIFCSPHIGHO2_01_FULL_53_15; assembly: GCA_001772335.1. Taxonomy (GTDB): domain Bacteria; phylum Margulisbacteria; class WOR-1; order O2-12-FULL-45-9; family XYB2-FULL-48-7; genus 2-01-FULL-53-15. The sequence goes on from METM01000029.1 coordinate 70,962, forward strand.
CGCGTCCGGCGCAGGAAAAGGTCCTCAAAAGGCAGGCCGTCGCCCCGGCCGGCGATGAGGCGCTCGATCTCGACGATGCGATCCTCAAGAGTGATCTCCTCGGCCTTGATGGGGACGATCTTTTCCCGCTCGGCGGCTTCGTGATAGACCTTCTGGAAAGCTGTGACAAGATCCCTCAAAGAAACATCTTTTAATTCGATCTCGCCTTCCACCTTTTCGCCTTCATGGCGGCCGTAGATGCGGTCGAATATTTCCTTGCGCTGGCGCAGGTCCTGCGCGACTTTTTTATAGACCTGGTATTCCTGGATATGGGCCACCAGCGATTCTTCGATCGCGGACTCCTCTGCCTGCCGGACGATCTCTGCCCTGGCCGGCAGCAGCCCCTTTGATTTAAGCTCGATCAAGCAGGCGGCCATAAAGATAAAATCCGAGGCCGACAGAAGCTCGGGCTTTTCCGCCCGCCAGTAGGCGAAATAAGAAGCGGTGATCTGCGCGAGAGAAACGCGGTGGATATCGATCTGTCCGTCATCGATCGCTTTGAGCAAAATGTCGAACGGCCCCTCAAAGACATCGGTCTTGACCTGGTAAGCCGTTTGTACGCTCATGCTAAACCTATCGCTTTTTTCGCTTGCGTCAAAGTCGCCGAGGCGACGGCGCGCGCCCGCTCCGCTCCGTTTTTCAATATATTATCGAGCAGTTTAGGCTCCTGCTCAAGCTCCCTGCCAGCCGCGTGGATCGGGGCCAGATATTCGATCAGGACCTGGGCCAGTTCTTTTTTGCAATCAACGCAGCCGCGCGACGCCTCACGGCATTCTTTCGCCGCTTTTTCCCTGCGGTCTCGCGCGAAGATCTTATAGTATTGATAGACCGGGCAGACATCCGGATGTCCGATATCTTCACGCTTAATGCGCTCGGGATCGGTCACCATGATGCCGACTTTTTTGCGGATCGCATCCGGCGTGTCCGAGATAGCGATCGTATTTCTGTATGATTTGCTCATCTTGCGGCCGTCGGTGCCGGGCAGGGCCGGGAATCGCGTCAGCGCCGCCTGCGGCTCTGGAAATATCTCTTTGTAAAGATAGTTGAAGCGGCGGGCGATCTCCCTTGTCAATTCAAGGTGGGGCAGTTGGTCCTCCCCCACCGGCACCCTGCTCGCCTTGTAGATCAGGATGTCGGCCGCCTGGAGGACGGGATAGCCGAGAAAACCATAGGTGCCGAGATCTCTTTCTTTGAGCTCTTCGATCTTGCTTTTATAGGTGGGCACCCGCTCCAGCCAGGCCAGCGGCGTCAGCATGGAAAGCAGAAGATGGAGCTCGGCGTGCTCGGGCACGTCCGACTGCCTGAACAACACCGCTTTTTCCGGAGCGACGCCGGCCGAAAGCAGGTCGATCGCCGCCTGCCTGATGTCGTCCGCTAAATTTTTCGTGTCGGCGTAAGAGGTCGTCAGGGCGTGATAATCGGCGATAAAAAAATAACAATCATGGCTCTGCTGGAGTTCCACCCAGTTCTCGACCGCGCCGATCAGGTTACCGAGATGCAGGCGGCCCGTGGGTTGGATGCCGGATAACACTCTTTGCTTGCTCATTAAATTGATTATAGCATGTCGGGTTTTACGTTCAAATAACGAAGCGTGTACTCAACGACCTCCTTAAAGACCGGGCCGCAGACGCTCTCGCCCCAGATCGAACCCTTCGGGTCGTTGACAATCACAAGCACTACGATCTCCGGCTCGGCGAGCGGCGCGAAACCGATGAAAGAAGCGATGTAGCGTCCCTTCAGGTAACCGCGGCCGCCCGGCGCGCTCTTTTGCGCCGTGCCGGTCTTGCCCCCGACGGAAAACCGCTTCAACTGCGCGCGCCGGCCGGAGCCGCTCAAAACAATGTTGCGCATCAGTGTTTTCATGGCCGCGGCCGTTTTGTCGGAAACCGCCTGGCCGCGGCTTTCGCCGCCGAAAACTTTGACGAACTTGCCGTCCTGGCTTTCAATCTTTTTGATCAGCGTGGGGGCGGCCAGGCGGCCGTGATTGGCAAAAGCGGAGACGGCCGAGAGAAGCTGGATCGGCGTGACGGCGATGCTCTGGCCGAACGTCATCATGGCGATATCGGGCTTGTACCAGCGCCGCCAGTGCCTGACGATACCGACCGACTCGCCGTCGAGGCCAAAGCCGGTCCGCTCGCCGAAGCCGAACTTTCTGATGCGGTCGTAAAATCTTTCGGGCCCGAGCTTCAGGCCGACCTGGACCGCGCCGGTGTTGATCGATTGCTCAAGCATCAGCGAGACCGAGATCGTCGGCCCGGGCCAATCGATCGGGTGCGAATTCTTGATGATCCGGCCGCCGATCTCAAGCGAGTCGAGCGCTTTTAATTTTGAATCGAGCGAAATGACCTTCTCTTCCAGGCCCGCGGCCGCCGTGATCAGCTTGAAAGTCGAGCCCGGCTCATAGGGATCGAGACACCTCGAGCGCCAGAGCCGCGGCACCGCTTTTTTATAATCATTGGGATCAAAATCCGGCTTGCTGGCCAGCGCCAGGATCTCGCCGCTCTTCGCGTTCATGACGATGAGCGTGCCGTCAATGGCGCTCGACCGCCTGATCTGCGCCTCTAACTCGCGCTCGGCGATGAACTGGATGTTCTTGTCGATCGTCAGCGTCACCGACAGGCCGTCCTCGCTCGGATCAATCTCCCGCACGGCGCCGTAGAGCTCGCGCCCGCCGGGGTCGCCTTCGGTTACCACCCGGCCCGCTTTACCTTTGAGATATTTATCCCAGGCAAGCTCAACGCCGGACAAGCCCTGGTTGTCGGAGCCGGCGAAACCGATCGTCTGCGCGGCCAGCCGCCCTTTCGGATAAAGCCGCTTCTTCTCCTTGAGCACAATGTAGCGCCCGGGCTCGGTGTTTTTCAGTTCTTCCGCCTCAGCGCGCGGCAGTTTGCGCGCCACCCACGCAAAACCGCCCTTTTGGGTGAAGACCGAATAGGTATCGATCGAAGTCGCCAGTATCTCGCCGTTGCGGTCGAGTATGTCGCCGCGGTTGGCCGAGAGATTGATGATGCGCGTCCTCTGCTCAAGCGATCTGGCTTGAAAGAAACCGTGCTGGACGATCTGAAGGAGGAAGAGGCGGATCAATATGGCGGCAAAGAGGATCAGGAACAAAATAAAGAGAAGGCGTATCCTTTTTTCCGTCGGCATTATCGCTTAGCGGCCCGCCGGACAGAGATCGGCCAGCAGGAGTTCAAAGTTCACCGATTGATTTTCCCCGGTCTTGAATTTGAGCCCGGCTGCCAGCAGCGCAGCGAGATGTTTTTTTAATTCGGGCAGCGTGAAGCGGCCGATATGCGCCGAGCATTTCCTGACGTAATAAGGGCTGCCGCCGACAAGCCGCGCGATCGCGTTTGGCTCAGACTCCCGGCCGGCCAAAGATTTGATCTGGAGCATCAGGCGGTACTGCGAGGTCATCAAACCCAGGAGCGAAAAAATATCTTCCTTGTTCCTCAAAAGCGCCTGGCCGAGTGTTAGCGAGCGGCGAATGTCTTTCTCGCGCAGGGCGTCCATCAGGGCGAACGCGCTTGTCTCGCCGGCCGAAGCCAGCGCCAGGACATCCGCCGAACCGATCTCAGCGCGCTCGCCGATATAAGTGATGATTTTTTCGATCTCGCCGTCAAGCAGGCGCAGGTTGCCGCCGCAGATTTCCTGCAAAAGACGCGCGGCCGCCTGAGAGATCTTTTTGCCTTTTCCCCTCGCCCTGTCGCCGATCCAGTTAAGAAGCTTGTCCTGCTCCCAGGGGGCAAAGGTCTTGAACTCGACCGCTTCGCCGTGTTCCACGATCCACTTGTATAATTTTGTCCGTTTGTCGGCGCTCGAGGACGCAAAGACCACGGTGGTCCCGTCGGAGAGTTTTTGCAAAAGGCCTATCATCGCCGCCTGATCGTCAATCTTCGCTTCCTTAATGACCACCAGCTTATCAGCGGTGAAAAGCGAGCCGCCGCAAAGCGAGTCGGAAAGAGTTGTCAGGGATAATTTTTCACCGTCAAGGAACTCAGGCGCGGAAAACCTGGATTTAAATTCCTTGATCTTCTCGTCGATCAAAAAGTCTTCTTCGCCGAAAAACAGGAAAACCGGATTTTTCGACCTGCTCATTATTTTTTCCCCAACTACATAAACAATAAAAGCCGGGAGAGGGAATCGAACCCACGACCTGCTGTTTACGAAACAGCTGCTCTACCAACTGAGCTATCCCGGCGATTCGATAAACGAGCCGGCGGCCAGGGTTGAACTGGCGACCTGTTGTTTACAAAACAACTGCTCTACCAACTGAGCTACGCCGGCTGGACTACCAACGACTCATGAGCACCCGGGCGTTTTCATTGCGCGGCTGGACCTGGCGGGTATCGACATCAACCAGCCAGTCAAACGACTCGAGCGCGCCGCCGCTCTGCTCGCACAGGTAGCTGACCAGGAATTTCGCCCCCTGCTTTTTGACCTGCCAGCCCTTTTCCGCGATCGGCGTGCCGAGCGATTTGGTCAGGGAGACAACCGATTTGAGGGCGGACTCGATCCTGGTCCCCTTGCTGGTCCTTTCCGTCTTGAGCAATTCGAGCGATTCGTCGGCGATCCCGCTCTTGGCGTTATTCGCCGAAGCCGTGATTATTTCCGAACCGAGCAGGCCCCTGATCTCGGTGTTATCCGGATCATATCTCAGCGCTTCCCGCCAGGCCTCCTGCGCTTCCCGCTCAAGTCCAAGCTGACGGAAGGCCTGCCCCATCTCCAGCCGGGCTGTTAAAGAATTCGGTTTGAGGTCGAGCGCCTTGCGAAAACCGGCGGCCGCCTCGTTGAATCTACCCTGTCTCATTTTTTCATGCGCGCTGTTGTAATAGCGGCGAGCAACGATATCAGCCAGGACGCGATTGTTCACGTCACGATCATCCAGCCGCACGGCCTGAGCGACCGCTGCCGCGGCCAGGTCAAGTTCGCCCAGCGCCAAATAGCTCTTGGCTGACCAGAAAAATCCTTTGACAAAATTCGGATTGACGGCCACGGCGTTCAGGTAGAATTTGACGGCTGCCTTATAATCTTTGGCCTTATAAGCGCCGTATCCCTGCAGGTAATAATCTTCGGTCGGCTCTTTAACATAGCTCGACGGCACCCAACCCTCTTTGCCGTCGGCGAAAGTGACTTTGTACCACATCATTTTTGAATGGCTGACGAGGATCTGGCCGGGCTGGAGCGGCCGGGTCGTATCGCCGGAGTAAGCGGCGCAGCTGGCGACAATCGTCAGCGGCCAGCCGGCGTTCGGCAGAATCTCTGCCGGCGCAGAATCGGGCCGTCGGCCGGCGGTCAGGCCCGGCTTTTCCACAAAAAATTCAATCGTCCTCTGGATTTGGCCGCGGCGGCCGGCGATCCGGTAGCGGACAACATGCACGCCGTCGGATATTCCAGCCGGCAGTTTGAGAGCGCCGCCCCAGGACAGGCCGTCGCTGCTGGTCAGCTTTATCGGTTCGCTGTTAAAATCAAAAGCCGCGCTGACTTCCCTGACCTTCGAAGCCGTCCTGACTCCCAGGGAAATGGCCCTCTCGTCTTTAACGGCCCTGGGATAGACGAACGATTCGACCCAGACGAGCGAGAGCTTTTCTCCCGGTTCTGTCGGCCCGGCTTTCAGGCTCAAACTGTCCGGCTTCACCAACCCGGGCAGCCCCCAAACACAACCGGACATCAACAGAACTAAAATCACCCGGACACTGACATTTTTCATTCGCTTCCCCCTTTTTTTAATAAGTCAACAGTATATTATCAATACCCGCTTCGACTTCGCCCGTTTCCCTGTCTGTCAGCAAAACAAATTGGACTTTCAACAAGCCGCCGGAGCCGTTCTTGTGATCGGGATTCCAGAGACCGTCGCCCGACACGGGATTTTCCAACTTCAAGGCCGAAAAAGGGATCGAAACCCTGGTAAACCCCTTGCCCAGGATCGGCACTTCGGCGACCCACTTATCGTCTTTGGTCGCCAGCCAATTTTTTGACGGGTCCTGTTCCAGCGAATAATTGTCGTTATCATCATCGAAGACCTCGATCTTGATCTTGCCGCCGGCGCCTGAGCCAAAAATATCCATCTGGAAGCGCGAGAATGAGCTCGCGTCGGCATAAATATCCGTCCCGATGCCGCCGGCAAACCAGTGAGCAGCCCGGCTTTTCAGCTTGAGCGCGAAATCACCGCACGACTCGGCGATCGTATCCTGCGAATCGGCTTCGCTGGACGGATTCCTCTCAACCGTCGTTTCAAGACCGCCGAAGCGGTACCATTTGCCCGCCTGCCCGCTCTCAAAATTATCGATCAGGTAAAACGAGAATTCGGCCCCGGCCGAAACCGCCAGCAGGGCGCCAAAACAGGCCGCCCAGAGCAAAAAGACCCGCTTATTTTTTCCCATTTGTCTTTTTGCGTGAAACTTTGACCAGTCTTCGATTGCCCTCCGTTTTCTTTTTGGAACTCATGATCCTGCTCTTGTCGTCTCTTTTTTTGGTTGGAATTTTAATGAGCGGCTTTTGCGCCCGCAGGAGCGCGGCTTCTTTTTCAGCCTTCAGGCGGTCGCGCTCTTTTAACAGCGCCAGATTGCTTTTTTCCAGCGTGTCGCGCGTCAGCTTCGCGTTATCAAGGGCGGAGGTCAAACCGCTGATCACGCCGTCCAATTCAATAACCTTGTCTTCAAGCGCGGAGTTTTGCCCGGCGGCTCTCTCCTTTTCGAGCTTTAATTCATCGGCTAAAAAAGAAAGCTTTTCCAGCTTTTCCTTGCTCTGAATCTCGGAGAGAGACGGGCCGACCTCGTCCATCACCGCCGGCATCAGGCGGCCGCGCCGATAGATCTCGAACGCCTTGACCGACGAGTAGGCGCCGAGAAAAAAGACGGCCAGGCCGGCCAGGAGATACAGCGGGTTGACGGACGAAGCGGAGGCGCCTCCCTGCGTGAGAACTTGAGCTAAGGATGGTGACATGATATTTGCTCCCTTCCGTTAATGAATCGAAGAATGGCGCAGGCCGGAGTTGAACCGGCGACGCCTGCCTTTTCAGGGCAGCGCTCTACCACCTGAGCTACCGCGCCATTCTTTTGACCGGCCTGGGACTCGAACCCAGCACCACTTGCTTAAAAGGCAAGTGCTCTACCTGATGAGCTAGCCGGTCTTTTAGCGCAACATTATAACATAAACGGGCCCGACCGGATTTGAACCGGCGATCTCCTGCGTGACAGGCAGGCGTGTTAAACCGGGCTACACTACGGGCCCTGGCCAGTTAATTTGTCTTAAAGAAATGTTCGTGCCAGCTTGCCGGCACCCCGGACATTCGGGTCATGTGCAAATAGAGCGCCGAAGACGGCCGGTAGGGCGAACCTTTCAGCTTCAGGCCCGCTTCTTCCAGCGTCCGATCGCCTTTTTTGCAGTTGCAGCGCGCGCAGCAGACGACCATGTTCGTCCAGCTGTCATCCCCGCCGCGCGATCTCGGGAGAATATGGTCGATCGTCAGGTTCGAGTGCGCCCGCCCGCAATACTGGCAGGTGTGATTATCCCTTAAAAAAATATTTTTCCGCGACAGCACAACGTCGGCGTACGGCACCGGCGCGAAATTCAATAATTTAATGATCTCGGGCAAGCGGAACCGGCCGTTGATCAGGCAGCCGTTGTATTTGACCGCGGCCGCCTTGCCCTTGTACAGCAAGATCAGCGCGCGCTTCCAGCCGGTGATATTGATCGGCAGGTGAGTCGAATTAAGGACCAGGACATTCTTCTTCATCGCTTAAGAGATTATAACAAAAATTTTTCTGGTAAACAATGAGCAGCTTGAACGGAGGAGGTGGGATTTGAACCCACGCTGGCTTTCGCCACTAACGGTTTAGCAAACCGCCCCCTTAGACCACTTGGGTACTCCTCCATAGACAAGCTGGTAAATGGGCGGTGCTGGGATCGAACCAGCCACCTTGCGATTATCAGTCGCATGCTCTACCAACTGAGCTAACCGCCCTTCTCAATTAAGATTTTAGCAGATTTTCTGAAGACGGACAACTCCAAAAAAAAATCCCCCTCCGCTCCTTTCGGAGCTTCGGGGGATATAAACCCGGCGGCGATCTACTCTCCCTCCAAACGAAGTAAGGAAGTACCATCGACCCTGGAGGCTTTCACTGCCGTGTTCGGAATGGGAACGGGTGGGACACCTCCGGTATGGCCACCGGGAATTATTACCAAAATATAAGAATAGATCCCCGCACTCGAGAAAGATCAAGTCCTCGACCGATTAGTACTGGTCAGCTCAGATGTTGCCACCTTTACACCTCCAGCCTATCAACCTTGTGTTCTGCAAGGGGTCTTACCCTTCGCATTGCTACGAAGATGGGGAAACTAATCTTGAGGTGGGCTTGATGCTTAGATGCTTTCAGCATTTATCCCTGCCAGACATAGCTACCCAGCGTTTGCGGGTTGGCCCCACAACTGGTACACTAGAGGTCTGTTCCTTCCGGTCCTCTCGTACTAGGAAGGACTCCTCTCAATTTCCCTTGCGCCTGCACCGGATATGGACCGACAATTATGTTACTTCCTGATCATTTTGATCAAGAGGCCAATTATTTCTAACCGGCTCTGCATGTCACCATGCAGTTCGGACTATATCTTTAGCCGCTTGGCGCGGCCGTTCGACGTATAGTCTCTGAGGATTCCAGCAACTTTTCTTTGTTTCTTTTACGATATTTTCCCCCTTTATTCATTGAATAAGCCAGCTCAACAATCCGATCAAAACCCGATCTTGTTTTATGACGATTTTTGTTCAATAAGCTCAAAACCGCTCTAAATTTATCAAAATCCATCTTCTTTGTTGAACGAAGCTTAAACCTGATAAAGAAAGGAATTATCATGTTTGCCAGTTCTTTTCGATTTCTGACAACCAAGACATAGGTCTTATCCCGCTTGCTACCTTGATGATTGGGACGAATTGTCCCGCAACCAAGGAACCGTTGAATATTGCGAAGCAGCTTTAAATTACTTTGATGCTGACTGACATGAAATTCCGGAATTATTTGCCAGCCAAGCTTAACGCTTGATCTTTTTTCAAAAGCAACATGAAAACTTCCTTCGCCATCAACAAAGCCAGCGATATAATAACCTGTTGCTAGCCTTTCCTGCTGATAATCTGGCATGAATTTTGATTATACCAGACTTCCCAGCATATAGTCGAATTTATAGACAGCAAGGTCATTTTTTACTGTCTCACGACGTTCTGAACCCAGCTCACGTACCGCTTTAATGGGCGAACAGCCCAACCCTTGGAACCTGCTCCAGCTCCAGGATGCGATGAGCCGACATCGAGGTGCCAAACCTCCTCGTCGATGTGAACTCTTGGAGGAGATCAGCCTGTTATCCCCGGGGTAACTTTTATCCGTTGAGCGATGGCCCTTCCATTCAGAACCACCGGATCACTAAGTCCGACTTTCGTCTCTGCTCGACATGTACGTCTTGCAGTCAAGCACTCTTATGC
>METM01000030.1:0-3702 GCA_001772335.1 candidate division WOR-1 bacterium RIFCSPHIGHO2_01_FULL_53_15
GTAATTCCACTGCCAGCGGAAACATTTCCTCCTGGTTTGTAGGTATCGGATTGCCAGATGAAGAGCGACTGCCCGCTCTGCGTCGCCGCTTTCGTCGCAGCCGTTGAACGGTAGACCGCGAGGATGTCCGAGTCTCCGTTATTATCGCCCGTGTTGAGGTGAGTGTTCGTGAGCGGGAAACTTCCCGAGTCGCTGCGCACAATGAGACGATTGCGATAGAGGTTGTATCCAGTGAGATCGCCTCCCGAAAGCGTCGTGACCGTCACGGCGTCTTCGGTCATGTCCTGAAGAAACGCAGTGACGACCACTCCAGCCCCGGAATGCGAAAGCCCGCCAATCACATAATTTCCCGTGGATGTCGTCGCTCCGGTTCCCCGAATCGATCCTCCATCAAACGTGACTGCAACGACGCGATTCGCCCCCACCGGGGTGATGCCTTCATTGTTGTAGACGACTCCCGCAATGAAGACATTGCGGAATGCATAGCCGTACGCAATCTCCGGAGGGTGAAAACTCACTTCCAAATGCGGTCTCAGCGCTATGCGTGCTTCGACGAGAACGAGTACAAGAATGACCGCCGTGCATGCGGCAGTAAGAATGCCGGAGAGAAAGTGTCTTTTCTGCATTGAATCCTACTATTCTACCATTTTTCCGGTGTTCTGTCGGTCGGCTGGATGTTGCCGGAATACGTATTCCATGTTAAAATAACTTGCTAGCACAAACAGAGATTCCCTTGCTAAGATTCGCCAAATGACACCGTCCGATCGACTCCAGAAGCGGCTTACAAAGATTGTCTGCACGATCGGGCCAGCATGCTTTGCTCCAGATCAATTAGAAGATCTTGTCAAATCTGGCATGAATGTTGCACGCTTCAATCTGACGCACGCAAAAGCGGAAAAGCAGCTGCCGGTCGTGAATGTTTTGAAAAAGATCCGGGAAACACATCCGGTGGGTATCGGCATTCTTCTCGATATCCGTTGCGCACAGGTACGGACGGGTGTCGTCGAGAAACCCGTTAAAATCTCCATGAACCAGGAAATTCTCTTCGGCGTCGAGAAGCTTGCCAAGGCGCATAAGGGTAAAGAAGTGTTCATCACTGTAGACTATCCGGCGTTCGGAAAAGACGTCTCCCAAGCGGAAAATCTCCTCATTGATAACGGCGAACTTTCCTTCGACATTGTCTCGATCTCACCAAGTGGAGTCGTACGAGCACGTGCTCTCCAGAACGGGAACATTGGTTCCCGGCGTCATGTGAATATGCCGGGCGCCAATATCAGTCTGCCGACCTTCACCGATGCCGACTGGGAGGATATGGCCTGTGCGGTACGGGAGAACATTGATTTCCTGGCTATCTCCTTCGTTCGCTCGGGAAAAGACATCGATCAGGTGCGGGCGTTTCTCCACAAGAAAAAAAGTACCATCCGCATCATCGCGAAGATCGAGACGCGTCAGGCGGTTGCCAATTTCCCTGCGATCCTCAAAGCCAGCGACGGCATTATGGTTGCACGAGGCGACCTTGGTGCCGAGCTCCCCTTCGAGCAGGTGCCCGTGATCCAGGATCAGATCGTCGCACAGTGCAGGGCGGCAGGAAAGCCCGTGATCGTCGCAACACATATGCTCGAGAGCATGATTGAGCATCCGCTCCCGACACGTGCGGAAGTCACCGATGTCGCACACGCAGCAACCATCCGCACCGATACAACGATGCTTTCTGGAGAAACTGCTTCAGGACGCCATCCTCTCGTCGCTGTGGACGCAATGGATCGCATCCTGCGGGCAACGGAAGAACATTTGCGATCCTCCGCTCAGGAAAGTCCTGTGCCCGTATCCTCCGATGCAGAGGCACGCGCGCAGGCAGCAATCACCCTTGCGCGTTCTTTGGATGCATCTGCCATCGTCGTTATGTCCAAATCCGGACGCAGCGCCGAAGCTCTCAGCAAATTCCGTCCGATGATCCCGATTGTCGCAATCACCGATGATGCGGCGGTGTGGAGCCACCTGTCGCTGCATTACGGGGTTTCTTCGCTCCTCTGTTCTTTCCAGGGAGAACTGGAAACTTGCGTTGTCCGCGGGATGAAAGCGGCAGTAGCAGCGGGGCTGCTCAAAAAAGGGAAAGGAATTGTACTTGTAACGGGAACGGAAATCACGGGGGGAAGCGTGATCAGCGTGCAGGCACGGGAAGTACGATAAATGTTGATGGGTATCCTTGATCAAAGTTGACTACAATAAAATAATGCGCGAAGGCAGGCTTTGCCTGCATGGAGCGCCTCTTCTTAGGGAAAAGAGAGCTCATGAGAGGAAAACCGTAGGTTTTCCTTTCATGAATTTATTTATCCCAGTTATGCCACGGCATCTCCAATTCATCCAGGGGGATATCGTCGAGAGATACCGGGCCGGTTGCCATTTTTGATCCTGTAAGAAGAGCCTTCAACCACACCCGGAAGACGTAGCCCGCTGCACCGAGAAGCACCAGAAGAATCGTGCCGAAGAGAGTCAAAACACCCTCCGTGGTGCTGAGGAAGGGTCGCACCGTACACTGCGCCGTGCAGCGGTTATCACCGTCACAGCCTTCGGAACTATCGACGATACCATCACCGCAGAATGCCGTGCGGCAGTCCATGTGGCAGGCATCGGGGGCGCTGTCAGAATTTCTCTCTCCGTCATCGCATTCCTCGCCCATTTCCAGGACACCGTCTCCGCAGACGCTTTCCTTCTCGCAGTGCCTCGTGCATCCGTCACTATCCTCCCTGTTACCGTCATCACACAATTCCCTGGATTCAAGGATCCCGTTTCCGCAGACCGGAAGCCGGCAGTAATTCGGGCATTCGTCGTCATCGACAAGGTTGCCGTCGTCGCACTCTTCGCGCGCTTCGCGGATGCCATCTCCGCACACCGGAATGCGGCAGGTATTGGGGCAGTCATCGGCACTGTTCTGGTTGCCATCATCGCACTGCTCCGTTCCCTCCTTCACGCCGTTGCCACAGATGGGCAGGCGGCAGCTATTGGGGCACGCGTCGCTGTCGAGCCGATTGGCATCGTCGCATTCCTCGCGTCCTTCCACGGCACCATCACCACAAGAGGAAAGTGCACAGTCATTGGGGCAATCGTCGAATGCATTCTGATTCCCGTCATCACACTGTTCTGTTCCCTCTCTGATACCATCGCCGCAGGCCGGAAGGCGGCAATCACTGGGACAAGAATCATAGGCAAAATCGTTCCCGTCATCGCACTGTTCCGCACCTTCCTTCATACCGTCCCCGCACTGGGAGAGGCGGCAATCGGTCGGACAGTCATCGGTATTGTTCTGGTTTCCGTCATCGCATTCCTCGCGTCCTTCGCGGATGCTGTCTCCGCACACGGAGATCCGGCAATCGGACGGACAATCGTCGAAGGCATTAGTGTTGCCATCATCACATTCCTCTTTCCCTTCACGGATGCCGTTGCCGCAGTCGGGAACACGGCAGTTATTGGGGCAGTCATCGCGATCGTTGAAGTTTCCATCATCGCACTGCTCGGTTCCTTCTTTTACGGAGTCGCCGCAGACGGCAAGCTTGCAGTCCGTGGGGCATCCATCAAAGCTGTTGCTGTTGCCATCATCGCATTCCTCACGACCCTCACGGACGGCATCGCCGCATGATGCGGTACGGCAGTCATTCGGACATTCATCAAACGTGTTCTGATTGCCGTCATCGCACTCTTCAT
>METM01000030.1:3766-4224 GCA_001772335.1 candidate division WOR-1 bacterium RIFCSPHIGHO2_01_FULL_53_15
TGGCGGCCGGCTGCGTGACAAGCGTCGTCGCCGGCGCCGATGAAGCCGCCGCCGTGCACGCAGCAAGGAAGATCAGTTTGCATCCGTCTTTGCAGTATCCTTTCTCATCGCACACCGGCGGAGCGCAGAAGGTACCGCACGTCTTTTTGATGAAGCGCACCTGGGTCGTGAGTACGCCCGAGACTTCGTCGAGCACGTACATCTCCTCCACTTCCGGCTCGCATTGCTCTCCGATGTGCGCGTTCACTTTCCCATCACCGCAGTACAGGAGCTTGCATTCCTTCGTGCAATTGGTGATGCCGTTGTGACGACCAAGATCGCACTCCTCATCTTCATCGAGAACGCCGTCGCCGCAATCAAGAGGCACAACGGAGGATACCGAAGCAGCCGTCTGCTTCTTCACAGGACATCCGGGATAGCCGTAAGGTTTTCCGATGCAGTCCGCGAGGGATTGCTCG
>METM01000030.1:4246-5430 GCA_001772335.1 candidate division WOR-1 bacterium RIFCSPHIGHO2_01_FULL_53_15
TGCAGCAACGAGAAGCAGTGCCGATCCGGCCGCGCCTAACGGAATGATTCTTTTCATGGGTTTCCAAGAAGTATAGCAAAATTTGTGTTTTCTGTCGCTGCAGGAATGTTGAGGGATTGTTGTATTGTTGTATTGTTATATTGTTAGAAACTCAAACAAATATCAGCAATAGAGCAATTCAACAATGCAATGCGTTACATCCAATGCTTATTCCCGCTTCTCGATTCTCTCCGCCACCGACCGTGCCATCGTTTCCTCTCCTTCTACGTACTTAGCCCCTCGCACAGGAACCATCAGGGCAATCACCGGATCCTCACCCAGTTTTTTGAGTGCCTGCGCATCCGCAATCTGCATTTTCAAGACTTCCTCTTCGAGAAGCAGTTCCGAACGTTCGCGCTCCAGCGTCCTCAATGTATATCCCTTCGTCGCATTCGCATTCTGATGGAAGAGAATGAGGAGCGAGAGCGTGAGAATAATGCCACCGATAGCCGCCGTCAGAATGACGGTGCTCTGGTTCACCATCCGCCCGAGACTTGCGCGGCGGCGGGGTGTGATGGAAGAGACAGGGGTCACAATGGGGGAGGGTAGCAGATCACGCGCAACTTTGCACTTCGCGCCCTTGGATTCCTCACAATCTCCTCCGGTCCTGGCACCACTGCCTTTTTGGTAATTAATCGATACATCGCCGTCTCGATATCCTGTCCTGTGTGGGGATCTTTGTGCACGGTTACAAGCGCGCGGAATGCCTGCTTCACCAAACGGTCTTCGAGAGAGTGATAGGAGATGACACCGAAGCGTCCGCCGGGGCGGAGGAGCCTCGGTCCAGCTGCGAGAAGATCCTGCAGGGCCTGTATTTCTCCATTCACGGCGATCCGCAATGCCTGAAACACCTGTGCCATCGCAGAGGGGGCGCGCCACCCGAGTGCTTCCTCGACGCACTCCTGCAATTGTTTCGTTGTCGCGGGTCTTCCGCGGATAATCGATTGTGTAATGCTCCATGCGCCGCGCAGTTCCCCCCACTCACGGAGTGCCTGCGCGATCTCTTCCGCATCGGCATGTGCGAGCCACTCGGAAGCCGGCACACCGGAGGTACGGTCAAATCGCAAATCGAGCGGACCGTCGCTCCGGAAGGAAAATCCGCGCGCGGGATCATCGAAATGCGGCGAGCTCACACCGAGATCGGC
>METM01000030.1:5450-5664 GCA_001772335.1 candidate division WOR-1 bacterium RIFCSPHIGHO2_01_FULL_53_15
TTCCGGATCTGCGTCGATGCCGATCAGTGCTCCGTCCGGAAGTACCTTCGAAAGCAGTGCCTCGGCGTGACCTGCAAGACCGAGTGTCGCATCACAAATACTCTCGCCGGGCTTCGGGGAAAGGAGGGTGATTGCCTCGGAGAGAAGGACTGGACAGTGTTGCATCGAAGGGAGTGTAGTGAATAAATAATTTGTTCAATTCATTTAAAATCGC
>METM01000031.1:0-51363 GCA_001772335.1 candidate division WOR-1 bacterium RIFCSPHIGHO2_01_FULL_53_15
CGTATAATATAGATTATTCGGAGTAGCGTGTCAAGTGGTTTTTCGGATATCAGCCCGCCCCATCCGCCATTATTTAGTCGGCTTCGTCACCTCGGCCGGGTGTAGCTCTGGGCTGGCCGATTTCTCCGCGCCACACTCTACCGGCCGGGAATTGGGATTAAATAACGCGCTCTGGCACTTCGCCCCGGCAATCGCACCGTTCCCATCGGTATCCGCCTGATTAAACTCCGCCCGGCTTATGCCACCGCTGCGGCGCCCGTCAACCATCTCGATATTATCTAAGATCCGCTTCTCATACCCGGCCCTCTGCTTGACCGCCTTCACCGCGTTAACATCCATTTCATTCTCCTCCTATTTTTCCCGGCTACCCGGCTTCCCAGATACTCTGATATCCCTTATATCGGCCCCCCCAAGAAAATTTCACTCTATTTTGAGCTCGGGATTTTTGGTATAATGGACAAGTCTAATCTAAAAAATGTTTCTCTCCGCTGGCGAGAGATTTGCAAATCTTGCGCCAGTGGTACAAGTTGTGTTTTAATATGAATAAATTTGTCGGAAAAAGAAATTATCAAAAGCTCCTTGTTTATCAAAAACGGCAGACAGTGCCTGCCATTTTCTTCTGGACCGCAATACATCCAAAGGGCTTAAAATGAAAACCGCCTTTGTTTTCCCCGGCCAGGGGTCGCAGTCGGTGGGGATGGGCAAAGGTTTTGCTGAAAAACTCCTTGAGCAGGCGAACCAGATCCTCGGTTTTGACCTAAAGAAAATCGTCCTCGAAGGGCCCGAAGAAGAACTCATAAAAACTGAAATACAACAGCCGGCGATCTTTACGGTGAGCGTCGCCGCGCTGGAAGAAAGCAGAAAGCAGAAAGCGGAACTCGGAACACAGGTAGCCGCCGTCGCCGGCCACTCGCTTGGCGAATACTCCGCACTCTACTCTGCCGGCGCTATCTCATTCGAAGATGGGGTCAAAACCGTCCATCTGCGCGGCAAGTTCATGCAGGCAGCGGTCCCAGCGGGCGAAGGGGCCATGGCCGCGCTTCTGGGGGGCGATCGAGACGCCATCATTAACATATGTAAGGGGGTCGGCGGCGTCTGGCCGGCCAACTTCAACTCGCCAGGCCAGATCGTCATCTCCGGTAAGAAAAGCTCTGTCGAAGCGGCCGGCGAAAAGTTAAAAGCCGCCGGGGTCAAAAAAATCATTCCCTTGGCAGTATCCGCCCCCTTCCACTGCCCGCTCATGCAGCCGGCGGCGGACAAACTGGCAATCGAGCTGGAGAAAATCACGATCAACGATGCTAAAATACCGGTCTATGCCAATGTCACGGCCGCGCCGGTGAAAAGCGGGGCGGAGATAAAACAATTGCTCGTAAAGCAGGTGACGGCTCCCGTGCTCTGGGAAGATTCGATCAAAAAAATGATCGCTGACGGCGTGACTTCTTTCATTGAAGTCGGGCCTGGGAAGGTTTTAACCGGGTTGATCAAAAAGACCGATCCGAATGTGGAGGTAAAATCATATGTCGAAGCTTAAAGATAAAGTCGCGTTAGTGACCGGTTCGGCGCAGGGAATCGGCAAGGCGATCGCTGTCGCGCTGGCCAAAGAGGGGGCAAATGTCGTTGTCTCCGACATTAACATTGAGCTCGCTCGGCAGACGGCCAAAGAGATCGAAGCGCTGGGAGTCAAAGCCATGTCGATCAAGACCAATGTCGCCGACCTGGCCGACGTTGAAACAGGCGTCGCCGAGATCGTGAAGGCCATGAGCCGGATCGACATTCTGGTCAATAACGCCGGTATCACCAAGGATAATTTATTGATCCGGATGAAAAAAGAGGAGTGGGATGCGGTCATCGGCGTCAACCTGACCGGCGTCTTCAACTGCACAAAAGCGGCCGCCGCCTTGATGATGAAGCAAAGATACGGTAAAATAATCAGCATTGCCAGTATCGTCGGCCAGATGGGGAACTTCGGCCAGGCGAACTACGCGGCGACCAAAGGCGGCGTGATCGCCTTCACCAAAACGGTGGCCAAGGAGCTGGCCTCGCGCGGCGTGACGGCCAATGCGGTCGCGCCCGGCTTTATCCAGACGGCGATGACCGACAAGCTCTCGGACGAGGTCAAGAGGAAAATGATGGAGCTCATCCCATTGGGCAGGCTCGGCACGCCCGATGACGTGGCCAACGCGGTCCTCTTCCTGGCCGGCCCGGAGTCGGATTATGTGACCGGGCAGGTCATAGCCGTCAACGGCGGCATGTACATGTAAATAATGAAACGCTATCACTAAATAAATGCGCTTGGGCTCATTTCTCGAATGGGAAAATGCAATTATAGGGAGGTGAAGTAATGGACGAAAATAAAATTTATGACGATATCAAAAAGGTCGTAGTCGAACAGCTCGGGGTCGCCGAATCAGAGGTCAAGCGCGAGGCCTCGTTCGTCGACGACCTCGGCGCCGATTCGCTCGACACCGTTGAGCTGGTCATGGCGCTCGAAGAGGCGTTCGGCATCGAGATCCCGGATGAGGACGCGGAAAAGATCAAAACGATCGGCGACACGATCAGCTACGTGATGTCGCACGCCAAGAAGTGAAAATAAAGTGAAGCTGCCAGAATTAAAGATCGATAAGTTAACGGCCAAACTCCCTCTCATTCAGGGGGGGATGGCCGTGCGCATCTCAACGGGCGCCCTGGCCGGCGCGGTCGCTTCGACCGGCGCCATCGGCATCATCGGCGCTTCGGGCATGGCCTTTGATGAACTGCGCAAGGAGATCGCGATCGCGAGGGAGCGGGCGGCGGGAGGCATCGTCGGCATCAACATCATGTTCGCCGCCAGGGATTTTATCGGCATCGTCCAGGCCGCCATCCAGGAAAAAATCGACCTCATTATCACGGGGGCTGGTTTTTCCCGAGATATCTTTAAATACGGCAAGGACGGCGACACCCCGATCGTTTCCATTGTCTCGACCGCCCGCCTCGCGGCGACCGCCGAAAAGCTGGGCGCCTCGGCCATTGTGGTCGAAGGCAAGGAGGCCGGCGGCCACCTCGGCACCGACCAATCGGTCTGGGATATCTTCCCGGAGGTCAAGAAAGCGGTCAGCCTCCCTGTCATCGCCGCCGGGGGCATCATCAACGGCGCGGAGATGTGCCGCGCGCTCAAGGCGGGGGCGGCTGGGGTGCAAATGGCGACGCGCTTCGTCCTCTCCGACGAGTGCAACGCGGCGCCCTCGTTCAAACAACGCTACCAGACGGCAACCAAAGATGACGTTGTCCTCATCCAATCGCCGGTCGGTATGCCCGGCCGGGCAATCAAGACGGCATTCGTCGAAAAAATCCTGGCTGACCAGGCGCCGAAGCCGGCCGGCTGTGATTTCTGCCTCAAGAAATGTTCATTCAAATATTGTATCATTCAGGCCCTGATCAATTCGCAAAAAGGTGACATTGACCATGGCGTGGTCTTTTCCGGCGAGTACGTCTGGAAGATTCCCGACCGCTCAATCAAGCCCGCCGCCAGAATCGTCAAGGAGATCCTTCAGGAAGCTGCGGAGGCGGGCTGTTGACCAGAGTCGTCATAACCGGTCTGGGCGTCCTCTCCCCCATCGGGACAGGCAAAGAGGTCTTCTGGCAAAACCTGACCGCCGGCAAGAACGGCATTGGCCCGATCACCCATTTTGATGCCGCCGCCTTTACCTCTCACATCGCCGGCGAAGTCAAGGACTTTGAGCCCGGTCTTTACCTGGAAAAAAAAGAGGCCAGGCGCCTGGTCAGGTTCATCCAGTTCGGCGTGGCCGCCTCCAAGCTGGCTGTCGAAGATGCGAATTTGCAAATCACGGCGGACAACGCCGCTGAGATCGGCGTCATTTTCGGCTCTGGCATCGGCGGCATCGGTTTTCTTGAGGAGCAGGCCCGCAACCTGCACGAGAAAGGGCCCGACCGCCTTAGCCCATTCACCGTCCCTTTTATGATCACCAATATGGCCGCCGGTTATATCTCGATCATTCTCGGCGCCAAAGGACCGAACATGTGCGTCGTCACTGCCTGCGCCACCGGCACCAACTGCATCGGCGAGGCTTTTAAGCTGATTCAGCGCGGCGCCGCCCGCGCCGTCATCGCCGGCGGGGCCGAGGCCGCTATCACGCCGCTTGGCATCGGCAGTTTTTGCGCCGCCCGCGCCCTCTCCAATACCGGCAGCCGGCCGTTTGACAAAAACCGTGACGGGTTTGTCATGGGCGAAGGCGCGGGCGCCGTCATACTCGAAAGCCTTGAATCGGCGCAGGCCCGCGGCGCCGGGATCTACGCCGAGATCGTCGGCTACGGCCTGAGCGGCGACGCCCATCACATCACCGCGCCGGCGCCCGGCGGCGAAGGCGCCATCCGGGCGATCCGCGCCGCGCTCAAAGACGCCGACCTCTCCCCGGCCGGCATCGATTATGTCAACGCGCACGGCACCTCGACTGAACTCAATGATAAGTTCGAAACAATGGCGCTCAAGGCCGTTTTCGGCGAGCACGCCCGCAAGTTAGCAATCAGTTCTAATAAGTCAATGCTCGGCCACCTGCTCGGGGCCTCGGGCGCGGTCGAGTTCATCGCCACCACCCTTTCGGTCAAAAACGACGTCGCCCCGCCAACGATCAACTATGAAACGCCTGACCCCGACTGCGACCTCGATTACGTTCCTAATCAGGCGAAAAAGATGAAGATCAACGCGGCGCTCTCCAACTCCTTCGGCTTCGGCGGACACAACGCGATCCTGGTGGTAAAGAAATTTATCTGATGTTATAATGCGGCGAGTGAAAAAATACTCGCTGGCCGCGTTTTTTCTGGCCTTATTTACGCTCGCCGTGTGGGCCGAGCAAGCGGCCTACACGTCTCAATATCCGCAGATCGATATCTCCGGTTTTAAAAAATGGGAAAACAAACAGGTCGAGGTCGCGCCGAGCCGGAATTATTTTACCGGCCTGACCCAGCTGGGCGGCTTTTATCCGACGTTTTCCGGCGGCCCCTGGCAGGAACGCCTCCAGCTCAAGATTCTCGGCCAGCTCTCCGAGAGCCTCTCCGTCACCTACGACCTCGACCAGCAGCCGGAGACGCCCGAGCGCTTCGACGTCAAGGTCAAATACTATAACAACGAGCTGACCTTCGGCGACATCAACGCCAATTTTACCGGCAACGAGTTCGTCTCGGCCTCAAAATTCCTGAACGGCGTCATGCTGAGCTCCAAGGACAGCTGGTACGACATCCTGACGGTCCCCTCGGCCAAGCTGAAAAGCCAGACGCAGGCCCTCACCTCGCAAAAGGGCAACAACACGCGCGGCCCATATAATCTGGGGCACGGCTCGATCGTCGAGGGCAGCGATCTGGTCCAGCTGAACGGCGTCTATTTGCGGCGCAACACCGATTACACGATCGACTACTTCGAGGGCAAGATAACTTTCAACCGGATACTCAACACGACCGATGAGTTCAAATATTCCTATGAATACACCAATGTGCTCGATCTGTTTTTCCCCACGCTCTCCAAGCGCGATTTCTTCGGTTTCCAGTCAAGGTTCACGATCGATCCCGAACAGTTCGGCAAGCCGGCGCCGAAAGAGGAGCCGGTCATTCTCGCCGCGCGCGACATTTTCCCGACAGCCGGCACGGTCGAACCGGAAGTCATGGAAGGAGAGGCCTCCGGCCAGTATCAGCTGACGCGCACCCCGGTCATCAATTTCAGCGAAACCCTGACTTTCATGGGGACCCAGCTGAAAAAGAACGAGGATTACATCATCCGCTACGATTCCGGCGAGATCAAACTGCTGACCCGCTTCCTGCCGACTTCCGAAGAGGCGCTCGTCGTCGAATACAGGCACTTTGAGACGTCAAGGGAGACGGAGCCGATCGCCGGGATCGGCAGCCGCGGCCCTTATCACACAAAACACGGCCAGCTCGTGCCGGGCAGCGAAAGGATCGAAGTCGACGGCAAGCTTTTTGTCCGGGACCTCGACTACAAGATCTCATATCCCAAGGGCGAAATAATGTTTGGGGTCGTGATCGGGCCGACCTCCCAGATCAAGGCCGGCTACAGCTACAATGTGACCGCCCTGCCGCCCGCCGCCGTCTCAAAATTCCCCAAAGAGCTCAAGCTGGGGGCGACCTATCTTCGGGAATCGGCCAAGCAGGCCGCCGCTGCGCCAACGGCCACCGTGATTGATTCTTTCGCCGGCCAGACGCTGATCACCGGCAATTTTGTTCTCTCGCTCAAGAACCGCCCGCTTCTCCCCACCGGCGAAGCCGCGCTGGTCGTCACCCTGCGCCAGGGCGGCGTGACGCGTCAGCTGACCTTTGAAGTTGATTACACGGTCCCGACCGTCGAGGTCGATCCGGCCACCGGCAATTACAATGTCATCCCGCCGGTCCCCCTCTCCTACGTGACCGATCGCGCTGATCCGAGCGACGGCTATGACACCGGCACGCTCTATTTCTTCAATCAAAGTTTCGGCGCCAGCGACGAGGTTAACGTCACCTACTCGTACCAGAAAAGCATTGTCGGCAAATATACCGACGTCGGCAACGGCAACCGCGGGCCGTATTTCCTGCGCAATATCCGCCAGATCGTGCCGGGTTCCGAGACCGTCCAGGTCTGGGATCAGGGCTCGTCGGCCATCATCACCTACACGCGCAATCCCAGCTTCGACGCCACAGCGGGCGATACCGGCTATTCGATCAATTATGACCCGAACAACCCCTCGATCACATTTAACAACCCGCTGGCGACGAGCAAGAACTTCCAGGCCATTTACCAGTATGTGCCGGTCAGCGCCTCGACCGGCGGCAACATTGCCCAGGCGGCCATGGGTTTTGACGGCAGTTTTAAGATCGGCAATATTTTTAAGATCGATTCCGCTTACGCCAGGAGCGAGACCGACCAGGTCTATGTGGCCGAAACGACCGTGGAGACCTTTGCCGGCAGCGGCTCAAAGCTCTATGCCCTGCACTCGCCCGCCGCCATTATTGAGGGCAGCGAAAAGATCCTGGTCAATAACCTGCTGGTCAACCGCGACATCGATTATTTCATCACCTACACGGCGCCCGGCTCCTTCAACTTCTTCTATATCTCGCCGGCCACGCTCGATGCCATTTCCGTCGAGTACAAGTATCAATCGAGCTCGGGCCTCGCGGCCGAGACCAAGACCAAGGTCGACTCCGCCTTCCGTTTGGGCGCCGAGACAAAATTGTTCGGCGACGCGCTGACGGTCAACGGCCAGACCAAAAAGGTCGGCTTTGATTTCTCGCCGTTAGGCGGCACCGCGATCGGTCTCGGCTCGAATTACGAGGAATACAACGTGAATTATAAGCCGGAGTTCCACTCTTTTTATTCTAATTATTCCTACAAGTTCAACCAGAACCCCATCGGCGCCACCCGCTCGACTTTCCTGCGCAGCTATGATAATTCTCTGGCCGCCGGCCTCAACCCGGGCGGGCTGGCCAGGGTCGATCTCGGCTACCGCACGTTCTCAACCCTGGACGACCTTCTCTCGGCCGGCGCGCTCCACACGAGCGATAACCTGCAGACCTCGTATTCGGGCAGCGTTGTCCCCGCCGATTGGCAGAGGGGGGTGTTGACGCTCAGCCAGAAATACGAATACCGCAAGACAACATCGAAAAATCACGTGGTCAACGTCAACGACCCCAACCGCTCAACGCAGAATATCGATTATTACCACGCCGGGAGTAATTTAAAATTCACCGACCGCGTCGGCCTGGGCTATGACTTCCAATACAACGAACCGGTGACGCTCGGCTCGCTGGAAACCAGGACCGCCCACACAAAAGCGGTTGACAACGCCTACAACCTCTCGCTCGACCTGACGACCTTGTTCCTGCAGAAATGGACGACCCGGTTCTCGATCTTGAATCACACCGATTACAAAATCGTGCCAACCGACAGGGCGATCGAAACAAAAAATGAGACCTATCACATGGACGTGACCCCCTTCAGCCTCCTGAGCGGCTCGCTCGATCACAATCGCCAGGAGAGGACCTCTTACATCGAAGGCGGGGAAAATCCGCTGAGCCTGCGCACCAACGGCGCGACGCGCCTCACTCCTTTCCCGTGGCTATCCGCCGGACTGAACGCCTCAAAGAGCGAGAACGTGCCGGAGACCGGCGCCGCCAACAAAAGCACCGGCCGCACGATCGGCTGGGAAGCCGATTACACGCCGATCACCCTGAGCATTTTGCGGCTGACCTCGCGCTTTGCCGCCTCCGATCAGCGGCAGACGGCGCCCGCCGGCACGCAGACGGTCGCGACGAAAACGAATACCTTCTCGCAGACTTTCACGCTCAACCTGACCCTCATCCCCAGCCTGCCGCTGACTGTGGGCTACAACCAGGAGGATTACAAGAATTCCAATAATTCGACCACCGCGCCGATCACGACGGAAACCTCAAACAACACGGTGACCGCCCAGACCTCGCTCGCCCTGCCGTTCCTGCCGCGCCTCAGCCTCTCCGCCGACTATACGCGCAAGATCACGATGGACAAGCTGGCCAATCAAAGCCGGCCCAAAACCCTGACCAACGGCAAAGCCAGCTACCAGATTTTCAGCTGGGGGACGCTCGTCTACGATCTCGCGGATGAGAACAACCGGGGCGAGGTGCAGGCGGGCGCCGTGGCCGACATTGACTACAGGAAGACAACCCAGACCTACAGCTTAAACATTGTCATTCCGGTCGAGAACCCGGTGCTGACAAATTTTACCCTCGTCGCTTCGCTCAAGCAGGTCGACTATAAGAACAACAAGAACACGACCGGCACGGATGACTTTAGGGCGAGTTTGCTCTCGATTGAGGGGACGATGAATTTCTAATTGAGGACGATGACTTTGCCCCGGCCGATGACTTTTTTGTCCGCCGTGACCTGATAGAGATAAACTCCGCTCGCGACCGAGGCGCCGTAAAGATTGAGACCGTCCCATGAAGGGCTGTTAGCGCCGGCCTTGCCGCCGTTTTCCCCCGCCGCGTAACTTTTCTGCCAGACCAGGCTGCCGTTCACGTCAAAGAGGTAGATGGTCGCGTTAAAATTCCCCGCTAAGCTATAGCTGAATGTTGTCTCGGTCGTGCTGGTCCGAACAAAAGGGTTGGGCAAGGCAAAGGTCAGCGGCAGCGCTCCCTCCGCCTGAACCGCTTTGGTCGGCGTTTCCGACAAAATATTCAAACTGACCGCTTCGACCGAAACATTGCCGACCCGGTCATAAACCGTGAGGCGCAGCGCGTAAGTTCCGGCCAGCCCCGCCGTCTCCCAGGTCGCCAGCACGCCGCCCTCGACCGGCGCGTAAAAGGCGCCGAGGCTTTGATATGAGGCCGGGCTGCCGCCGGCGCCGTATTCCAAAATATAATGATCAAAATATTCGTCGGTCGCTCTGCCGGTAATGGTGATCCGGCCGCTGATTGAAGCGCCGCTGGCGGGCGAGACGATCGCCGCCTCCGGCGTGACATTATCGACCACGACCGAAACATCGGCTTCCGAAGATGTTCCGCCTGCGCCCCAGACCAGGAGGCGGACGGTGTATGGCCCGTAGCGGCCGGCGGCCGTATTCCACGCCGCCAGCGTGCCGCTCTCGACCGAAGTCGTGCTGACAATTATCGTCTCTTCGACGCCGCCGCTTTTAAGCGCGGCGACTTCAAAACTCGCGAAGTTCCAGCCGCCGGCCGTGCCGGTTATCGTCTTTGTTCCCCGGATATATTCGCCGCTGGCCGGTGAAGTGATCTCCGAAACAAGGCCGGCCAGAGAGCGGTAGACATTGATCCGGCCGCTGCCCAGCTTGCCTGCGTAGCCGGGATTCAAGGCGTCAATATTATCGGCCAAACCGGCGATCTGCGCGTAGACCGAGGCCGGGCTCAGAGCCGGATTGACCGCTTTGATCAGGCCGGCCAGGCCGGCCACGAAAGGGGAAGCCAGCGAGGTGCCGTTCCAGCCGTTGGCGTAACTGCCGCTCATAACAGTGCTGAAGATTCCGCTGCCCGGCGCCGCGACATCCACCCAGCTGGCGTAGTTTGAAGCTTGTGTCTGGCCGGTGTCTGGATCGATGCCGGTCCAGACCGAACGCTTGTCATCCTGGTCCGTGGCGGCCACCGCTAAAACCGTTGAATAATAGGCCGGGTAGGTGTTCCAGTCAACATTGCCGTTGCCGGCCGCGGCCACCAGGACAATGCCGGCATTGTAGGCCTCCTGGCAACGCTCCTTCAAACTGGCCGGATCCTCTTCCGTATAATGATCGGCGCCGGTGTTGTACTGGCCCAAACTCATGTTGGCGGCCACGATATTCTTACCGGCTGTTTTTTTCGCCGTCAGGTAGGCCAGCGCCTCGCTGATGTCTGATATATCGCCGCTGCCGCTGCTGTCCAGAACTTTGATCGGCAGCAGCTTCGCGTGCCAGTCCAGGCCGGCGATACCCAGCGAGTTGTCCGTGACCGCGCCGATAATGCCAGAGACCGCCGTGCCGTGGCCGAAATCGTCCAACGGATCGGTGCCGCCCGAAACGTAATTTTTCGCGTCGGCCAGATCGACCTTGCCGCTGAAATCCTCGTGATCATAGTTGATGCCGGTATCAAGAATGGCGATGATCGACTCGTTAGTGCCGGTCGTTTTGACCCAGCCGGCGGGCGCTTTGATTTTTACCAGCCCCCACTGCTCGCTGTAAAACGGGTCATTCGGCGTGATGTCAAAGGCCCGAACATATGAGTTGGCCGAGGCCGTCACCACGCTGGCATCTTTTTTATATTCATCGCGCGCCCGTATGACATCCGCCGTGGCGGAGAAGGTGAGGATATATTCATTGTCCAGGTGTTTCCAGTCGGGGCGGATAGCCAGGGCATCGGTATACATCTGCTTGAACTCGGCCACTTTGTATTTGGCATTGAGCGCCCGCACCGAGGCGGCGGAAACGGCAGCGGCTTTGATTCCCGCGACGGCCAGACCTCTGGGGAGCTTAACGATGCCCGGCTTGAATTTGACGATGACCTGGTTCGGGACGAGCTCGGCCAAGGCCGTTCCGGCCAATAAGCAGCAGGCAAAAAGCAGCGAGCAGATATTCTTGCGGCAGAGCATTGCCTTGCAGTA
Source organism: candidate division WOR-1 bacterium RIFCSPHIGHO2_01_FULL_53_15 (assembly GCA_001772335.1). Taxonomy (GTDB): domain Bacteria; phylum Margulisbacteria; class WOR-1; order O2-12-FULL-45-9; family XYB2-FULL-48-7; genus 2-01-FULL-53-15. The sequence continues at coordinate 11,099 of METM01000031.1, forward strand.
TATCATAAATATAGCGTATAATAAATTGTATGAAAAAACTGAAAGCCCGCGGCCAATCGGTCCTTTCCCCCGTCCTGGGAAAATATTTTGATGACTTTGAAGTCGCCGCCGGCCGGGGTTCATATTTGATCGATTATCGGGGTCAAAAATATCTTGACTTCGCCGCCGGCATCGCCTGCAACGTGACCGGCCACTGTCATCCAAAAGTCGTTGCGGCGATAAAAAACCAGGCGGAGAAGCTTCTTCACGTCTGCATCGGGGTCGCCTATTACGAGCCCTACGTCAAACTGGCCGAAGAACTGCAGAAGATCGCGCCGATGAAAAACGCCCAGGCCTTTCTCTGCCAGAGCGGGACGGAGGCGGTCGAGGCGGCCGTCAAGCTCGCCAAATACGCGACCAGGAAGCCGGGGATCATCGCTTTCCAGGGCGGCTTCCACGGCCGCACGCTGGGCGCCCTCTCCATCACGACATCAAAAATGAAATACCGCGACGGCTACGCGCCGCTCCTGCCGGAGGTCTATATCGCGCCGCTTGACCTGCGCGTCGTTAAGGGACTGATCGAAAGCCGCTCAATCGGCGGCCTGATCATCGAGCCGATCTTAGGCGAAGGCGGCTACATAGAAGTTGAAAACAGTTTTTTGAAAGGCCTGCGCCAACTCTGCGACGCGAACGGCGTGCTGCTTATTTTTGACGAGGTCCAGACCGGCATCGGCCACACCGGCCAATGGTTCGCCAGCCAGCACGCCGGGGTTGTGCCCGACATCATTACCGTCGCCAAAGGGATCGCCTCGGGCCTGCCGCTCGGCGCCTGCCTGGCCGGGGCAGAGATCATGGCCAAATGGAGCCCGGGGGCGCACGGCTCAACTTTCGGCGGTAATCCGGTCGCCTGCGCCGCCGCCAGCGCGACTCTTGAGGTCATAAAAAAAGAAAAACTCCTGCAGAACGCCGCGCGTCTCGGGGCCTATCTCAAGAAAAACCTCTCCGAACTCCAAACTCAACACTCCGAACTCATCAAGGCTGTGCGCGGCCGCGGCCTCATGCTCGGCGTCGATCTTGGCGCCGGCGAGCCGGTCAAGCAGATCATCAATTATTGTCTCGAGAAAAAACTGGTCCTTATCTCGACGGGCGGCGACGGCACGGTCATCCGCTTCATCCCCCCGCTCAATGTTAAAAAAACTGAGATCGACCGGGCGCTGGCCATTTTTGCCGACGCTCTCGCCCATGTTTGAATATAAAGACCTGCCCGACCTCCTCGAGATCGCCGCGGCCAAAAACGAGCCCCCTTTTATCTTAATCCTCGACGGCATCGAAGACCCTCACAATTTCGGCGCGATCCTGCGCACCGCCGAAGCGGCCGGCGTCCACGGCGTCGTCATACGCAAGGCGCGCCAGGCGCCGGTGACGGAGACGGTCGTTAAGGTCTCGACGGGCGCCGCGCGCGCCGTCCCCATCGCCCGCGTCCCCAACATCGCCGAGGCGATCCGCTATTTGAGGAACGAATCACTGACGGTCTACGGCCTTGAAATCGACGGCAAAAGATTATATAATCAACCGAACTACCGGGGGCCGGCGGCTTTTGTCGTCGGCAGCGAGGGCTCGGGCCTCGCCCGGCTGGTCAAGGAGAGGTGCGACGAGGTCGTCAGATTGCCGATGCGGGGCAGGCTAAATTCACTGAACGCGTCGGTCGCGGCCGGCATTATCCTGTATGAGGTTTTAAGACAAAGGGGGTGACATAAATGGCGGAAAAAGTAGCGAAAGTCGGCATCAAGAAAGCAAAAGGTTATCTCTATTTCGTTGACAAAAAAGGCGATATTTCCCGCGCCAAGATGGCCAGGGGACGAAAGAAAAAACGAAGATAATTTTCCTCAAAACAACTGGCGGCTTACGACTTCTGCTGATCTCGGCTGCAAGTTGTAAGTCGTTAGTTGTAAGTTGTCAGTTAATACGGAGAGATAGCAAAGTGGTTAAATGCACCTGACTGTAAATCAGGCGGCTTATGCCTTCGGAGGTTCGAATCCTCCTCTCTCCAAATAAAAATCCGAGCTGGCACAGGATTTTTATTTCCTGTTCCTGATCCTGCGCCTTGCATCGGATTTTTAGGCACAGGAACAGGCGCAGGCGCAAGGATAAGAATTATCTAAAATTTTCTTTTTTCGATGCTAAAGATTAACGCCTGCAAATTACCTGCTATCTCAACAAATTGCTTTTTCAGTCTCTCCAAGTGTTGTTTCTCTGCCAATTGAAAGGCCGCAAAGAGATCGAGAACCGCGCAACATTCAAACGCGGATGCCCTTGCTATACGATAAAAGTTTATTTTATCCCTCTTCGTCCACCTGCCCGATCCCTCAGCAAGATTGAGAATAACCGAAGACGCAGCCCGCCTGATTTGATCTTTAAGATAATTGAACTGCCCGTCTTTAATGTCTGCGCATACAAGATTCGCTTCCTTAGCTACATTCACTCCCTTTATATAAGCTGGAAAATCCTCAAAGGGCTTATCCATGCGCTCACCCCCTTTCTAATGTCTCAGGCAGCAATCTTATTGCCACGCTCACGCCGGCTTCTCGAGGGATTAAAAGCGAAAAAGCGGCGAAATTTCGCCGCTTCAGGCAGATACAACTCCCCACTCTAATAAATGCGCGCCCACTGAAAAAATAATTATAGAAGTTCTGCGAGCTTCTGCTTGTTCCGAGTGGCGAGCTTCCGAGCCATCGAGGGATTGGGCATCATCTTTACTTTTGGGTTAAAAGAAGCTTCGGCTGTCCGTTGTTGACCGAGATCTTTTCGACCTCGGCAAAGACATAGCGGATCGTACTAATGTAGTGTTTGTAGGGCGGTTTCCCCTTGTAGGTATAAACAAAGTCCTTGATATTCCTCGTTTTGCGGTAACGCCGGTACCATTTCCCCGTGGCGATCAGCTCATTGGTCCTGTAGATATTGTCGTAGATCGACCGGAAGCGCTTGCCGCCGTTGGCGACGCCGGTCAGATTGTGGTTCCTTTTCGGATAGCACCGGCCAAAAGTGCTCTCCGCCCCGGCTATCGCCAGGTAGAGCCGGTAATCGAGCCCGAAGTGGTCGGCGCAATAGACCATTTCGTTAACGTGGCTCTTTAGGGGGCTGTCCGGGTATTTATCCAGGAATTTGCGCAGTTTGGCCGCCCGCGGGTCCTGGAACTGCGAAAGCCCCATGCCGGCGAAAACGATCAAAAGCAATATTATTGAAACCGCTCTTTTTAACATATATTAATTCTTCGGCAAATAAAAGCGACAATTTCATTATAACACCCACTTTACATTATTTGAACTCGCGGCTATAATTTCCACATGCAAAGCACTGTTGAGCGCTTCTTGAGGATTTTTATCGGCGGCGCCCTCTTGCTCGCCGCCGCCTATGTTCCCATGGGTTCTCTCCTAACCTGGCTCCTCGTTGCCGCCGGGCTATTTCTCTTGCTGACCGGTCTAGCCGGCAAAAAATGAGGAAATTCCTCAAATGGCTTTTGATCGCCCTCGCGGCCGGCCTGGCCATCCTTGCGGCCGGGACAATTTTATTGACGCTTTTCCTGCCGCTCGATCAGATCAAAGACTTTGCCGTCGCTCGCCTCTCGGAAACGCTGCGCCGCGAGGTTCGCATCGAGAAGGTTTCGTTCAATATCTTTTCCGGGGTAAAACTTGAAAAGCTCTATATCGGCAACCGGGCTGGTTTTGCGAAAAAGCCATTCGTTTCCGCTGACTCGATCGAACTGCGCTACGCCTTCTGGCCGCTGTTCTCCCGCCAGCTCCTTATTCACGAAGTTCGCCTGGTACGGCCGGAGATCCTGGTCGAAAAAAATACCCGCGGCGAATTCAACTACTCGGACCTGGCCCAACCAAAACCAGTAAAACGCCCGACGGTAAACGATTCGCCCGACGCAACCGATAAACGCCCTGCGCAGCCCCCGTTTGACCTGCTTGTCTCAAGTTTCTCCGTCGCCGCCGGCAAAATACTCTACATGGACAATTCAACGGGGACATCGAGCGAGATCAAAGATCTGAATATAAATGTTTCCGGTTTTGAGCTCGCCCTTATTAAACCGATCAATTTCAAGGTCTCCGCCGACATTATTTATCAAAACAAGCCAGTCCCGGTCGCGCTTGTCGGCAAGGTCAGCCTTGACCTCAACAGAGAAAGCGCCGCTCTACGCGACACCAAATTGTCGATCGCGGGAGAAAGCGCCACAATCTCGGCCGATATCGCCAACTGGAAGAATCCAGCGGTCAACTTTGCCGTCACAACGCGCGGCCTCTCGGTCGACCCTATTCTAGCGGTCTTTGCCGCGCCGGCCGGCTCAAAAAAAACAACCCGGCCTGGAGAATTGACGGCCAATATCAACCGGGCAATGGCCGGCATCCCGAATAATCTTTCTGTCGACGGCAAGCTTGACCTCGCGAACCTGACTTTCCAGAAATTCAAGGTCGACAAGATCGACGCGGCGCTGACACTCAAGCGCAAGCTGGCCCGGGCGGAGATCAAGACGATAAAAATTTATGACGGCGTCCTGTCGGGGCATTTATCAGCTGACCTGGGCGTCCCCGGCCTGGCCTATTCTGTCAGCGATCTGCGGCTCGCCGGCTTTAACGCCGCGCCGTTCTCTAACGCCGCGATCGAGACATTCCTGACCGGCCTGGCCGACTATAAAGACCTGCTCAATAAAGTGTACGGCCGGCTCGATCTTTCGGCCTCGCTCAAGGGCCGCGGCGTCGAGCCCGGCGATATCCTGGTCAATCTATCCCTCGACGGCTCCCTGGCCCTGAAAAACGGCGAACTCAAGCGATTGAAAACTCTGGCCGAGATCGGCAAAACTATCAAGTCAAATTCTCTCCAGCAGGATATTAAATTCGGCGGCCTCTACACGGCTGTCTCGTTTAAGGACAGGGTCGTGTCAGCCAAAGCCCTCAAGATCGAAGAAAACGATTTTAAGCTCTACTTCAACGGCGGCGCTGACCTGAAAACACTGCGGTGGGTGCCGGGGAACCGCCTGACGCTCAAGCTGGCCCCGGCGCTCACGTCTGATCTGCCGAAAGAGTTCTCATTGTTCCGGGACAAAGCCGGCTGGTTTGAGCTGGCATTTGAGCTGACCGGCGATCTGAAAAAGCCATTCCCAAGGCCGATTCTTGACAAGCCATTTGAAGCCGCCATCGGCAAGCTTAAGGTCAAGATCGAGGCCAAAAAGGTGGAGATCGAAGAGTCGGTTAAGGCCGAACTGGCCACCAAAGAAGCCGAGCTGAAAAAAGAGGCCGAAAAGCAACTTCGGCAGTTCTTAAAGTTCTAAATCTGCCCATACCCCACACCTCATACCCCCTCCCCCACACAAGTTTTCCCTCCCCCGGCACGAATAGTATATAGAGAGGGGAAAACACAAGATGAAAAATACGCTGGTTTTTCTGTTCCTGACGCTGATTTTGATCGGCTCGGTTTTGGCCGCCGCCAAGGAGCCTTACAATCTGGAAGTCAGAACGCTTTATTCGGCTCCAGATGAAACCTCAAATGTCATGTATAAGATCCCGATCGAAGTCAAGTTGCTCGATGTCTCAGCCGATGCCAACTGGCACAAAGTCAAGATCGGCTTCGCCTTCGGCCCGCTTTCATATACATATGTCGGCTGGGTCAAGATCCCGGTCGGCGAGATCCTGGCGGCGCGAATGGAAAAAGTTGCTAAAACACAAGGCCCCGCCGAACAATAACCTCCGCTTGTTTTAATTTCAGCGGTCTGCTATAATCCCAAGCGGTCAAAAACCGTAAGGAGGTTTATAGTCATGGTCGCAAAAGTCATCAAAGTCCTCATCGGCCTCGTTTTCATCGTCCTCGGCGCCTGGACGGTCTATCTTTTCTGGAGCGATCTTCTGACTCTCGTTCGAGGGAGCATCGGCCTTGTCCTGATTCTGGCCGGCCTGATTGCCTTTGCGCTGGTCGCCGATTAAAACCGAAGCTTGAGCGAAAAAGAAGAATTAAGAAAACTGCTCTTTGGAGCCGGCGCGGTCAAGACCGGCGAGTTTGTCCTCTCCTCCGGCAAGAAAAGCAATTTCTACATTGACTGCCGTAAAGTCACGCTTCATCCTCAAGGCGCAAAGCTCATCGCGAAGATAATCCTCGAAAAGCTCAAAGGGATAAAAGTTGACGCGATCGGCGGGCTAACCCTCGGCGCGGATCCCATCACTTCTTCCGTCGTCGCTTTAAGCGACATCCCCGGTTTTATCGTTAGGAAAAAAGAGAAAGCGCACGGTACGAAGCAGATGATCGAGGGAATTATTGAGCCCGGCTTTAATGTTGTTGTCGTCGAAGATGTCGCCACTTCCGGCGCCTCGGCCCTGCAAGCGATTGAAGCCGTTGAGTCCTTCGGCGCGAAGGTCGTTAAAATAATTGCTGTCGTTGATCGAGAAGAAGGGGCAGCTGATGCGTTAAAAAACTATGCCTTTGACCCGATCTTCAAAAAAAACGAACTTCTTGCCTGATCTCCTGATTCCCTGATATACTGATATTCTGACCTGCCCGTGTAGCTCAGTTGGTAGAGCACGTCCTTGGTAAGGACGAGGTCACCAGTTCAATCCTGGTCGCGGGCTTTCCCGCTTGACAGGCGGGCGGTATTATAGTGTATAATATAACGTTGCCTAAATAATCGGCAGTAGAAATTCTTAGGAGGTATTTGAAAATGGCCAGAGAAAAATTTGAGAGGAAAAAGCCCCACGTTAATATCGGGACGATCGGCCACGTCGACCACGGCAAGACCACGCTGACCTCGGCGATCACCAAAGTGCTGGCCGCCAAGGGCCTGGCCAAGGCCAAGGCCTTCGACGAGATCGACAGCGCGCCCGAAGAAAAAGCCCGCGGCATCACCATCGCCATTGCCCACGTCGAATACGAGACCGAGAAGCGCCATTACGCCCACATCGACTGCCCGGGCCACGCCGACTACGTCAAGAACATGGTCATCGGCGCCGCGCAGATGGACGGCGCGATTCTCGTCGTTTCCGCCGCTGACGGCCCCATGCCCCAGACGCGCGAGCATATCCTGCTGGCCCGCCAGGTCAACGTGCCGGCTATCGTCGTTTTTCTCAATAAAATCGACATGGTCGACGACAAAGAGCTGATCGACCTGGTCGAGGTCGAGACCCGCGACCTGCTGAAAAAATACCAGTTCCCAGGCGACCAGGTTCCAATCATCCGCGGCTCGGCCCTCAAGGCCATGGAGAGCGGCGATCCCAACAGCCCCGACTGCAAGCCGATTCTCGACCTGATGGCCGCCGTCGACAGCTACATCCCGGATCCGGCGCGCCCGCTGGACAAGCCGTTCCTGATGCCGGTCGAAGACGTCTTCACGATCACCGGCCGCGGCACCGTCGGCACCGGCCGGATCGAGCGCGGCAAGGTCAAGGTCGGCGAAGAGATCGAGATCGTCGGGCTCGGTTCGCACAAGAAAGCGGTCGTGACCGGCGTCGAGATGTTCCGCAAGACCCTTGATGAGGGACTGGCGGGCGACAACGTCGGCCTGCTTATGCGCGGCGTGGAAAAAGAGGAGCTCCAGCGCGGCATGGTTTGCGCCAAAATTGGCTCGGTCCAGCCGCACAAGAAATTCGAAGCCCAGGTTTACGTGCTGACCAAAGAAGAGGGCGGCCGCCATACGCCGTTCTTCAACGGCTACAAGCCGCAGTTCTTCATCCGCACCACCGACGTGACCGGCGAGATCAAACTGCCGGAAAAAGTCGAGATGGTCATGCCCGGCGACAACATCACGATGACCGTCGAACTGATCACCGACGTGGCGGTTGAAGAGGGCCTGCGTTTCGCCATCCGCGAGGGCGGCCGCACCGTCGGCGCCGGCGCAGTTTCAAAAATTCTCGCCTAAGCAACAAGTAATTGAGAACCCTGCTCAGGACATTAGCGCTCCTGGCGGCGGTCTCGCTGATCGTCGCCGTCGGCTTCGTCATTTACGACTACTTTCAGGCGCAGGGTAATTTCCCCTACGAAACCTATATCGGCTCAGTCGATGTTTCCGGCTTGAACCAATCGCAAGCGCTTGAAAAACTCCGTGAGCTGAAAGCTTCTCAGGTTTTTTCTCCCCTCATAACCATCGAAGCCGATCAGTTAACATTTGTTTTCCCGCCGGAAACCGCCGGCCTCGGCATCGATCATGAAAAATCGGTCAAGGAGGCCTTCGCGGCCACCCATCGCAACGGCTACTTAAAGGACTTGAAAGAACGCTTCCAGCGCGGCCCGCTCCGCCTCAAGCCGGTTTTCACCCTTGACGAGGGGCGGCTGGCCTCCGTGATCGAGGCGCTCGCCGCCGAGATCAACGCCAGCCCCCGCGACGCGACGATCATCCTTTACGAAGAGACCGGCGGTTATAATATCGAGCCGGAGAATGCCGGCAAGGAGGTTCGGATCAAAGATTCGATCGAACTTTTCAAATCGCGGCTGGCGCAGGGGGAGAGAACTTTTCCGCTGATCATTGAGCACTCCGCGCCGCGCGTGACCGAAGCCGACCTGCGGGCGCAGCCGCCGGTCTATCGGCTGTCGGCCTTCACCACATACTACGGCACGCACGACTCGCCGAACAGGATACATAATATCAAGCTGATCGCCTCCTGGCTTGAGGGGACGCTCCTCATGTCCGGAGAATCTTTTTCGCTGGCCAGAGCCCTCGGCGACATCACGCCGGAGCGGGGCTTTAAAGAGGCGTATACCATCATCGGCGGCGAGCTGGTGCCATCACTCGGCGGCGGCGCCTGCCAGATCGCCACGACTCTATATAATGCCGTCTCGCTGGCCGACTTAAAAATTATTCAGCGCAGAAACCATTCGTTCTATTTTAACATCTATCCTCTCGGCCGCGACGCGACCGTCTATCCCGGACAGCTTGATTTTAAATTCGAGAATGACACCGGCCAGCCGATCCTGATCAAAGCGGCGGCCACCAACCGCCGGCTTTCATTTAGAATATACGGCACGCCGAACGGGAAAACCGTAAAATTCTCCAGCCCCTCAGTCGAGATGCTGGCCGAAGGCAGGTTCAGGCCGGCGACCGTTAAGGAAGTCCTTGACGCCGATAATCCTTTCAAGACGACGGTGACACGCTCGGTCTTTGACGCCGGGGGCAAACTGCTCAAGTCGGAAACGATCAGCAGTTACTATAAGCTCTACGGCGAGAAGTCGAACGTCCCCATCGCCCGGCCGGAACCGCGATGATCGAGGTTGCAGGCATTGGGCTGCACTCGGGAAAACCGGTTAAAGTAAAAATTAGCGCGGCCCCCGCCGGCTCGGGAATCGTCTTCATCCGGGCAGGAGAACGGATCCCCGCCACGATCGCGCAATTGAAAGACACCCGCCGGGGGACTTCGCTCAAAGGAATCGCGGTTGTCGAGCATTTCCTCTCCGCGGCCTACGGTATCGGCGCCTACGACCTGGAGGTCGAAGTGGTGGGCGATGAGTTGCCGGCGCTGGACGGGAGCGCCCTGCCGTGGGCGGAGGCGATCGAGAAAGCAGAAAGCAGAACACAGAACACAGAACACAGGACGCTTAAGCGGCCAATTAAACTGAATGATGGCAAGGCCTCGCTCGAAGCCCTGCCCCACGATGGATTCCGGGTTGAATTTATGGTAAACTTTAAAGGAATTGGCGAGCAGTTCTTCGTTTTTGACGCCGAAAAACAGTCATACATCAAAGAAATTGCTCCGGCCAGGACATTCGGCTATCTGGAAGAAACGGAAGAGCTGAAGCGGCAGGGACTGGCGCTGGGCGCCTCGACCGAAAACGCCCTCGCGCTCAGTGTAAACGGTTATGTCAACCAGCCGCGCTTTGCCAACGAGCCGGTCCGGCACAAGATACTCGACTTGATCGGCGATCTCGCCCTGCTGGGGCGGCCGCTGCGCGCCGCGATCAGGGCGGTCTGCTCCGGGCATAAAATGAATACGGATTTAGTCCGCCTTCTCCTGAAGGATTCGGCGGATAAATGAGGAGGCTGCTCGAAACATGACCGAATTAGACATCAAAGAGATAAAAAAAATAATTCCCCACCGCTACCCGTTCCTGCTGATCGACCGGATCATTGAGCTGGAAGAGGGCAAGCGGGCCGTCGCGATCAAGAACGTGACGATGAACGAGCCCTTCTTCCAGGGGCACTTTCCCGATCACCCCATCATGCCTGGCGTCCTGATCATCGAGGCGATGGCGCAAGTCGGCGTCGTGATGGCCCTGCGCCTGCCGGCGACAGAGGGGAAACTCGTCTATTTCGCCGGGATCGACGGCGTCCGCTTTCGCCGTCCGGTAGTGCCGGGCGATCAGCTGCGGCTCGAGGTTGAGACGCTCTGGCTGCGCGGCGCGCTCGGCAAGATGAATGGGAAAGCCACCGTCAACGGCGAGGTTGCGGTTGAAGGTGAATTCATGTTCTCGCTGGCCGACAAATTTCCAGGCGGCACGAAGATCAGCCCCGAGGCGGCCGTCCACCCGAAGGCCGTGCTCGGCAAGAACGTTGAGATCGGTCCCTTCACTGTCGTCGGGCCGGAAGTCATGATCGGCGACGGGACAAAAATCGCCGCGCATTGCCTCCTCACAAGCCAGACGACGATCGGCAAAGATAATGTTATCCATAATGGCGTCTCGATCGGCGCCCCGCCCCAGGACGTGAAGTACAAAGGCGAAAAAGGGGCGATCATTATCGGCGACAAAAACGTCATTCGCGAGTTCGTCACGATCCACGCGCCCTCGGGCGGCGGCGAGACCCGCCTCGGCTATGAAAACTTCATCATGGTCCACGCCCACTTGCCGCATAATTGCCGGATCGGCAATCAGGTCGTGATCGGCGGCTATGTCGGCCTGGCCGGCTATGCGGAGATCGAGGACCAGGCCGTGATCGGCGGCCTGGCCGGCATCCACCAGTTCGTGCGCATCGGCCGGCTGACGATGGTCGGCGCCCAGTCAAAAGTCACGCAGGACATACCGCCCTTTATGCTTGTCGAAGGCAACCCGGCCCAGGTGCGCGGCATCAATTCGATCGGCCTCCAGCGCCGCGGGATCGCTCAGGACAGCCAATCGGAAATAAGGAAAGCGTTTAAATTACTTTACGAATCGGGCAACAACACGGCCGAAGCCGCCAAAGAGATCAAGAAGCGTCTGCGCCCATTGCCCGAGATCGAACAGCTCGTCTCGTTTTTAGAGGACGAAAGCCGCCGCGGGATCAGCAAGAAGACCGCGCTTGAGAACGAGGCCGATGAGCTGCTGCTGCCGGAGATTCCCGAACTCGGGATTTAAATGAGAATCATGGTCTCGGCCGGGGAGGTCTCCGGCGATGTTCATGGCTCATATTTAGTCAGAGAGATAAAAAAACTCCGCCCCGATACCCGTTTTTTCGGCGTCGGCTCGGAGCGCCTGGCCGCCGAAGGCGTTGATATTAAATTCGACATCACGCAACGCGGCACGATCGGCCTCCTCGAGGCCCTGCCCAACCTCTTCCCCATCTTTTCCGTCTTCAATAAGGTCAAAAAGCTCCTTTTACAGGAAAAGCCCGACCTCGTGATCCTGATCGATTCGCAGGGCTTTAATCTGCCGCTGGCCAAATTCTGCAAAAAGATCGGGGTCAAGACCGCCTATTACATCGCGCCGCAGGAGTGGCTCTGGGGCACACCGCGCGGCGTAAAAAGAGTCGCCGAAACCGTTGATCTTATCGTCGCTATTTTTGAAAAGGAATACGAGGCCTACAAAAAAGCCGGGGCCAATGTCGTCTATTTTGGCCATCCTTTGCTAGACATTGTTAAGCCGACCATGACCAGGGATGTGGCCCGAAAGAAGTTTTTCGGGCCACGGGTCACGGGCCCCGAGTCGCGAGTCATCGCCATTTGTCCGGGCAGTCGGACGCAAGAAATAATAAATCTCTTCCCGATCTTGCTCAAAGCCGCCGAAATGATCCAAAAAGAGACCCCTGATCTCTTTTTTCTCATCCCCGCCGCTTCAAAAGAAATTTATACGATGCTTCAGAAATTCACATTAAACATTAAAAATTGCGCCGTCCTCTTGCCCGGCTCTATCTATGATGCGCTAAATGCCTCCAATCTTGCTATCTGCGCTTCCGGCACGATCAACTTCGAGGCCTCGATCCTGGGCATCCCGAATATCATGGTCTACAAACTGTCGCCCCTGACCTATTTCATCGGAAAATACTTTTTGAAAATAGATAAAAAGATAAAGTTTTTCTCCATGCCGAATATCCTCTTGGATGAGGCGGTCATTCCGGAGTTGGTGATGGGAGATGCGACCCCAGAAAACATATTGGCTTCGGCAAGAAGATTGCTCAATTCTCCTCATAATGACGCAGAATTTACCCGATTGCTATCAAGGCTTGGCGCCGCCGGGGCGATAGAAAAAGTCGCCAGAAATTTGCTTCATTTAGATACTTTTTGACGCAAGTTCCTCCTTGGGATAATCGATATATATAGTAGCTATGTCACATTACCAAGGAGGACAAAATGGCTGGACCATTAGCGATCGGGGCGGGATTAGCGGCGTTTGTATATGCGGCGAATTCAATCGGGGATAACTCCACGGCAAATTCGATGAGGGCGACTCTCGATGTTCCGGGGCCTTTTAGAGGCGATGTGCATTTTGAAACAAACGGGTTTTCCGGCCTCCCCACTGATGAGGTCGGAGGTAAAAGCTATTTTGTGGGGGAATACAAGGGCGAAACAGCATATATCGATCCGGAGTCCGGGGGCGTATTCCGCGAAAGCGACATGACAAAGCCCCTTTTTGTGCTCGACGACGAGGGCAAAACCCGGTTGGCCAATCTACAGAATGCCGTTCAAGACATTCAGAGTAACTTTCGGAGTGCGCTGCCAACCAGTGAAGGATCCTTGGAATCAATCAATTATAATGCTAGTCCACTTGGCTCATTGCTTAACAAATTGATTTAATTGATTCGCGTTTTCGCCGGCCTGAAATTACCGAAAAGAGCGGTCAATTAGCTCCTTAAGCTCAATAATTTGGCCCTCTGTCTCGGCCGACATTGCAGGGTCGGCCTTGCCCCGCACAAAGTAGGACTTTAACTCCTGAAGAAAGGCCAGCTGTTGTAAATATGCTTCTTTCTCGGCGTAAAAATTATTCCCCTGAAATCCTGCGCCACGGTCCTGTTCAAGGTGGGCAACTTCGTGGACAATAATTCCCAAGATTGCGGGCAAAGATGGCCTATCGCCGGTAGCCAATAAGATCGCGCCAATGCACGATGATACCATTCCAACGGCGCCAAGGGTATCGTTAAGGCGGCCCGCGATCTGGCCCATAGACGGGGCAGCAATAATTGCTAAGCCATGCCTTTGAAGGCGATCATAATATGTGGCCCGCTCGTAACGAATTGCTTTTAAGAGGTCGACAATATGTTTCGGCAGCTCATCAACGCTAAAAACAGTTGGCTTATTGATATTGATAAGATCGACGGTCCCGCTCTGCCCCAATCGGCTTTGCGGGGGGCGAAAATCAGGAATAGAAAGCCGCATATCCCTAAATTGTTTTTCGATAAATATAATATTGCGCAAAGCGATCAGGCCGGCCGCCGAAGTTGGAGCGCTTGCGGCGGTTGACGCCTCAGCTTTTAGTGCTTCAAGACATAATCTATATTCGGCTGTCCGCATAAGATTGTCAGGAGATAACGGAAGAATTTTCGCGTTGGCCAGAACCTTTAATCGCAGCAAAAGCCTTGCCACATTCTGACTAAGATCGGCATAATCCACGAGAAAACTGGCCGAATATTCAATTTCTAGCGCTCTTTCCCTCGACATGATGCCATTAGAAATAAGCCGCTTAGAAAATTCATTCGCTCTATTTAATGCCATATTTGCCGTCCAGCCGTTGCCTTTGGCTTTCTCATGGAAATACTTATAAAACAATTCGGCAAGCTCATTTTCTGGCCCGGCTTGCGCCAGTGAAAACCTTTGGTGTGCCGGAAAAGTTTCTCCACGAACCACCGAGGGATAAATGGACGTTTCTGTTGATGGTTGAAAGTTCATTCTGTCATATTTTCGTCAAATAATCAGGTTAATTTCATCGAAATCAAAACAATTTCATATAAGCATTGTGGCCGCCAATATTCAATAATTAAGCGAGTTCCGTTGCCGCTCAAAACTTTCGTTGTTAAAGATATAATGCTATAATCATTCCAGAAATGCCAATTCCATTCTTTGACCTCACCAGGCAAAACTCTGCCTTGAGAAAAGAGCTTGACGCCGCGATCTCAAAAGTGATCGACGGCGGCCAGTTCATCCTTGGCGAGAATGTGGCCGCGCTGGAAAAGGAATTTGCCGCCTATATCGGCACCAAGGACGCGGTCGGGGTCGCCTCCGGGACCGACGCTCTCCACCTGGCCCTCAAGGCCTGCGGTATCAAACAGGGGGACGAGGTTATCACCTCCCCATTTACTTTCGTGGCTACAGCGGAAGCCATCGCCTATTGCGGCGCCACGCCGGTTTTTGTTGATATAGAGCCAAATACATTCAATATTGATGCTTCCAAGATCACCCGCAAGATCACGAAGAAAACCAAAGCCATTCTGCCTGTTCATCTCTACGGATTGGCCTGCAATATGGCCGAAATTGGCAAAATTGCATCGGAGCATGGCTTAAAAGTGATCGAAGATTGCGCCCAGGCGGCCGGAGCAACGTTCCAGAACAAACAGGTTGGCAGTTTTGGCGATGCCGGTTGTTTCTCGTTCTTCCCGACCAAAAACCTTGGCTGTTTCGGCGATGGCGGCCTGGTCACGACTAATGATGATAAAATTGCCGACGAACTGCGGGTCTTGCGCGGCCACGGCAGCCGCAAAACATATCACTACGACATTATCGGCTACAACAGCCGTCTGGACGAACTGCAGGCAGCCATCATCCGAGTCAAACTGCCGCACCTTGAAAAATACATAAATTCTCGTCGTGAAATCGCCGCCCGTTACGCTCAAAAACTGAAAGATTTGGCCGGACTGCGGTTGTCGGCAGAACCGAGCGGCTTCAGGCACACTTACAACCAATTTACCGTCAGATTAAATAAGCGTGACGCCCTCTTTGAGGACTTAAAAAATAAAAGGGTCGGCGCCATGGTCTATTATCCGCTCTCGCTCCACTTGCAAAAGGCGTTCGCGGGGCTAAAACACAATGCGGGAGAATTCCCGGAATGCGAAAAAGCCCAGGCAGAAGTCATTTCACTGCCAATCTTTCCGGAGTTGACCGAAGACGAACTGGGAAAGGTCGTCCTCGCCGTCCGGGAATTCAGCGATAAATGATCAAAGGCAGGGGCATAAAGGTCGGCTTGATCGGCCTCGGTTCAATGGGCAAAAACCACGCCAGAATAGCGGCCGGCCTGCCGGGGCTTAACCTGGTCGGCATAGCTGACATCGACCCGGCGGCAGAAGCTTTCGCCAAAGAACTCGGCGTTCCATTTTTCAATGATTACAAGGATCTTCTCCCGCTGACTGAAGCGATCATTGTCACCACCCCGACCGAAACGCATCTCGCGACCGCCACCGACTGCCTGAACGCCGGCAAACACATCCTGCTCGAGAAGCCCTTCACCGGCGCTTCGGCCAGGGCGCGCCAGCTCGCGGCGCTGGCCAAAGAAAAAGGCCTGATTCTAGCCGCCGGTTTCATTGAAAGATTTAACCCGGCGTTCGTCCGACTGCTGAAAGAGATCAAAGGAGAAAAGATCATCGGCGTCGACATCAAACGACTAAGCCCCTGCCCGGAAAGAATCGCCGATACCGACGTTATTTTTGACATGATGATCCACGACCTCGACTTGATCCAGCTTATAATCCGCGACGAGATCGCCGAACTGAACGCGAAGGGAGAAAAGATCAGGACGAAAATGTTTGACCGGGTGATCGCTAACCTGGCCTTCAAGACCGGCCCGATCGCAAGAATTGAGGCCAGTCGTGTTTTTGGCTCTAAAACAAGGAAAATCGCAGTTACTACCGAGAAATACCTGGTCGAGGCCGACCTCTTAAACAAGACGATATACCTGCGCGATTTTACGTCGCCGACACCGAGCACAACGCCGGTTAAGCCGGCTGACCAACTGACAGAGGAACAGAAAAATTTTATCGCCGCGATCAAAAATAAAGAAGAGCCGGCCGTTAATTCAGACCAGGCAGTCAAAATATTGGCGCTGGCGGAAGAGGTGAAAAACGCATGTTAACCAGCGTCGTCGCTTTCATTATTGTATTCACGATCCTTGCCGTTGCCCACGAGCTCGGCCACCTCATCTGGGCGAAGCGCGCCGGCATAAGAGTGTTCGAGTTCGGGCTTGGCTTCGGCCCACGCCTGTTCGCTTTCCGAAAGAAAGAGACCGTTTATTCACTCAACCTTGTGCCGATTCTGGCTTTCGTGCGGATCGCGGGCGAAGGGGAAACAGATGAAGACAAGGCCTGCCCGGAGAACGAAAAATACCAAGCCAAGACGCCCTGGCAAAAATTCAAAACATTAGTCGCCGGCCCGGCCATGAACCTGGTCGTCGCCCTGATCATCCTGATTCTGATGTCGCTGGTTGTCGGCGTCCCGACCGGCGCCTCATTTGAGATCGCCTCAGTTAACAAGGATCAGCCGGCGGCGCTCGCCGGGATAAAAGCCGGGGACAAACTTCTGACGATCAACAGCCGGAAATTTAAAAAAATGGAAGAGGCGGTTGAGTTCATCCACAAAAGCCCCAGGCAGCCCCTCACCCTGCTAATTGAAAGAGGGGGGGAAAGATTAAAGTTTAAGGCAACCCCCAGGTACAACGAAAAACTCAAAGTCGGCCTGCTTGGCTTCACGCCAAAGCTAGACTATTTGCGAACCAATCCCCTGCGCTCAATCTATTACGGAATTGAGCAAACCGTTTCCCTGGTCCTGCTGACGCTGATCATTGTCGGGAAACTGATCACCGGCGGAGTTTCGCTGGCCGATCTGGCCGGCCCGGTCGGCATCGCGCAGATCACCGGGAAATATGCGCAGACGGGGCTGGTCTCGCTGCTCTACTTTACCGCTTTCCTGAACATCAATGTCGGGGTCTTGAACCTGCTGCCGATACCGGCGCTTGACGGCGGGCGGATCGTTTTTGTCATAATAGAATGGCTCAGAAAAAAACCGCTTGACCCCCGGCTGGAGAACAAGATCAATTACTGGGGATTTGTAGTTTTATTGGCGCTCATGGCCCTGGTCAGCGCCCACGACATCCTACGCCTTTTTCGCGGCCAGTAATGCAGCCGCCTTGAGCGTGTTCCTTAAAAGCAGGGCGATCGTCATCGGGCCGACCCCGCCGGGCACCGGCGTGATAAAAGCCGCCCGCTCTTCAGCCGAATCAAAGTCGACGTCGCCCACCAATTTATCCCCCACCCGATTTGTGCCGACATCAACCACGACTGCCCCTTGCTTGATCATCTCGCCATGGATGATTCGGGGACTGCCGACCGCCGCCACCAAAATATCCGCTCGCTTTGTCACCTCGCCAAGGTTTACTGTCCTGGAATGACAGATCGTCACCGTGGCATTATTTTGGAGGAGCAAAAGAGCCATGGGTTTCCCGACAAGGTTGCTGCGGCCGACAACGACCGCCGCTTTCCCAGCCAGGTCGATCCCTGTGGATAAAATGATCTCGATAACTCCCTGCGGCGTACAAGGAACAAAGCCTGAGTCATCGCCCTTTAATAGTTTCCCCATGTTCAACGGATGCAGGCCGTCCACGTCTTTGCGCGGATCGACTTCATCTAACGCCTCTCTTTCATTCAAGCCGGTCGGCAACGGGAGTTGGACCAAAATTCCATGAACCCCCTTATCGGCATTTAACTGGCGCACAATATCGATTAAGTCCCTCTGCCTGGTCGAGGCAGGCAGGCGGCGAACTTCGGATGCCATCCCGACCTCGGCACAGCCGCGCTCCTTATTTCTAACATAGACCTGCGAGGCCGGATCGTCCCCCGCCAAAACGACCGCTAACTTTGGCCGAGGCCCGCCGGTGGAAATAAACTTCAGAACTTCGGCCTTGACTTCCGAGCGCGCTTTTGCCGCGATTGATTTACCATCAATTATCTGTGCCATGGTTTATCCACACTCCTTATCCACAGGCCAAAAGAACCTCACTTGCCAACACAAAAACCAGAAAATATCTGATCAATGACCTCATCAGAAACCTGGTGGCCGGAGACCTCGCCCAAAGCGGCAACCGCCAGCCGCAGATCAATGGCGATCAAATCCAAAGGGACTTTTCCTCTTGCGCCGTCCAGAACGCCCTCCAAGGCCTCTCTGGCCCTCAATAAGCACTCTTCATGCCGCATATTGATCAAGCCGCCGTCAACCGCCATAATCTTATCACGGCTGATATAATTCGCAATGAGTTTTTTTAAGTTATCGATCCCCTCGCCTGTCAGCGCTGAGACAAAAGCCGTAGCCTCCGCGCCCTCAAATTTATCCACAGTAGCCAGAAGGCCGAGATCAATTTTATTAAAGACCGCGAGGCACTTATCCACACCATATTTAGAAAGCAGACATCCATCTTCGGCAGTCAAAGGAGCGCTTGCGTCAAAGACCGCCAAAACCAGATCGGCTCTGGCGATCTCCGCCTTCGTCCGCGCAATCCCCTTTTCTTCAACCACATCACCAGGCGCCCTCAAACCCGCGGTGTCAACAAACAAAAAATGGACCTCATCAAAGACAAACCCCTCTTCAACGGTATCGCGAGTCGTGCCCGGCTGATCAGAAACGATCGATCGATCGGCCTCAATCATCGCGTTGAGCAGGCTGGACTTGCCGACATTCGGCCGGCCGACTATCGCAACCCTGGCCCCCTCTCTCATGACCCGGCCGCCGGCGGCCGTTGCCAATAAAGCGGCAATCTCATTAACCACTGACCGGCAAAGATCAATAATTTGCTCCCCGCCAACTTCGCCGATATCCTCCGGGAAATCCAGCCCGGCCTCGATCTCTGCCAGCAATGACAAGAGTGAAGACCGGAGCGCGGCAACTTTTTGTGAAATGCCGCCGGAAAGCTGCGCGGCCGCGGCAAGCGCACCCTTATCAGAGCGGGCCGCGACCAAATCAATAACCGCCTCCGCTTGAGCCAAGTCAAGCTTGCCATTGAGAAAAGCGCGCCTTGTAAACTCGCCCCGCACCGCTTGCCGGGCCCCGGCTGCGATAACTAACTCGAGCACCTTGCGCAAAACCACGCGCCCGCCATGACAATTGATCTCGATGATATCCTCGCCAGTATAGCTGTTAGGCGCCTTCATATAGTAGTATATAACCTCGTCAAGGCGCTTGCGGTCCGAAAGCACCCATGAGTGGTAAACGCGAGAGGGGATTATGTGCCGCGGAAAATTATCAATTAATTGTTCTGATATCCCGATCCCCTGATTCCCTGATAACCTGACCACCCCCACCCCGCCGGAGCCAAAAGGGGTTACGATGGCGGCAATAGTATCATCTAACGCGGATTTCATTATGTTTCACGTGGAACATTTGGATGAGGAAAGGCGCTACTTAGGGGCGATGACCAGGCGCCGTTCCTTGCCTTCGCCCGCACTGTAGCTCTTTATCTTGGGATTATCCTGCAGAAATAAATGAATGATCCGCCGGTCCGCCGGCTCCATATAAGGCATCGCCTTTTCAACGCCTGTCCGCTCAACCTCCTCAGCCACCTCGGCCGCCAATCTCTGAAGGGCCTTCTCCCTTTTATCCATATAACCGCCAGCGTCAATGTGAACCCTGGTCATGACTCCAGTCGACCTGCGAATAATTGCGCCGACAACAATTTCTAATGACTTAAGCATGGCTCCATCTTTGCCAATGATGCGGCCCATATCCTCGCCTTTGACCGCCAACTTGACCTCGCCCTCCACCTCACCCGCAACCTCCGCAATAGCCAATAGTCCCATTTTGTCTAAGATGTTTTGCAGCGACTGGTTGGCCTCTTCGGCGGCCGAGCCCTGCTCCACGACCTCAACCTCGGCCTCCTCACCGCCAATAATGCCCATGACCGCCGGCTTGCCCTCGGTTATCACATTCACATTCACCTTGTTTTTATCCACACCGAGAACGGCTAAAGCTGCCTCGACCGCTTCATCAACGCTTTTCCCCTTCATTATTATTGATTTCATATAATCCTCCTTATTTTGGATATTGGGGGATTGGGCAATTGGGATTAGAGGATTGGGAAATTAAGGAATTCGGGAAAAAGAGCCTGTCCTTACTGATTTCCCGATGCCGTGATGCCCAAATCCTGATATCCTGATCCCCTGATACCCACACCCTGATTTCCCGATACCCCGATACCTTAATCCATATCCCCTAATTCCCCAATCCCCTAAAAACTCTTTTTCGGTATCCGTTGCTTCATAATGTACGACTGCTGCGCCCAACCCATTAAATTAGATATGATCCAATAAAGTTGAACTCCCGCGGCGAAATTATAACTGATAAAAGTGATAAAAATCGGCATAAACCATAAAATCGCCTGGCTCTGGCCCGGAGTGGCCGGCATTGACTTCTGCGAAAGCCAGGTCGAAACACCGATCAAAACCGGTAAAACAAAAAACGGATCCTGTTTTGAGATGTCGTTGATCCAACCCGGCACAAAAACAGCCCCTTGCCCGACTATGGTCAGAAATTCCTTGCTCTGTAGGGCAAAAAATAGCGCTAAAAAGAACGGTATTTTTAACAAGACGGGCAAACATCCTCCCAAAGGATTGACTCCTTCGATCTTATAAAGCCCCATCATCTCCTTCTGAAGTTTCTTGGGGTCATCCTTATGCTTTTCCTGAATCCCTTTTAATTTTGGCTGGATTCTCTGCATGGCCGCCATCTGTTGGAGCGAAGACAAAGTGAGCGGATAAAGGGCCAAATTCACGGTTATAGTCAGCCAAATAATGGCCAAACCCCAATTATGCCCCCCGATGGCATAAAAGAACTTCAGAACCTCAAGCATTATGTTTGACAAATAATCCATATTATCCTAAATCTGCCAATAGTTCATGTCGAAATGAAACCGGTTAGGACCGTGCCCCGAGTTGAAACCAGTGTGGGGCTTTGAATTCCTAACCAGTCTCACACAAAATATGTTTCACGTGAAACATCGATAAATCCATTATTTTAGGCAGTATATCGCCAAAAAATTAAATTTACTCTGGCACAGGGTCAAAACCACCCGAAAACAGCTGATTGCATCTAATTATCCGTTTAAACGCCAAAAAACAACCAGTGATCATCCCATGACGCACAAGAGCCGCTTCCGTATAATGAGAACAAGACGGGTAAAAGCGACACGACGGCCGAATGAAATAAACGGCTATTTTTCTGTATAAAGACAACAAAAACATCACAAAATTAATCATCGATTACGTAAAAGCTCCAATATATTGTCGCCGTAAACTGAACTTTTAACTGGTCGACCCCGCGGCACCACGACAATATCGAGATTTTTAGCTATATTATGCCTAATATTAAAGACTCCGGCCATGATTCGCCGCCTAAATTGATTTCTGACAACTGCCGTACCAAGCCGCTTTGAACAGACAACAGCCCAGCGAGAAAAGGAATAGCAGTTTGCCTGAGCAACAACATTGAGGAGTGGGGTGGAGTAGTGGAGTTGCTTTCTTTTTAGTATCCCTTTGATCTCGTGTCCGCTCACGAGCCGTTCCCGCTTAGGGAGCAAGGCGTTTTCTTCCTTTTTTTCTGCGGCTGGCGATGACCCGGCGCCCGCCAAGCGTCCTCATCTTGACCAGAAAACCATGCGTCGTTTTTCGGCTCTTGACATGCGGCTGGTACGTTCGTTTTGTCGACATTTCATAATTATTATAGACCATGACGGCGGCAACTGTCAACCTGGTGATTGCGGCGGGGCTTATTCGGTGATATAATTAATATTGCCGAGCCGCCAAAGAAGGACTCACGGCTTCAAAAATCAATATGACAGAAATAGACATTAATCTGATCTGGAACCAGGTCCTGCCGCTGCTCGAAAAGAGCTTGAATCGTCCTGTTTACGAAACACTGGTTTCCTCGACAAAACCACTGTCTTATGGCGACGGGAAATTCGAAGTCGCTGTCCCGGCGCAAGTGGTCAAGGACTGGCTTTCGAAATTCTGCGTCTCGCTCCTGGAGCAGGAACTGCGCGCCTTTGTGCCCGAGATTAAGCTGGTGTATTTTACCGTCGGGCCGGAAGAGCTTTTCTCGACGCCGCTCTTCGAGGCCGCCGCGCCGCAAAAGCCGGCGCATCCGCAGAGAATAAATCTTTCTCTCAATTTCCGCTACACTTTCGACAGTTTTGTCGTCGGCCATGGCAACCGGTTCGCCCACGCGGCCGCCCTGGCGGTGGCCGAGAGCCCGGCGACGGCCTACAATCCGTTTTTTCTCTACGGCGGGGTGGGGCTCGGCAAAACCCATCTCATGCAGGCGATCGGCCACCGCGTCTCGCTCAAGAATCCGAAGGCGAAGATCCTCTACACCTCGTCCGAGATGTTCACCAACGAACTCATCAACGCGATCCGCGACGACAAAAATGTCCAATTCCGCAACAAGTACCGCAATATCGACGTCCTGATGGTCGACGACGTCCAGTTCATCGCCGGCAAGGAAAGGACGCAGGAGGAATTCTTCCACACCTTCAACGCCCTCTACGAGGCGCACAAACAGATCGTCCTGAGCTCGGACCGGCCGCCTAAAGAGATGCTGACGCTGGAAGAGCGCCTGCGCTCGCGCTTTGAATGGGGGCTGACGGCCGATGTTCAGGAGCCGGATTTTGAGACGCGCGTCGCCATCCTGAAGAAAAAGGCCGAGATCAGCGGCATCACGCTCGCCAACGAGATCCTCGATTTTATCGCCAGCCGCATCGTCTCGAATATCCGCAAACTCGAGGGGGCGCTGATCCGCGTCGTCGCGTTCTCTTCGCTCAATAACGTCGCGATAGACATTCCGCTGGTCGACCGGATGCTCAAAGACATCGAGACGCCGCCAAAGAGCGCCGTCAATATTTCGATCGACCTGATCAAGAAGCTGGCCGCCGAGCACTGCGGCGTGCGGCCCGAGGACATGACCGCCAAAATCCGGACGGAGAAGATCGCCGGCGCGCGCCAGATGGCGATGTTCCTGGCGCGCGAGCTGACCGGCGCGTCACTGCCCAAGATCGGCAATGAGTTCGGCGGCCGCGACCACACCACGGTCCTGCATGCCTGCGAAAAGATCAGGGCCTCGATCAAGCGCGACGCGCGGCTGGCCGATGATATCAGAACAATCTCGGCCGCCGTCAAGAAATTCACACCCCGGACTGTGTAAAAAGACCGGCGAGAAAGTTATCAACCGGCCCTGAACACAGCGGTGGAAAAGATTTAATAACTTTTTGCAAAAGAACGGGGATTAAGAACCTTATCAACATATTAACAGTCTCTTTTACTACTAACATATTTATACTATAATATATAAGACGGAAATTAATTGTTGATAAGACGCGAGGGGAGGGAAATATGGAATTTATCTGCGAGAAAAAGGAACTGCAAACCGGGGTCGCCGCGGTCGAGCGCCTGGTCGCCGCGCGCAGCACAATGCCGATCATCGGCAACGTTCTTTTCGAGGCGACAAGATCGGGCCTCAAACTCTCCGCCAATAATCTTGAGATCGGCCTTGAGCTGGTCCTGAAGGCCAATGTCACTAAAGAAGGGGCGGTCCTGCTGCCGGCCAAAACTTTAAGCGGCATTGTTTCTAAACTGCCCGATACCTCCGTCGGGTTTAAACTGGGCGAGAATGGCACGGTGCGCATAAGCTACGACCAATCGCATTTTAATCTGCATTCTCTGCCGCCGGATGAATTCCCGGCTCTGCCGAAGGTCAAAGAGGGCAGGGCCTTCTCAGTTGATCCCGAACTCTTCGCGACCATGGTCTCGCAGACAATCTTTTCCGTTTCCGGCAGTGAAGACAAATATATCCTGACCGGCGTGCTTGTGGAAACCGGCAAGAGCGGCGTCGCGGGTGATAATTCGACCCTGCGCCTGGTCGCGACCGACGGTTACCGGCTGGCGCGCAGCGGCGGAAAAACCGAAGCCAAGGGGGAGGCCGGCGTCAATGTTATCGTGCCGGCCAGGGCCATGTCGGAGCTGTCCAAGATCATCGAAGGCGGAAAGGGCGAAGCGCTCAAGGTCGTCGTTTCCGGCGAACAGATCAGCTTCCGCTACGGCGACGCCCATCTTGTTTCACGCTTGATCCAAGGACAGTTCCCCGACTATAAGCAGGTTATTCCCAAAAAGAGCTTGACTAAGATCACCCTCAACACCAGAGAATTCCTCAGGGCCGCCGAGCGGGCGGCCGTTATCGCTTCCGGGTCGGCCAATGTCACGTTATTCGAGGTCCGGTCCGGGAAGATGCATTTATCGGCGAACACGCCGGACGTCGGCAATGTGGACGAGGTCCTGGCGGCGGAGATCAAGGGTCCGGAAAAAGCGCGCGCGTCGTTTAACATCCGGCTGATCACCGATGTCCTTTCGGTGATCGAGAGCGAGAAAACAACCGTGGAACTTGGCGAGGGCTTAAGCCCCGGGCTGATCAGGCCGGAGGGCAGCGACGAATATCTCTACGTGGTGATGCCGATCAGGACGCAAGAGGCGGTCTAGTGCCCGAAAAGGTCGCCGGCATCTTTGCGCGCCTTGATCAAGGAATCGGGCGGGCGGTCGAAAACTGCCGGCTCGTTGCGCTCTGGAACAGCGTGGCTGATGACCGCGTTCGGCGCAACACCGAGGCCGTTAAGATCGCCGAGCGCACGCTCTATGTTCTGACCGCCAGTCCGGCCTGGGCGGCTGAGCTCGGTTTTTTAAAAAAGGCCTTCATCAGCAAGTTCAACGACCTGGCCGGGCGCGACGCGATCAGCGATATCCGCTTCAAGCCGCTCGGCGGCCCGATTGAAAAATTTTCAGGAGGGGAGTAATGGCTAAGGGCAAGTCCAGCTCGGGCTACGACGCCTCTAAGATCAAGATCCTGGGCGGCATCGATGCGGTCAGGCTGCGTCCCGGCATGTACATCGGCACAACCGGCAAAGCCGGACTGCATCACCTGATCTACGAGGTCGTCGACAACAGCGTGGACGAGGCGCTGGCCGGCCACTGCGACACGGTCAAAGTCATTCTGCGCAAGGACAAATCGGCGACGATCGAAGACAACGGCCGCGGCATCCCGTTCGATATCCATCCCGAGACGAAGCGGCCGGCTGCCGAGGTCGTCCTAACCACCCTGCATGCCGGCGGCAAATTCGGCGACTCGGTCTACAAGGTCGCCGGGGGACTACACGGAGTGGGGGTCTCGGTCGTCAACGCGCTCTCTGAGTGGATGGAGGTCGAGATCTACCGCGAGGGCAAGGTCTATACCCAGCGCTTCAACGTCGGGGCGCCGGGCAAAGAAAAGATCGTTGCCTCAAAGGACAAAGAGCGCAGCGGCACGGTCGTCACATTCCTGCCGGACAAAAAGATCCTTGACGACATCATTTTTGATTATGAAACAGTCAAGCACCGCCTGCAAGAGGTCGCCTTCCTCAACAAGGGGCTCAAGGTCAGCCTGCAGGACGAGCGCGACG
The DNA here is from genome assembly GCA_001772335.1 of candidate division WOR-1 bacterium RIFCSPHIGHO2_01_FULL_53_15. GTDB lineage: Bacteria > Margulisbacteria > WOR-1 > O2-12-FULL-45-9 > XYB2-FULL-48-7 > 2-01-FULL-53-15. The sequence goes on from METM01000031.1 coordinate 36,680, forward strand.
GCAAGGCGGAGGAATTTAATTATGAAGGCGGCGTCATCGAGTTCGTCAAGTTCCTCAACAAGGGCAAAGAGGTCGTCTACGCCCAGCCGGCCCATTTCTTCGCCGAAAAAGAGCACATCTACGTTGAGATCGCGCTGCAGCACTGCAAGGATTATTACGACGAGAATGTTTTTTCCTACGTCAACTGCATCAGGACGCGCGAAGGGGGCACCCATCTCGTCGGTTTTAAATCCGCGCTGACCAAGGCGCTCAACAACTACGCGAAAAAGAACAACATCCTGAAAGAGAATGAGGTCCTGGCCGGCGAGGATGTGCGCGAGGGCCTGACCGCGGTCATCAACCTGCGCATTCCCAACCCGCAGTTCGAGGGTCAGACGAAGACCAAGCTCGGCAACAGCGAGGTCAAGGGGCTTGTCGACTCGATCGTGACCGACGGCCTGGGCGCCTATCTCGACAAAAATCCTGCTTCGGCGCGCGCCATTATCGAAAAATCACTGTTAGCTTTCCGCGTCCGGGCGGCGGCCAGAAAAGCGCAGGAGCTTGAGCGCAAAAAATCGGCGCTTGATACGGCCACGCTTCCCGGCAAGCTGGCCGACTGCTCCGAATCGGACCCGGCCAAGTGCGAGATCTTCATCGTTGAGGGCGACAGCGCCGGCGGCTGTTTTTCTGGTGAAACGGAAATTGCTTTGGTTGATGGCAGGAATCTGAGCTTCAAAGAATTATTAATAGAATGGCAGGCGGGAAAAACCAACTATTGTTATACAATTAAAGATGATTTAAGCATCGGCATTGAAAAAATTGTTCGCCCCCGCGTCACCAAAAATAATGCCGAAGTTATTAAGATCACGCTGGATAATAACCAATCAATAACCTGCACCCCGGATCACAGATTTATGTTAAGAGACGGATCGTTTATTGAGGCCGGGAATTTGAGCCCAAGCATGAGCATCATGCCCTTGAACCGGAAGCTCTCCGAGCGCAAGGGCAGGATAACCATCGCGGGCTACGAAATGGCGCTGAATCCCAAAACCCATAAATGGATATTTACACATGTGCTGGCGGACGAATTCAACCTCAAGCGGGGCAAATACAGCAAGGGCGACGGAGACCACAAGCATCATGCCGATTTTCGGAAATTGAACAACAGTCCGGACAACATTGTCCGAATGGGAGCCGAAGCGCACATGGCTTTGCACCGGGGGAGGTTGAAACATACACTTCATCGGCCGGACGCGATTGAAAAATGCAATCTGATTAAAAGAAAGCCGGAATATCGCGAAAAGCTTTCGAGAAAGATAAGAGAAGAATATGGCCGAATTTTGAGCGCGAAGGCCAAAAAGCAATGGATAAACCCGGGCTACGTGGAATTTATGAAGAAGAAATTCAAGGAGTTTTATGATCGGAATTCCGATTATCGAGAGAAATCACTGGCCACGCTGGTTAAGGCGCAAAGGGAATATTGGGGCAAACCCGCCAATCGTGAAAAGCAATCGGAGAGAGTGAGGAATTACTTCGCCAACCAGCCGGAAGTCAGGGCGCTCTATTCAGACAAGGCAAGAAAACAATGGGGAAGCCATGAGCTTTTGGCCTGGAGAAGCGCTAAAACTCGGACGCAATGGACCGACCTGGTGTCTCTGGAAACATTGAAGAACAGGTTTTTTGGCGGCAACGAGGCCGAATTAATTGAGGCGGCGCAAAATTACAACCATAAAATTATCAAAATTGAAAAGGCCAAAGAGAAGATAGATGTTTATGATATCGAAGTTCCTAACACGCACAACTTTGCCCTGGCTTCTGGAATTTTTGTTCATAATAGCGCCAAGCAGGGGCGGGACAGAAAATTCCAGGCCATCCTGCCGCTCAAAGGCAAGATCCTCAACGTCGAAAAAGCGCGCCTCGACAAGATCCTGGCTAACAATGAGATCCGCACCCTCATCACGGCGATCGGCCCGGGGGTCGTGACAGTTCTCAAGGGGGACGGCAACGGCGAGACCGAGACGGAACTCACCCCCGAAGAACTGCACAAGCGCCTGCGCTACCACAAGATCATTCTGCTCTGCGACGCCGACGTCGACGGCGCGCACATTCGCACGCTGATCCTGACCTTTTTCTACCGCTACGCCAGGGAGCTGGTCGAGAACGGCAATCTCTACATCGCCCAGCCGCCGCTTTACTTATTAAAGAAAGGCAAAGCGCAGTACTGGCTCCACTCTGATAAGGAGATGGAAGCCAAAATTAAAGAGGTCGGCAAAGAAGGGACGAGCTTGCAGCGCTACAAAGGCCTGGGCGAAATGAACCCCGTTCAGCTCTGGGAGACGACGCTCAACCCGGAAACGCGGACGATGCTCAAGGTCACGCTCGATGACGCCGAGGTGGCCGACGAAATTTTCAAGGTCCTCATGGGCTCCGAAGTCGAGCCGCGCCGCGAATTTATCGAAAAACACGCTAAGGACGTGAAGAGGTTAGACATATAATGGCGAGAAAAAAAGCCAAGGAACCGGAACCGGCGAAGGAGCAGGCCAAGGAAGTTTTGACCGCGCAGGTTCTGCCGACGACGATCGAAGCCGAGATGAAATCGTCCTACATCGATTACGCGATGTCGGTCATCGTCGGCCGGGCTCTGCCGGATGTCAGGGACGGCTTTAAGCCGGTCCACCGCCGCATCCTTTTTGCCATGGACGAGCTGGGCCTCCAGCCCGGCAAGCCGTACAAGAAATCGGCCAGGGTCGTCGGTGAAGTTTTGGGTAAATACCATCCGCATGGCGACTCGGCGGTTTACGAAGCCATGGTCAGGATGGCGCAGGAATTTTCTCTCCGCTACCCGCTGGTAGACGGGCAGGGGAACATGGGCTCGGTCGACGGCGACTCCCCCGCGGCCATGCGCTACACCGAGGCGCGGCTTTCGAAATTCGCCGTCGAGATGATGGGAGACATCGAGAAGGAGACGGTCAACTTCGGGCCGAACTTCGACGAGTCCCTGCAGGAGCCGCTGGTTCTGCCGTCCAGGATCCCCAATTTATTGATCAACGGCTCTTCCGGCATCGCCGTCGGCATGGCCACCAACATCCCGCCGCAAAATATCGCGGAGGTCGTTGACGGACTGACCCTCTTGATCGATGAGCCGGAGACGCCGATCGAAGAACTGCTCAAGGTCGTCAAGGGCCCGGATTTTCCGACCGGCGGCCTCATCTGCGGCAAACAGGGGATCAGGGACGCGTACACGACCGGCCGCGGCATCCTGACGCTGCGGGCGCGCTATGACTCGGAGCCGGTCAGGGGCGGTAAGGAGGCCATTATCGTGACCGAGATCCCGTACCAGGTCAATAAGGCCGAGTTGATCGAACAGATCGCTAATCAGGTCAAGGAGAAAAAGATCATCGGCATTTCTGATTTGCGCGACGAATCGGATCGCGCAGGCATGCGGATCTATATTGAATTAAAACGTGACGCGACGCGCGACGTCGTCTTAAATCAGCTTTTCAAACACACTAACTTACAAACCACTTTCGGCGTTAATCTGGTCGCCCTGGTCAACGGCGAACCGAAACTCCTGAACCTGCGCGAGATGATGGTCGAGTACCTCAAGCACCGCGAAGAGGTCGTGACCCGGCGCGCCAAATACGACCTGCGCAAGGCCGAGGAGCAAGCCCATATACTGGAAGGCCTGGTCATCTGCGTCGGGAACATCGACGCGATCGTCAACCTGATCAAGAAAGCCAAGAACATTGACGAAGCGCGCGAAGGCCTGATGCAGAAGTTCGACCTTTCAAAGATCCAGGCGCAGGCGATCCTTGACCTCAAACTTCAGCGCCTAACCCAGCTCGAGCGGCTGAAGATCGAAGAAGAGCTCAAGGCGCTCAAAAAATTGATCGGCGAACTCAAAGAGATCCTCGCCAGCCGCAAAAAGCTGATGGGGATAGTCAAGAAGGAGCTCGTCGAGACCAAGGAAAAATACGGCGACAACCGCCGGACCGATCTCGTGGCGGCGGCCGAAGACATTAACATCGAACAGCTGATCCCCGTGATGGAGGTGGCCGTCCTCATCACACGTGACGGCTATATCAAGCGCGTGCCGGTCTCGGTCTTCAAGTCGCAGCTGCGGGGCGGGCGCGGCGTTTCCGGCATGACGACGCGCGAGGAAGACGAGATCGAGAATATTTTTACGGCGTCGACCCACGCCTATGTCCTTTTCTTCACCAACCGGGGCCGGGTCTACAAGTTAAAGGTTTACGACCTGCCCGAAGCCAGCCGGGCCGGCAAGGGCCAGGCCATCCCCAACGTGTTGCAGGTGGAACAGGGGGAGACGGTGACGGCGGCCGTGCCGGTCACTGATTTTGAAAAGAAGACGTTCCTGGTGATGTCGACGCGCAACGGCATGGTCAAGAAAGTGCCGCTGGAGGATTTTGCCAACATCCGCCGGTCCGGCATCATCGCCATCAAGCTCAAGGACGCGGATGAATTGCGCTGGGTCCAGGAGACCGACGGCAAGCGCGAGGTCATCCTCGGCGCGCAGAGCGGCCTGATGATCCGCTTCTCGGAAAAAGACGTGCGGCCGATGGGGCGCACGGCCAGCGGCGTGCGCGGCATTCGCCTCGGCAAGGGGGACAAGCTGGTTTCCATGGATATCATTGCCGACGGCGGCGACCTGCTCACCATTTCCGAGCGCGGCTATGGCAAGCGCATGAAGCTTGATGAATTCTCCGCCCAGAACCGCGGCGGCAAGGGGCACATTGCCATCAAGCTAAGGGATGAGGACAAAGTTGCGAAGATGGTCATCATTAAAGGCAGCGACGAACTGCTATTCGTCACGGCACAGGGGACGATGAGCCGGCAAAAGGCCGCCGGCATCACAACTCAGGGGCGCTACGCCAAAGGGGTGCGCATCCAGCGCATTGATGAGGGCGATTCTATCGTCGATCTGGCGCGGGTGATCTCGGAAGAGGAAGCGGCGGAAACTCTCGAAAAAGCCGTCGAATCGGAAGAAAAACGCAAGGAAGAGTTGCTCGAAAAGATCAAAGAAGAACGGGCCAAGCTGCCGCCGGCCAAACGGGGCAGAAAGAAGAAAGAGAAAAAGTAACTAGTCCCTGATCGAGCGCACGATCCTGGCAATCTCTTCCTGGCTCAAGAAGCCCTCGACCTTTTTATATACTTTGCCTGACGGAGTGAGAAAGATGATCGCCGGAACCGAGTGGACCTCGTAGAGGACGGCCGTCTGCGGATCGTCCAGCGTGTCGAAGCTCTTGAAGGCAGCCAGGTTTTCTTCCCCGGACTCGAGCTTGTTGGCGACCGCGACCGCCCGCAGCGACTCTTTTTCCCCCGCGTGATAGAGGGTGATGACTGTTGGCAAACCCTCGGCAGATGGGCGACGAGCGGGCAGAGTGGTGGTCGTTGTTAATATCGTTTCGGGCGCGGCGGCGGGCGCCTCAGCCGGCTTTGGCCGCGAATTAAGGAAGGCGACCCCGGCCAGGACCAGGACGAGAATAACCAGGATCCCAATAATATAGTTCTTCATTTTATGCCTCCTGAAAATTTTGCCGTTATTTTATTATAGCACCGGTTATTTAAATGTGATAGACTCTCTTGGCCATGAAAAGCAAGCGCCTCAAGATCGATCTGAAAAGATTTGCCCCATTCGTTGTCGCCGTTCTGCTCGCCGGCGGCCTGATCTCGTTCTGGCTTTGGCAGGCGCAGTCGCGGCCAGAGGGCCTGAGCGTTTATTTTGTCAAAGGCGATCAACTTATTGCGGTGAATCGCCCGATCAAAGCCGATGTGCCGTTGCTTGAGCAGGCGCTGGCTGCGCTCCTTGCCGGCCCGAGCGAAGATGAGCGCGGCCGGGGGATGACAACGCACATCCCGGCCGGCGTCAAAGTTAAGCACATTAAACTCGAGCGTAAGATGGCGATCATTGACTTAAGCCGCGAGCTGGAGAATTACGGCGGCGGCTCCGCCCGCCTCGAGGGGATGATCGCGCAGATCGTCTATACCATGACGGGAGTTCCCGGCATCGACAAAGTCTGGATCTGGGTTGAGGGGGAGAAGGAAGTCGTTTTAGGCGGGGAGGGGTTCGTGCTTGACCGTCCGTTAGGCCGCCAGGACCTCGGCAACTAATTCGTCCAGTTCGTTTCTTTTTGTCAGCTCGGTGACGCAGATGAGTTCGGAGTTTTTGAGTCCTGCCTGCCGGCAGGCAGGGTCGGAGTAATGAGTTGAGAGGTCAAGGCCGAACGACCCATTTGTTTTTACCGCAAATTCTTTAAAGCTCGGCGTGTTCGGCCAGAGGACTTTATTGCCGAGCTTCTTTTTTAAATAATTCGATTTCTGTAGGCACAGCTCCGCCACTTTTCTCAAGCCCGCTTTCCCCATCAGCGAGAGATAGACTGTCGCGGCCAGGGCGCAGAGAGCTTCGTTACTGCAGATGTTGGAGGTCGCGCGCTCGCGCCGGATGTGCTGCTCCCTGGTCGACATGGTCAGGACAAAGCCCCGTTTGCCGTCGAGATCGCTCGTCTGGCCGACGATGCGGCCAGGCAGCTGGCGCAGAAATTCTTTTTTGGCCGCGAAGAGCCCGAGCGCCGGCCCGCCAAAACTGCGGGGGAGGCCCAGCGACTGCCCTTCGCCAACGACAATATCGGCGCCGTATTCCCCCGGGGGCTTCAACAGCCCGAGTGAAATCGGGTCGACGCTGGCAATAAAGAGGGCGCCCTGCGCGTGAACTTTATCCGCCAGGCCATTGACCTCTTCGATGTTGCCGAAGAAGTTGGGCTGCTGAATAATATAGCAAGAGGAGTTCGGAGTAATGAGTTCGGAGTTCGGAGTCAGGCCGGTCTTGGGATCAAAAGGAATTTCTTTCAGAGCAAGATCGGCGGCGGTGCAATATGTTTTTAAGACAGCGCGATAGTTGGGATTAACAGCTTGTGAAACAACGATTTCTTTGCGGCCGGTTATCCGGCAGGCCATAAATGCCGCTTCGGCCAGCGCCGTTGCCCCGTCGTACATCGAAGCGTTGACAACCGCCATGCCGGTCAGCTCGCCGATGAGCGATTGGTATTCGTAGATCGCCTCAAGCGTTCCCTGGCTGGCCTCGGGCTGGTAGGGAGTGTAGGCGGTGTAGAATTCGGAGCGGCCGATGACGTGATTGACCGCGCTGGGGATGAAGTGGTTGCAGCTTCCGCCGCCGAGAAATGAAGACGGCTTATTTTGTTGGGCGGCCCTTGATAGTTCTTCAACGAGCTCCGGCTCGCTCAGCGGCCTTGGAAGATCGAGCGGTGTTTTGAGCCGTACTTTGTCGGGGATGTCGGCGAAAAGGTTGGCGGCCACCTTAGTGCTTGTGGGCGGGAGGCAGGGTTTTTTGGTAATCGGCGGCAGAGAGTAGTTTATTAAGTTCAGCCGGATCCGACATCTCGACTTTGATGATCCAGCCGCTCTCATAAGGCGAGGAATTGATGAGTTCCGGCCGCTTCTCCAGTTCGGCGTTCCGCTCGATAACCTTGCCGGAAACGGGGCAGAAAAGACTGGAAACGGATTTAACCGATTCAACGACGCCAAACTCCTGCCTGGCGGCGAGCTCTTTGCCGAGAGAAGGCATTTCGACGTAGACAACATCGCCCAGCGCGTCCTGCGCGTGAAAAGTGATGCCGATGGTCGCGACTTTCCCGTCAACCCTGATCCACTCGTGTTCCTTGCTGTATTTAAGCTCTGCGGGGTAAGACATGCTTTTAACTTTCTAGTTTGTTGACGCGGCCGCGGCTGTAGGCAAAAACCAGCCCGGCGATGACGATGCGGGCCAGGCCGTCGGAGAGCCGGTCATAAAGTATCTTTTTCTGATAATAAAGGTCAAGCGACTGGTCGCCTTCGGGCGACGGCGGCGCCGGCTGTTCGATCGAGGGCCTGGCCATGGCGAGTCCGACGGCGGCGCCGGAGAGATCAACCAGCCCCCAGAAAAGGACGAAGAGGGAGGCCAGGCAAATAATATAATAGTAGGCCTTTTTGAGGTCCATCATGGTTATTTTACTCTCTTGTAGAAGACCTTGTCAACGACTTTGGCCGGGCACAACTGGTCACGGATGGAGACGAAGATGGGTGTAGGGGATGGGGTATGAGGCGTGAGGTAAGCGAGGGCGATCGGCTTCTTGAATGTGGGAGAAAACGTGCCGCTGGTGGCAATCCCTATTTTCAATTTTCTACTGTCTACTATCTCCGCGCCTTGCCTTGGTATCGCCCGACCCGCAACTTCGATCCCGACCAACCTTTTCCTCAACCCTTCTTTCTTTTCCTTTTCGAGAGCGGACTTACCGGCAAAATCGCCTTTATCGAATTTAACCGCCCAGCTGTAGCCGGCTTCGAGCGGCGTTGTTTCTTCGTCATATTCATGTCCATAGAGCGGCAGGCCCGCCTCGAGCCGCAGTGTGTCGCGGGCGCCCAGGCCGCAGGGCAGAACCCCGGCCCTGATGAATCCATCCCAGAGTGCGGCGGCCTCTCGCTTTGAGACGACCAGCTCAAAGCCGTCTTCGCCGGTATAGCCGGTGCGCGAGACGATGATATCACGCCACCACAATGCGCGGTTATGTTTCAGGCCAGATAAAGAAGCGCTCAAGACGCAGCCAGTTATCTCTTCCGCGCGCGGACCCTGGACGGTCATGGAACAAAAATTATCGTAAAAAGAGACGGCGGCTTTTGAATTAATAGATTTGAGGTGGGCGAGCACTTTGTCCGCGTTAGAGGCGTTGGCGACGATCAGATAAAAGAGCGGCAGGCGATAGACCAGGATGTCGTCGATCACGCCGCCCCGCTCGTTGCAGAGAACGGAATACTGGCATTGGTTTATCTCAAGCTTTGAAGCATCGTTCGTCGCCGCTTTTTGGATCAGGGAGAGAGCGTTTTCTCCTTCAACGACTTTGATCAAGCCTATGTGGCCGATGTCAAAGAGGCCGGCGGAATTCCTCACCGCGTTATGCTCGGCGATGATCCCGGCCGGATATGATACCGGCATCTCCCAGCCGGCGAAGGGGGCCATTTTGGCGCCGAGGACGAGATGGTTTTGATAAAGCGGAGTTCGTTTAAGCATATTTCAGAATATTATTAAAAATAATAAAATAATGAAACGTTACCTTGGCAGCTTACTGCTGATCCATTTTGAATCTTTTTGCCGGGAACCTTAAGAGAAAGGCCAGGACCGCGACCTTTGTCCTGCTTGAGAAAAGATCTGTTGCTATGCCATGAAATTTCATTGTCCATTTTTCCAGACGATTGTTTGATTTTCCGAACAATTATATGGGGATCGAAATTTGTTGTCAAGGTGCATTTCGGAGGGGGCCGTTGTCAAATTGATTCTTTCAACGCGGCGGCGAGCTTTTCGTTCTGGTCTCTTGTCCCGATCGAAATCCGGATCGCCTGCGGCAGGCCAAAAGATGAGAGTGGGCGAACGATCACCCCTTTCTTCATCATGGTCATAAAGAGTTCATCGGCCGACTTTTTCAGATCAATAAAAATGAAGTTGGCTTCGGTCTTTTTGTATTCGAGCTTCAGCTTATCGAACTCCGCGTAAAGATATTGTTTCCCTTCGGCGTTGTTTTTATATGTTTTATCGAGAAACTCTTTGTCCCCCAGCGCCGCCAGTCCGCCGGCCTGGGCCAGCCGGTTGACGTTAAAAGGCATCTTCGTCTTGAACATCGGGGCGATCAGCTCTTGCGGCCCGAGCGCGTAGCCAAGGCGCAAACCGGCCAGCCCGTAGAATTTTGAGAGAGTTCTAAGAACCAAAACATTCCTGCCCGCCTTTATGTATTTAACGGCGTCCGGAAAGTCGCGGCTCTCGACAAACTCGGCGTAGGCCTCATCAACGACCACCAGAACATTCTCCGGCACCTTCTTCATCAGGGCGTCGAATTGCGCGGCGGTAAAGATCGTGCCGGTCGGATTATTGGGGTTTGTCAAAAAGACGATCTTTGTCTTTGGGGTGATGGCGGCGGCGATCGCCTCAAGATCAAGCGAATAATCTTTTAGCCCGACAAAGACCATTTTGCCGTCAAAGATACGGCTGACCAGCTCATAGACCGAGAAAGTGTTTTTCGCAATGATGACCTCATCGCCGGGATTGAGGTAAGTCGCGCCGATGATCTGCAGTAGGTCGTCCGAGCCGTTGCCGCAGATGACATTCTGGTCGGCGAGGCCGAACTTTTTAGCCAGCGCTTCGCGCAGGAGGCTAGATTTCTGGTCGGGATAGATCTGGAGTTTTTTGGCCTCGTCTGCGATCGCCTCGAGCGCCTTGGGTGAGGGGCCAAAGGGATTTTCATTTGAGGCGAGCTTGACAACGCCGGGCTCTTTTGGAGTTTTCCCGGGGATATATTCAGGGATGTTTTTTACGGGCTCCCTGACCAGACCATCCATCCTAAAAGGGATTCGCCCAGCTGAAGCCGACCAGGGCCGTGCGCTGATCCTTGGCCTGCCCGCCGTCGAGGAGGTTCAGTCCGCTGATATTAAGAGAAAAGATCGGCGTAAAGTAGAAGCGCGCGCCGCCGTTGACCTGAAAGAGGGTTTCTCCGACCATCATGTCGGCGACGAGGAAAAGATTGTCGCCTAACGCCGTGTTGACGCCAAGGACGCCCAGCGGCCGGAACTTGTAGTTCGGGAAGTCGGCCATAAAGCCGAACGTCAGCTGCGGCCCCGCCTTGAGATACTTGGTGGCGACCATGTAGACATCGGTCTGCGTGTAGGAGAAGAGATTTTCGACGCCCAGCGCTAACAGAAGCGGGTCCGGTTCGTCGCCGGTCGAGAGCGAGAGCTTCATGTTGACGAAGACCCCTTCGCGCAGTTTGTTGGTCGAGCGATCTGTCCCGCCGATGACTCCCAGCTCAAGGCCGTGAAAAGCGCCGAGATTCATTTTGTAATTGATGATCGCTTCAGTCGACGTCGTTCCGCCGGCAGCCATGACCGAGCCGTAGTCGGCGGCGATGTTAAAATTTTTATAAGGGATGATGTCGGCTGAAGGGACGCGCACGAGGCCGGTCGGGCCGTTAAAAGCTGGGGCAGGGAAGACGCGGGAGAGCGCGCCCGCCTGCGGCAGAAATCCAAAACCCAAAACCCAAAATCCAAATAAAATCCCAAGCCCAAATCGTTTAATCGATTTGAAATTTCTAGATTTATTTGTCATTTGATATTTGTCATTTGTCATTTTGTCCCCCTTTGATGAGCGAATTATAGACAGTTTCGACCCGTTTTGCAACAACATCGGAGGCGAAGCGCTCGCGCGCGTCCTCGAGAGCGGCGCGCGACATTTCTCCTCTTAAATTATCGTCACCGAGCAAGCGCTTGACGTGTTCGACAAATTTGTCCATATTCCTCGGCACAAGATAGCCGTCCAGGCCGGAGCGGACGGAATCAACCAGCCCGCCGGCAAAGAGCGCGACGATCGGCAGGCCGGCGGCCTTGGCTTCGGCCAGGACCAGCCCCTGGGTCTCCGTCGTCGATGAAAAGACGAAAATATCGCCTATTGAGTAGTAACTTAGGATTTCCGGGTAGGGGATTTCCCCTGTTAATATTATTGTTTGGTTATTATCTCTTGTCTCTTGTATTTTTTTCAAAAGCGGTCCGCCGCCGATGAGAACGAGTATTGAGTTGTGAGTTCGGAGTTCGGAGTACATTTTCAAAAGAAAAAGGATATTTTTCTCTTTTGATAGTCGTCCCGCGTAGAGCAGGACTTTTGCTTCTGCCGGAATATGATATTTCTTTCTTAATTCGGCGCGGCGGTTGCTAAAATGATGCAATTCCACGCCGGAAGGGACGACCTCGATCGGCCTTTGAATTTTCCAGGCGCGCAGAACTCTCTTGGCCATTTCGGACGGTGTAATTATTTTGTCCGTGCCGCGGCAAAAGGCCTGCAAGTATGCAATGATTCCCATTTTGGCTAGACCGGCGGGAATAAAACGGGCGAAATGGACATACCTGGTGAAGAGCGTATGAAAAGAATAAACAAACGGGATGCGGCGGCGACGGGCGACGAAGCGTGCGAGCAGGCCGGCCTGGAACGGCGAGTGGGCGTGGATTATATCAACTTCAGGGATCTCCCTGACATATGGGATAGCCAGCCGGAACTTCGGGTAGCCGCCGGCAAACGAGGGGAAGCGAATGATGTCGGGGTCGGTGTCGGCATGGCCGGGGTAGCGCGGCGCCAGGATATAGACGCGGTGGCCCAGCCGGCGCAGTTCATTGGCGAGGATTTCAATTGTATTCGTGACGCCGGAGAGATACGGTTTGTACGAGTCGGCGAAAAAGGCGACCCTCATTCAGATTTTTTGGCCAGGCGCTTGAGTGCCGCCTGATATTTCATTTCTTCCATGTGCTCCTGCGCCGGGAACCCCGAGACGACCGAATTGGCCGGGATATCCTTGGTCACGCCGGCCTTGGCCATGACGACGGTGTTCTCGCCAACGGTGATATGGCCGTTAAAACCGGCCATGCCGCCGACCGAGACGTGGTCCTTGAAAGTGACCGAGCCGGCAAAACCGACCAGGGCAGTGATGGCGCAATGCTGGCCGAAGACGCAATTGTGAGCCACGTGGGTCAGGTTATCGATCTTGGTGCCGGCGCCGATCCGCGTCTCGCCCAGCGTGGCCCGGGCGACGCAGACGTTGGCGTAGATCTCGACGTCGTCTTCGATGACAACGGCGCCGACCTGCGGGATCTTTTCATATTTCCCCTCATGCCAGACGAAGCCGTAGCCATCGACCCCGATGCGCGCGCCGGCGTGTATTCTGGCCCTTTTCCCGATCGTTACGTTGTCATAGATCGTGACCGAAGGGTAGATGACCGAATCGTCGCCGATCTCGACATTCTCGCCGACGTAAACAAAAGGATAAATGGTCACGCGCTTGCCGATGCGGGCGCTTTCGGCGACGACGGCGGTCTTGTGGACGCCGTGCTTGATCTTTGGCTTGGGGGTAAAGTGGGGCAGGATCCGGGCCATGGCTAAACGAGGATCGCGCGCCAGGATCGCCGGCTTGCCGCCGATCCTGGCAGAAGGGGCGGCAACGATCGCCGAAGCCGCAGACGACAAAGCCGGAGCCAGAAATTTTTCCTCCAAAACGAAAACCAAATCTCCGGCCCCGGCCCGCTCTATGGGGGCGACCCCCCGGATCTCGATATCAGGACTGCCGGAAAGCTCACCGGCAGCGATCTCGGACAACTTTTTAAGCTTCACGCTATTTGTTGAGTTCCGTGACGACCATTTCCGTCAGGTCCATGCCGCCGGTGATGACCACCTGCTTGTCGAGCACGGTGTCGAGGCCGACTTTCTGGGCGACTTTCTTGACGGCCTCAAGAATCTTTGACTGCAGTTTCATCGTCAGCTGTTCATTGGTGCGCAGCAGCTCTTCCCGCCTGGGGGCGAGCCTTTCTTCGAGCTCTTTCTTCATCTTTTCGAGCTCTTCTTTCTTTTTGCCGTCTTTTTCGGCCGTCTCGAGCTTCTTCTGGCTTTCCTCAAATTCTTTCTTGAAGCTTTCTTCCTGTTTGGCAAGATCAGCCTGGGCCTTAGAGGTCTCCTTGTAGCCCTTGAAGACCTTTTGGACGTCGATCACGCCGATGCTGGTGAAATTGGCCGCGCGCGAAACCCCGGCGATAAACATAACCGCCAGAGCCGCGATCAGTAACTTTTTCATTGTTTCACCTCCTCCGAAGAGAATTTTAGCACAGCGCCATTTTTTCGTCCATAGCTTTGGAGATGGACGAGCAGGACCGAGATGTCGGCCGGAGAGACACCGGCCAGGCGCGAGGCCTGCCCGACCGAGACCGGGCGGTGATGGGCGAGTTTTATCTGCGCTTCGCGCGAAAGCCCCCGCAGAGAATCGAAAGGGAGCGAGGCGGGGATCTTTTTATCCTCAAGCTTCTTACAGCGCTCGACTTGCTCAAGCTGCCGCCGGATATAACCCTCGTATTTTTGCGTGATCTCGATTTGCTCCGCAACCTCCGGCGAAAGCTTTTCCTTCTTCTCAACCGCCGCTTTCTTTTTTATAAATGCGCCGTAGCGCTCTTCCCCGATCAGACCGACACGATAGCCGAGCTCGGTCAGACGCAGGTCGGCGTTGTCCTGGCGCAGTATGAGGCGGTACTCGGAGCGCGAAGTCAGCATCCGGTACGGCTCGAGGATCTCTTTGGTGATGAGGTCGTCGATCAGCGTGCCGATGTAGCTGTCATCGCGCCGTAAGATCAGCGGCTCCTTCCCTTTGACCTTCAAGGCAGCGTTGACCCCAGCGACCAGCCCCTGAGCGGCCGCCTCTTCATAGCCGGATGTCCCGTTTATTTGTCCGGCGCAGAACAAGCCGGGAATCCCCTTTGTCTCCAGCGTGTATTTTAATTGCGAAGGCAGGACGTAATCGTATTCGACCGCGTAGCCGGGCCGGATCAGCTCGACTTTTTCCAGCCCCGGCATCGTGCGCAGCATCGCGATCTGGACATCCTCGGGGAGCGAGGTCGACATCCCCTGGGCGTACATCTCCTGCGTGTCGCGGCCGGTCGGCTCGATAAAGCACTGCTGGCGATCTTTTTCCGGGAAGCGGACGACCTTGTCTTCGATCGACGGGCAGTAGCGGGGCCCGACCCCCTTGATCTTGCCCTGGAAGAGGGGTGAGCGGTCAAGGTTAGTACGGATGATCTCGTGCGTCTTTTCGTTGGTCCAAGTGAGGTGGCAGGAGACTTGGGGG
>METM01000031.1:51427-52517 GCA_001772335.1 candidate division WOR-1 bacterium RIFCSPHIGHO2_01_FULL_53_15
TAAAAGAGAACATGCGCGGCGGCTCGTCGCCGGGCTGGACTGTCATTTTTGAAAAATCGATCGAGCGCTTTTCCAGCCGCGCCGGGGTCCCGGTCTTTAACCGGCCGAGCTGAAGGCCATGATTTGCGAGCGAGGCGGAGAGGGGTTTTGACGGCGCCTCGCCCATGCGGCCGGCTTCCTGATGTTGCATTCCAATGTGGATGAGGCCGTTGAGGAATGTGCCTGTCGTGACGACGACTGTCCGGCCATGATAAACGTTGCCGAGGCTGATGCGGACGCCGGTTATGCGCTTGGCGGTTGCGGTTGCGTCGGGCGAATCGTTGAGCGTTTTGCGTTGTGCGTCAGAGAGAAGTTCGATGACTTCGCCTTGTTTAATGTCAAGATTTTCTTGTTCTTCAAGGAGCTTCTTCATTGTCAAATGATACTGCGCGCGGTCGGATTGCGCGCGCAGGGCCTGCACGGCCGGGCCTTTGTTGGTGTTGAGCATCTTCATCTGGAGGAAAGTCAGGTCGGTCGTGATACCCATCTGGCCGCCGAGAGCGTCGACCTCGCGGACAAGTTGCGACTTAGCCGGGCCGCCGACCGCCGGGTTGCACGACATGAGCGCGACGGTGTCGACATTCATAGTCAGGAGGAGGGTTTGGCAACCGAGCCGGGCGCTGGCCAGCGCGGCCTCTAGGCCGGCGTGTCCCGCGCCGATGACGATCACGTCATAATATTTGGCATTTATGATATTTTCAGGAGGCATGTTGTTTTATGGATGAGTCAGCTTAACTTATCGATCAGTTTTCTGATTAAAGGCAGATAAGCAGAGAACTTTTTATATGACTTTTGCGCCAATGCTTCGCTGTAGATATGCGAGGTTTCGTTCCTTGTGTCGACCATCTCCAGCCAGAGCGGATCGTCCTCAACAAGCTTGGCGCGAAAAGCGCTCCTGATCGTGTCTTTTGGGAAGAAGAGATCCTTCTCCCCTTTATCTTCAAGATAGGCCTTCAGGGTTTTCCAAACCAGCTCAAAAGTGAACTCAAACCGCTGGATGGCAGAATCGCGAATGATCACGCTTTCCGGCTGCGCCAATACTTCGTCGAAT
>METM01000032.1 GCA_001772335.1 candidate division WOR-1 bacterium RIFCSPHIGHO2_01_FULL_53_15
AACAGTCGTTTCGAGATAATATTGGGAATCGAAGCTTAAGTTAGAGCTGGAGAATGGATTGACCGAACCGAGCAGGACATTAAAGATGCCGCTGGCATCGACCGCGGCGGTCTGGTTCTCCGTCCAGAGAGGCGCGTCGCCGGTCGCGGCGTCGTAGAGCTTGAATATCATCTGCACCTCGCCGGGCGTTACCCCCGACGCCCTCCCCTGGAAACTTATATTCTCCGGCACCGCGGCCCCTGCCTGTCCGGCAGGCAGGCAGGCCAGCGTCACCACCGTCAACAACATGACCAACCCTATTATTAATTTTTTCATCGTCTTTGCCTCCCTTTTAATAATTTTCCCAATTTAATAAATCTTTATTTAAAACGCCCTGCACGAAACTTGTCCGGTAGAGCATATCAGCCGTCTCGGCGCGGGTCAGCTCTTTCTCCGGCTCAAAACGCTTGCCTTTGAGGAACTCGAGTAGGCCGGCCCTGTAAGCGCCGGCCACGACCTTGGCCGACCAGTGGAGCGACGGCAGGTCGGGGAATTCGCGCTCCCAGGTCTCTTCGGATATTCCGGCGGAGCGGGCCACCATCGCGATCCCCTCGGCGCGGGTGATATTGCCGCCCGGCTTGAACGACCCGTCCTCATAGCCCTTGACGATTCCCGCCGCCGCCGCCTGCGCGATAAATGCCGCGGCCCAGTGCGTCTCCGGCACATCATTGAATTTCAGTTCTTCAGTCCTTTCGTTCTTCGGTTCTTCAGTTCTTTCGTTCTTCGGTTCTTTCGTTTTCATCAGCAAAGAACACATCTCCGCCCTCGTGATATTCCCCTCCGGCCTGAACGAGCCATCCGGATAGCCGCCGATGATGCCAAGCATGGCCAGCAGGGAGATCTGGTTCGCGTCCCAGTAGTCGGGCGCCACGTCGCTGAAGGCGCGCAGGCGCAGGATGCGAAAAACTTTTTTGTCCAACGGCGCGCGGAGTTTCCCCCGCTCGTCAAAGCCCTCGATGACGACCTTGTTCTTGCCGAGGTCGGCCGTGATCTCGGCCTCGAACGTGGCGCCGCCGTCAAGGCGGAGTTCGCTGTTGTTGATGAAGATCCTTTTCACCTGGTCGTCAACGATCGCGCCGCGCAGATTGATCTCACCGGCGAAGATTATCAGCTTGTCCGGCGGCTCCGAGATCTTGAAGTAATCCTTGATTCCCGCTTTCATGGGCTCCGGCGGTGAATAGGAGAGCGAGAAGTAGCTGTTGGCCACCCCCGGCAGGGCCTTGAATTCGTTGTAAGCGTAATCAAACCGGAAGCCGCCGTAATAGAGGCCGGCGCCGGCCGTGAGATTGGAGACGGTCGTCATGCCGCCCGCGCCGTCGCCCTGCGGGTCCTGGTCGATGCCGGCCCTGATGGCCAGCATATTGACCGGCTTCCACTCCAGCCCATAATGATGGACAAGCGGATAGAGCTTCAAGCTCGGATAATAATCGATGTCATAGACAAAGGAGAGCTCCTGAGGGAATGTCCGGAATGCTCCTTTTTGGCCGAGGAGCTTCAGCGCGAGTCCGGTTTCGAGGACAGCCGGGTATGTCTCTTCGTGGCCATTGGCATAGCGCAATTTCCCGCCGGCCGAGAACGGCAGGGCGTTCTGCACGGTCATACCTAATTTCAGCCAGGGCCAGGGGGGCTGGTACTGCAGGCCCAGGTCAAGCTCGGTGCCGGAGGCATTGCCGTCGGTGATCCCGTCGCCGGAAAGCCCGGCGCTAAAGAGCTTGATGCTGGCGCCGAGATTAAATTTATCAAGATACTGGTTGTTGAATTTCAGCCGCGACATTAGGTCGGCGGTCTTGAGGCCGTAGGAGAGGAGATATACATTATTATAATTAGAGACCGCCTGCTGGGTCGGATCGACCTCGTAGATCGGGTCGTTGGGGTCCGAGCCCTCGGCGATGCGGGTGACCGGCGCCCCGCCCACCGCCGAGCCGGCAAAACCGACCCCGAAAACGCCAAGCGGCAGCGGCATATAGCCGGTGGCGGAATAATAGAAGAACTCATTGGCGAACTTGCCCGACATCGTAGTGAACTCCCACTGCTTGCGTTCGCCGAGGCCCGCCGGGTTCATGTAGATGGCGGCCGTGTCGTCAGCCAGTCCGACGTACGCCCGACCCAACCCTAAAACTCGGGCATTGGGCGTGTGGCGGCTGGGGTCCCAGGCGAGGAATTGCGCGGAGACGGGAAGCGCGAAGCTTAAGACGCAAAGCAATCCCAGGACACACCTCATCTGCTGACCTTCAACCTGCCCCCTTCTCCATCTGCGATGGAGAAGGGAAAACAAAAAATTGCCTTTCCCCTCTCCATGAAATGGAGAGGGGGGGCGGTTAATCGTTAGCGGGTGAGGATTTTGTATTTTCATTTCTCCGTATTGTGAATATAGATCTTGCCCTGCGCGATGATCTGGTCGCCGTCGTGGATCGTGACGAGATAGACGCCCGAGCGCAGCTCGGTGCCGTCGTCGGCTTTGCCGTCGAGCGGCTCCTCGTGGTAGCCGGGGCCGGTGTCGCCGGCCCCCTGCGAAGCGCGCACCCGGCTCATATCAAGCCGCCGAACGATGACGGGCGAAGAGCCGGAGACGACCATCGTCAGCGGCTTGGTGATCGTCGTGGGGACCGGGAACTGGACGATCATCGGGTCGGAGGACGACGGGTCGTGGACGAGGTTCGAATAGACCGGCGCGACAGAGAGAGCCGTCGGTGACGGCGCCGCGGTGACCGTGACCGAGAAGTCGCGCTGGGCGGGCGAGCCGCTGTCGTTTTCGGCGTAAACCGTGATGATGTGGTCGCCGGAGAAGCCGGCGGCGTATTCCGCCGTACAATAATACGTCCCCTCGGTCGTCACCCCCGCCTCCTGGCTGAAGTAGCTCCCCTGGACGCCGGTAAAGACCTTGTGGTCGATCAGTAGCCTGGCATTGATCTTGCCGGGCGAGACGCCGGCTTCGGAAGAAATGCGGGCCGAGAGATAAAGCTTCGAGGCGGAGATTATCAAGTCGCTCTCATAAGTGACAAAGCCGGTCGGTGTCGCGAATTTGGCTTCCTCCGTGGGAATCTTGGTCGAGCCGGAGTTGGCGTCGACCTGCAGGGCGCTGAGGAGCGCCCCCGACTCGTCCCCGGGGTTAGTCACGGTCAGGTGGCGGTTCTGGCCGGTCAGGGCGCTCGGATCGATGTTGACGAAGAGCTCAAGCTGGGTCGCGCTTTTGACCTCGGCCGAGCTGGTCGTGGAATTTGTTCTCGCGTCAGTAACCCCCCCGAACTCGAAAGTGGCGGTTGCCCCCGTCACAAAATTCGTCCCTTCGACCGTGATGACCGTGATCTGGCCGGCTTCGACGGTGACCGGGTTGATGGAGGTTACGGTGGGAGTGGCGGCCCAGCTTGCCGTCGCGAAAGCCAGGCAAGAATAGAGTAACGCGTAACGAGTGACGCGAAAAAGAAAATCCCCGTTACCCGTTACCCTATTCCCGTTACTTATTAAATTTTTCATTAGTTTTCTCCTCATTAATACACCACCAAATATCCTTTGCCGACCTCTTTGCCCTCGGCGATGATCTTGTACGGGTAGATGCCGTTGCCAACCAGGTTGCCGGCTGGGTCTTTCCCGTTCCACGCCACCGTATTATAGCCCGCTAACATCTCGCCCGCATAGCGGTAAACCTCACTGCCCGTCGAGCCGAAAATAGAAACCCGCACCCGGGCCGACCGGGTCAAGGTGATGGCGATCGTCGATTTTTCTCCCGAGACCGGGCTGAAAGTCGGCTTGTCAACAACCGGCGCCGTCCCCTCGACCAGCCCCGGCGCGGACGCCTCGCTATAGACCGTCACTTTCCGCTCATAAGTGTCGCTCAAGTTGCCCAGCGAATTTTTGACCGAGAAGCTTACCGTGTATTCACCGGCCTCAAGCTTGTCGAGCTGGCCCGGCGTCCAGCTGACCAGGTATTCGTATTCGTCGCCGGTGGATTTAACGATCGACACGCTGTAAGGCCCATAGGTCTTGCCGTCTGACGCGCGCGTGAACGTGACGCGCGGACTCTCCGGATCTATCCCCACCTCGCTCCTGACAGAGATCCTGACTTTCTCCCGCGGCTCGGCGTCAATGTAATTATCCCGGTCGGTCAGCCGCTGACGATTTATCTCCGCCCACTCTATGATCGGTTTGGCCGTGTAGGCCGGCGTCGTCACGGTCGGCGTGGAACTCGCCTCTGTCGTAATGTTATCGCCGTTATAGGCAAAAACCCGATAGCGGTAGCTATGAGTCGGCATGAGGTCGCGGTCGGTATAGGTCGCCGGGCCGCTCACCCGGCCGCCCGTCGGATAGACCTCCGAGCTGATCACCGCGAAATCGGTCGGGGTCTCTTCGAACGCCCGCTGGACAGTATATTTCGTGCCGTCGCCGCTCCAGCTGATGGTGACTTCCGTCGAGGCGGTCGCGTCGGCCGTCAGCGCGCTCGGGACATTAGCCAGCGTATATCTTGTCGCGGTCGAGCTCTCACTGCTGCCATTGGCATTGTAAGCGCGGACTTTTCTGATGTAAGCGGTGTTGGCCGAGAGGCCCGCTTCCAGCGTGTTGGCCGAGGTGGCCGCGCCCGCCGCCCCCTTGACCGTGTTATCGGCATCATCTAACAGGTAAAAACCGCCTAACTCCTCTCCATCATGCGTCCAGCTCCAGCGGATCGACGATGTCGATTCGGCCGTGCCGACCAGGCCGGTGGGAGCGGACGGCGCGCCCGCCGTGTAATCATAGGCGCCGATGTCGGTGCCTGAGGGGGTTCCCTTATCGATACAAGGTGATGTCGCCCGCAGGCGGAAGTCGTTGCCCGTGTAGTCGGTGAACAGCGGATCGGCGCTGATGTCGCCCTCGCCGGAAGAGAGGCCGGAATAATTCGTGGCGTTGGCAAAGACATTGTTATAAGTGGAAGTGACGGCGCCGCCGGCGGATTCTTTCGCGATCCCGGTGGCCGAACTGCTGGCGACGATCGTATTGGTGATATTGGCCGTGCCGGTAAAAGTTTCGTCGAAACCAAGCGCGGCATCCACGACAGCGATCCCCTTGGCGTTTTTTACGATCGTATTCTTGTTGATCGTGATCGTGTCGCTCCCCAGCCCGCCGTCGACATAGATACCGGCAACGCTCTGGTCGCGAATTTCATTGTATTGGGCGATCGAACCGTTGATGCTTTGTCCACCCACCCCGACAAAGTAAATACCGTATTTTGAGGCGCTCGAACCGTCGTGCGAAGTGAAGATCGAATGTTGAACCGTCTGGCTGCCGTCATTGATGATCAGACAGCCTAGGCCGTAATTGGCGTTAGCACTGACTTCGCAACTGATCACCTGCGCGCCGGTGCTGCCATTGTCTAAAGCGACCGCCCAGCTAAACCCGCCCCCCGGATCGCCGACCCCTGAAATAGTGACCGTCTCCAGTGTCGCGTTTTGACGCACGCTGACTACCGCTTTTGTACCGTCGCCATAAGTGCCTGCTTCGCCGGAGATAACGACATCTCCCCTGGACACGCCCTTTAACCTGACGCTGGCCGGGATGGTGATAGGAAAGCTCTCTCCGCCCGCCGCGTTATAGGTTCCGGCCAGAACATTGACCGTCATTGCCCGGGGAGCAGTCACGCCGTAAGTAATGCTGCGGAAAGCGGTGCTTGCGGTTGTGCCGTCGTTGTCATTATCGCCGCCGGTGCTCACATAATAATCCTTGGGATAGCCCGCCGCCGAGACCGGTGTTTGTTGATTGGCCCCCATATTCGTCCCGTCATCCGCCGCATTTACCGCCGGCGAGTCGGAAAAGAGGCGGTAATCATCCCGGCCCGTCCAGTAGAATTTCGGATCCTGGTTATTGATGTTGTTGCCGAGGTTATTGAAAGTAATGGTCGCGTCGTCGTCGATCGAAACCGCCGCCTCATAAGTCAGGTTATAGGAATAATTGGCCGTTAACTCGGCCGAATCGCTGATCTCAAATCCAGCCGTGCTCGAGTTGGCCAGGATATTGTTTTTTACCGTATAGGTCGCGTAGTTGTCTCCTGCGAGAATGATCCCTCCATAAACTCCCGTGATCGTGTTCCGGTTGATCGTGGTGCTTGCCGCGACATTGTTCGATGTCCAGATCCCTATCCCGAGATCCCTGATCTCGTTCGTTTCAATTGTCGAGCCGGTGGTATCCGCTGAGTACCCCGCGGTGCCGGAGCCCGCCAAAACTCCGGTATTCCATCTCCCTGTCCCGCCGCTAAAAACAGCTCCCCCCGCGGCGTAAAGCACGGAATTCGTGACGCGGCAGTTTATCCCGAGGAGGTAAATACCGAACACCTTACTGCTGTCCGCGCTGGGCAGGGTCCCTGTATCAACAATACAATTGTTCACGGTCGCCCCTTTACCTAACAGGTAAATAAAAACCGACCCGCCGCCGGAGGCGCTCACTCCCCGGACCGTCACGCTCTCCAGCGTGGCGTAGCCCTCCAGGGTCAGCATCGCCGCGACCGCCGAGGGGGCTTCGATCGTCGTCGTTGTACGGCTCTCGCCCGTCACTAACACCCGCGCCGGGATAGAGAGAGGGAAAGTTTCACCGGCAGAATAGGTCCCCGCTTTCAGATGAACGGTGGTGGTGGGTTGGGCCAGCGCGACCGCGGCAGTCAGCGTCTTTTTGGCCGCTCCCCAGGAAAGGCCGTCGCCGCTGTTATCAGATCGACTGGCGTCAATATAGAGATCGGTTACTGTGATGGCAGGCGAGGCGGCGTCATTCGCCCCCATGTTGATCCCGCCCTCGCCGGCGCCCCGGCAGGCGGAGACGCTCCAGAGCCGGTAATCGTTGGTGTTTGAGTTCACAAAGAGCGGCGGCTCCTCTTTGTCGTTGGCCCCCGCGCTAACCCCATTATATTTGTACAAAAAACCGTAGATATTGTTATAATTAGACGTCACGGTCCCCGCGCTTCGATAGATCCCGTTCGAGCTCGAAGCTAAAAGGCCGCCGCCCACCGCCGTCTGGCAGAGGATATTGTTCTTGATATTATAGGTGCCGCCGGCCGCGCTGTGGGTAAATACGCCCATGGTAATCCTCACGATCGTATTCTTGTCGATCAGCGTCGTCCCGGAAGAGGAACTGATAAGGAGCCCGTAGGCGCTGTCCCTGATCTCATTGCCGTAGATGCGGCAGTTATCTACTCCCCCTAAGCCGACCAGTATCCCCGCCACATATGCGGTCCCCGTGCCGGCGCCGAAAATGGTACAGCTTTCCACTGTGGAATTGTCGGCCCCGCCGACAATTACCGTCCAGGTCCCCGGCCCCGCCGCCGGCGCGTTGTTCATAACGACCTGGCAGTCGCGCAAGATCGCGTTGTCAGTCAGCTTAACCGCGCCCCGATTGACGACCGAATCCCCTTCGGAACTGACAAAAAGATGGCTTAACACCGCGCCGACCCCGAGGGAAACGGAGCAGTCATACGCGCTTGCCTTGTCCGCCGCGTCGTTATCGTAAATGATCACCGTCGTCCGGTCGGCCGCCTCGCCGGTCAGCGTTACCCCGGCCGGGACAGGGATGGGGAAGGTTTCGCCCAGCGCCGTCTTGTCATAAGTCCCCGCCGCCACCGAGATGATGTCGCCGCTGGTCGTCGCCAGCGGAATCGCCGCAGTGATGGTCTTCTTGGCGGTACCGGGCGTGAGCCCGTTGCCGGTGTTATCTGGGCGGCTGGAGTCCACATAATACGTCGTGGCCTGGGCCGCCTGCGGCGAAATGACAAATGACAAATTACAAATGACAATCGCTAATACCCAAATCCACCTCACCCCTTTCTTCTCCGTCTTCGACGGAGAATTCATCCCCCTCTCCATCGTAGATGGAGAGGGGGGTCGATTAACGACAGCGGGTGAGGTTTTTGATTTTGGATTTTTCATTTTTATTCCTCCTAATCCACCACCGAAAATTTAAACTGCGCCAACAATTTTCCATCGGCTTTGGAAACGATCGAGCCGACATAGACGGCGTTCCCCGCCCTGATGCCGAAGTCGGTCATGCCGTCCCAGACAACTTTGTTGTAGCCGGCCGCCCCGCCGTTCTGGCCGGTCGGCAGAGAAAAGCGCTTGATCGTCTGGGCGGTGCCGGCGATGATATAGAGATCGAGGTCGGCGTCGCGCGAGAGGACATACTGGATCTCGGCGCGGCCGTGCTTGGTGATGGAAAACGGCGCCGGAAAGACCAGGACCGGCCCGATTACTTGGAGAGGCCCGCCCATGACGGTGACAGTGAAGGCCTCGGTCGTTTCCGCGCCTAAACTATCCACGGCAGAGATAGACAATAGATTATCGCCGTCGACCAGTTTTTTTTCGGCCGGCACGTCATAAGCAAAGCTAAAGCCGCGCACCTCGCCGGCCGCCGTATAGACCGCGGTCTGGTTCGCTTCGGAGATATTCATCGTGTTCTTGGGCGAGCCGCTCTCAACACCCTGCGCGGTAATAGAGACCCCGGCGGCGGAGACGGCATAATCGCTCTCCACTTTGGCCGTGATCTTCGGCGTGTCCGAGACGATAAATTTCTCTCCCCTGGCCACCAGCCCCTTCTGGTAAAGCCGCTCCCCGAACCTGACATCGGTGATTCTGGGCAGGGGGAAGCGGAAATAGAGCGCCAGGTTCCTCGCCTCGGCCGAAGCCGGACCGATCTCTTGCCCATTTTCATAAACCCGGAAACCAACAGAATAGACCGGGCTCTTGGCCAGGTCGGCGGTCAGGGGAAAGTTCAACAAAATATAAGGCAGTGTTGTGGTCGTTGTTCCACCGAGCGAAGTCGAGGTGGTGGTGGTCGTTCCACCGAGCGTAGTCGAGGTGGTGGTGGTTCCACCGAGCGTAGTCGAGGTGGTTGTCGTTGCCGGCGGCGGCGGGGCTGGCGGGGGCGGCGGAGCAAAAACCGCGTTTTGCAGAAAAAGCATGGTCAGCATAATTAAGGCCGCTCTCATGGCGCCTGTCCCGCGGCCGGCTCCATGCCGGCCGGATAATTCTCCGCTTCCCAGGTATAGGTCTGCCAGGTTTTCCTCTCCAGGACCTCGATCGTCACGGCGCGCGTCGCTGTCTGACCGATGACGCCGTCAATATCATAATTGGGCGGCGAAATAATAAAGCTTGCCGGGATGGTTGTCGTGGTCACGCCGGGCGGTGACGTCGGCGGCGGCGAAGTTGGCGGTGGCGACGTCGGAGGTGGTGACGTCGGCGGTGGCGACGTCGGCGGCGGTAATGTTGTGACCCCGGGCGGGGGAGGCGGCGGCATTGGCGGGGCATAAGAGGCCACAACAAGCAAGCCAAGCCAACCAAAAGCTATTAAGATCAAAATAATTTTATTATTCATTGTTTTGGCTGCCAGGTAAAGATCGTTGAAACCGGCGCGATCACTTCGCGGTATTGCCAGTAGCCATCCGATTCATAAGTTGCCGAGCCGGCGATCCGGCCGAAGCCAAAATAGACATAATCACCCGCCGAGAATTCGGCCGTCGGCGAAGCGGTCATATATTCATAAGTGACGATGCCCGTCGCCGGGCTGTAGATCGGCCGGGCATGATAGACCGCTCGCTGGTCGCTACTGAGATTGCGCCACTGCGCGGTGACGTTCCACCCCTGGTTAATAAGGTCATAATGATCAACTTCAATGCATTCGTACGGCATGGAAGCGGCCTGAAGCGCCGTGTTGATATCGCTCATGATCGCCTCGAGCGTCGCGTAAGCCGCGCTCTTGAGATAATACGACTGATAATAAGTCATTCCATAACGCAGGGGGTCGCTCCGGTCATTGAAAGTATAAACGCCGGCAACTTCGAGTGAAGGCAGAACCGTGATCCCTTCGTCCGCCAGCCCGCCGAAAATGCCGAGCCCGCCCCCGAGCACCCTGGTCGCCGGGCTTTCCGTCTGCGTCAAACATATTGCCGCCGCGATCAGGCAAATAATAATTATATATCTTGATGTCTTCATTTATTTATTTTGGCGCCCAGTTAAATTTCAGCGCGCTCCTGGCGTCGAGCGCGTCCCGGTACTTCCAGTGGCTGCCTTCATAGGCCGCCGCCGGCACCGAGATCTTGCCGAAGCCAAAGTAGACATAGTCGCCTTGAGCGAAATTGGCTGCCGGTGAAGCCGGCGTATATTCATAAGTCACGGCGCCGGTCGCCGGGCTGTAGATTGGCCGGGCGTGATAAAAGTCGAGCTGCTGGTCGTAATTTCGCCACCGCGCGGTCTCCTCCCAGCCCTGGTTGGCCGGGTCGTAATGGTCAACCTCGATGCATTCGTAAGCCGTGATCCCCGCCGCTTCCAGCGCCGCGTTGACGTCAGCCATGATCGCGGCCAGGTCGGCATAGGCGCTGCTGCGCAGGTAAAATGATTGATAATAGGTCAGGCCGTAGCGCATCGGCTCGGCCGGGTCGTTATAAGTGTAGACGCCGGAGACCTCAAGCGAGGGGAGAAAAGCGGCTTCAGGGGTCAGGCCGTCGGAAAAAATGCCGATCACCGGCTGGCCGCCGATCGCTTCGAGCGTTATCCCCGGGCCGGAGAGGGGCGCGGGCAGGCCGCTGCAGGGAATAACATAATCAACCGTGACGCCGCCGCCGGTCACTTTTTCCGCGGACACGGCGCCGGCCGACAGGGTTAAAAAAACGATCAGAACAAAAACGGGCCATGAATGTTTTTTTACCGCCACAGTGTATTCATTATATATCAGACGGGCAATTATGCAAGCATTAACGGCTGAAAAACGTCTCGCGTTTTTGCCTGACCGTCTGCGTCATTTCTTCGGAGAGCGTGGCGCGCTCCTCGGCCGAGACGATGGCGATAGAGCTCGGCGCGAAGAGGAAGATCGTCTCGCCGATCTTCATCATGTGCCCGTCGATGGCGTAGGCCGTGCCGCAGACAAAATCAATGAGGCGCGTCCCCTCGGCCGGGTCAAGGTGCTTGAGGTTGACGATGACCGGCGAGCCCCCGCGCAGGTTGGTCGAGATATTGAGAGAATCTTCGTAGATCTTCGGTTCATAGACCATGATGTCGGAGAATCCATCCACCCTCGGCTCCCGCTCCCGTTTTCCTTTGAGGATCGTCCCGATATCCATCTGCTGGCCGCCGCTCTCCTCTTCGCCTATCTCTTCTTCGAGACCGATGAAACGCTTCGCCCGCCGCAAGATGTTCTCAACCATTTTTTATCCCTCCCGAGTAAATATTGCCCGACCGAGCCGGACCAGATTGGCCCCTTCCGCTATCGCGGTCTCAAAATCGCCGCTCATCCCCATGGAAAGATACTTCAACTCGACCTTCGGGAGGTTCATTTTTTTTATCTCTACGCTTAACTCGCGCAATGCCGCAAAGCTGGACCGCGGATCAGCCTCAAGCGGCCCGAGCGTCATCAGCCCCTGGACTTTTATTTTTCCCAGCGTTGAAGCGAAACGAACAAGCTCGATCGCCTCCGAACTCCTAACTCCGAACTTCGACTCTTCGCCCGAAGTGTTGACTTCGATCAAGACCTTCGCCTGTTCCTTCGCCTCTGCCTCGATCTCCCCCGCCAGCCGCTCGCTGTCAACCGACTGAATTATATCAAACATGTCAAGCGCCTGTCGAACTTTATTGCGCTGGAGATGGCCGATCATGTGGAGAGTGACGGCGGGATATTTTCCCCTGATCAGCGCCGCCCGCTTTTCCGCCTCCTGAACGCGGTTCTCGCCGATGTCGGCTATGCCCGCCTCGATCGCCTCAAAGATATCCTCCAGCGGCACATTTTTGACGACGGCGATAAGTTTTATTTCATCAGGTTGGCGGCCGACGGTTTGGGCGGCTTTGGCGATCTTTTCCCTGACCTTCTTGATATTTTCGGTTATCGACATGGCTTGTGAATTATAACATTATGGACATCAGAATATCAGGGCATCAGGGGGGAGAATATCGGAGGATCAGGTCATCAGGAGGAAGAATATCAGAATATCAGGGCATCAGGAGGTTACCGGTTTTTTGAACCTGATATCCTGATCTCCTGATACCCACTTCCTGATCTTCTGATCCCCTGATATCCTTAGAAGATCAGGTCATCAGGAGGAAGAATATCAGAATATCAGGGTATCAGAAGGTTGCCGGTTTTTTGAACCTGATATCCTGATCTCCTGATACCCACTTCCTGATCTTCTGATCCCCTGATATCCATAATTGTATCCTTAATTGCAAAACCCCCGATCCTGTGATAAAATCAATACTTGATTGCTCTCGTTATGATCTGAATATATAAACACCAGGAGGCACCATGCCCGTAGTTACCATGAAAGAACTGCTCGAGGCCGGCGTCCATTTCGGCCACCAGAGCAAGCGCTGGAATCCCAAGATGCAGCGCTACATTTATTCCGCCCGCAACGGCATCCATGTCATCGACCTGCACAAGTCGATCCCGCTGATCGAAAAGGCCTATGAGTTCGTCAAAGGGCTCGCGGCCAACGGCTCCATCCTGTTCGTCGGCACCAAGAAGCAGGCCCAGGAGGCGACCGAAGAAGAGGCCAAACGCTGCGGCATGTTCTTCGTCAACCAGCGCTGGATGGGCGGTACGCTGACGAACTTCAAGACGTTGAAAAAGAATATCGCCCGCTTGAACGACATCGAAAAGATGAAAGAGGACGGCACCTATGCCCGCCTGCCGAAAAAAGAAGTGATCCTGCTTGAGAGAGAGCACCGCAAGCTGATGCGGGGACTGGGCGGCATCCGCCAGATGACGATGCTCCCCGCCGCCGTCTTTATCATCGACACGATCAAGGAGCAGACGGCGCTTAAAGAAGCTCGGCGCCTTAGCATCCCGATCGTCGCCATCGTTGACACCAACACCGACCCCGACGAGGTCGATTACCCGATCCCGGGCAACGACGACGCCATCCGCTCGATCAAACTGCTCACCAAGATCGTCGCCGACGCCGTGATCGCCGGACGCGAAGTGGCCAAGCCGGTCGAAGCGGCCGCCGAAGGCGGGGAAGCCGGCGAGCCGATCGCGGCGCCGCTTGAGGTCGAAGAAGCCGAAGCGCTGACCATGGAACAGCATCTTGAAGAGACCGTCCTCTCGCATGTCATCGTGCCGAAAGAGGCGGAGGAAGAGAAGAGGGTAGGTTTTTAGTTAGATTGTTAAAAAGGCAGATAAGATGGAAATAACCAGTGAACACATAAAGTCCTTAAGAGAAAAGACCGGCTGCGGCATGATGGATTGCAAGGCGGCGCTTAAAGAAGCCAAAGGCGACCTTGAAGCGGCCGTCGATATTTTGCGGAAAAAGGGCGTCGCTTCCGCCTCGCGGCGGGCCGGCCGCACCGCGGCCGAAGGGATCGTTGAGTCATACATCCACACCGGCGGCAAGATCGGGGTCCTGGTCGAAGTCAATTCCGAGTCCGACTTCGTCGCCCGCAACATCGACTTTCAGGGCTTTGTCAAAGACATCTGCCTGCAGATCGCGGCCTCCAATCCCCAATATATCTCGCGCGACGAAGTGCCGGACGGCATCATCTCCCACGAAAGCGACATCCTGGCCACGCAGGCGCGGCAGGAGGGCAAACCGGAGAAAGCGATCGAAAAGATCATCCAGGGCCGGCTCGATAAATTCTATTCCGAGGTCTGCCTGCTCGACCAGCCCTTTATCCGCGACCCCAAGATTGCGATCAAAGATCTCCTGGGCGCGCTGGTCGCCAAGATCGGCGAGAATATCGTCATCCGCCGGTTCGTCCGCTACCAATTAGGCGAGAAGTCGTAATTAACGGGAGGCAACAAATGTCAATTAATTTAAGCGCCATTAGTCCAAATTTTACCGGCTTTATAAAAAACATCCAGATTGACAGCGACCGTAATCCCAACGATCTTTCGGCCGATGACCTTTACGCGACCTTAACCAACCCCCTTAGCGAAGACAGCCAAAAAACTAGGAGCGAAAATGCGGCCTGGGCCCTGTACGCAGTCAGGCAGGTTTCCGCGGAGGAAGTTTTCTCCATGATTAAAAAACTCGAGCAGCTAATGTCGGGAGATCCCGCCCTCTTTCAAAAAGTGCGGGCCCGTTTTGATCTGTTAAGCAAATTGCCGCCGGCGGCCTTGGATCTTGGCTTCGGCATCGGACGCTTTGAAGGCGGCGGTGAATATCTCTCTTTCCCGGCGCTCGCCCCATCTTCAGATTTCTACGCCTCCCGGACCGCGGATATAAATGACGGCGCGTCAGAATTCATCGCCTTAACTTTTGACAAGGCGTCAAACACATTAACCGTCAAAACCAATCAGGGGGAGCAGGTCGCCTTTAAAATTAATCCGCAAAATAATACGCTCACTTTAACCGATCTGATATCCGGGCAAAGCGCTCCGATGATTTACGAGCCGAATGCCTTCGTGCGTTCGGCCTACGAGCGATTAGCTCATCTGCTGATCAAAGACGGATCGCCTTTGTACGGCCTATCACGCAGCAACAATTCGCTTGCCTTTGTCTACGGGGAAAAAGAAATTGCCAGGATGGAAATCCCCGCGGATGCTGCGCGCGATTTTAATTTTGAGATTATTGGCGGTTTTATCCTGAAAATTTCCCCAAAAAACCCGCGGCAGGCCTTTTCCGCTTCCAGTCCCTTAGGCGGTCAAACCAAAGACCGCGCCCTTTTAATTACCTTGAACCCATTCACTTTAGAATCCGAAAAACCTTCGATCATGTTCAGCCTGGGCGGGCTTTCCAGCGGCTTTAGGGATTTCAATGAAATGTTTAATTTTATAAATAATAATATAACAACGGATAACGTAAATTAAGCCGCGCGCAAATTGACGAAATGGCTCTTTTCAAAAGCGGCTTAAACATCGGCTTAAGCCGCCAAACTGAAATCGCCTGGGCTTATCTTTACGGCTCTGCTTTGGCCGGCGAACGGTTCGGGGACTATGAATAATGACATTCTCGAAAAAAAGGGGGTGATGGAAAATGAGTACTGTTGAACCAGTCGGGGGTCAAAAAAAATGGCCTCCAAAATCGCCAACAATATGGGAAAATATGCAACCGGCAGTGAATCAAGCAATTGCAAAGAGGCTCGTGAACATGACCTTTCAGCCTTCCCATGTTGTAAGCGCCGGGGAAACTTTGACCGGCATAGCGATCGACACATATGGCGACAAGGGCGACAGGGGAAATCATATTAATGCTCTGGCGATCGCCGCGGTCAGTGGAATCCGCGACCCAAATCTTATTCAGCCGGGTCAGGCAATCCGGATTCCCAGCGTTTCGACGGCTGACCTAGTGGCCATGGCGGCTGACTTGGAACAATTTTTGGCCGACAAGAAGATATCGCTGGACGATATTTTCGGGCAGTAAAGGGTTTTCTTCAAAAGCGGCTTAGGCCTCGGCTTTAGGCCGCTTTTCTTATCCCGCTTCTTCGGCCATTCCCTCGCTTACCGGGCGTTCTACGCCTTGCCCGACACGATAATCGCCCGGTGAAATTGTCAATGGGGAAATGACATGATATACTTTGCCTGGAGGTGAGAAAAATGACTGCCGTTAAATTATTAGAAGCTAAAATTCCCAAGAATCTTTATATTGAGATCGAAGAAAGGGTTCGTTTAGGGCTTTTCCTCACTGAATCCGAGGTCATTAGCAGCGCCCTGCGAAAGGCTTTTGCCGAAGAAGCGCGTGAATTTCTTAAGAGATCAATTAAAAGCGTTGGCGTATCTAAAAAATCCATGCTCAATGAATGGAAGAGGATCAGAGGTTGAGAAAAAGAGTTTTTATCGACACTAATATTATTTTATCCGGCGTTTTCTTCTCCGGTAATGAGTCAAAAGTTTTATCTCTGATGGATATCGACCTGTTTACTTCTGATTTAGCGATCGAGGAAGCCAAGGAAGTAATTAGGAGAAAATATGGGGCCTTTGGGAACGAAAGCTGCAAAATCGCCCTGGAAGAACTTGAAAATGCCGTTATGGACTTTGCGGGAATAATCCAAAAGAAATATTACTCTGACAAAATACATGCCGCAAAAAAATTGATTGATAAAGAGAAGGATTCTAAAATCCTGGCTGCCGCCCTAACGATCAACCCGGATTATTTTATCACTGGAGACAGCGACTTCTTTAAACCTGAAGTAAAAAAGCTTATTAACGTTTGCAAAACGAAGGATGTTCTGCGGGAATTAGGATTATAAATGCGGCAATTGGAATCTGATAATCTCTAAAAATTGAAACAAACCAGCCAAAACCATCCCGACCCCAAGATCGTCATGATCGACGGCAATTCGCTGGCTTACCGGGCGTTCTACGCCCTGCCGGACGCGATAAACATCCATTAAATTGTCAATAATTAAACGACATGATATACTTTCGACCAGGGGTGCAAAATGCCAAAAGAAAAATTATTGGAAGCGAATAAAAAAGGGGAACTGGAGATATCCGGGGTTCGACCGCTGGATAAGTATTACCTGATCACCGGCAGGGATTATATTTTGCTGAAAAGATTGAGTGAATCAAGCCCTGCCGTGCGCTTCGAAAAATTAGTCGCCGAAACCCAGCAAAAGTTTAAACAAGCGGGGATTAAGAAATCCGACATCGCCAGGGCAATTAAGTGGGCCAGAAAAAAATAATCCTTGATACGAATGTTTATGTTTCGGCCCTGGGTTACGACGGCAACGAACGCGAAGTTCTGAGGAGATGCTTGAAAGGGGGATTTTCGCTTTATCTGACCAATGAGATCATTGCGGAAGTTGAAAGGGTGCTTGAGTATCCAAAATTCGATTTTACCCCCGCCCAAAAAGACGCCATAAAACTTATTTTAACCGAAATAGGCAACATTGTTCAGCCAATTCGCTTTTTTAATCTCGTTAAGGCTGATCCGTCCGATGATAAGTTTTTGACTGCGGCCATTTCTGCAGAAGCTGATTTTCTAATCACCGGGGATAATCATCTTCTCCGCCTCAAACAGATCGGCAAAACCAGAATATTAAATAGTGCCGATTTTTTAAAAGCCGTTTCATAATATTCAATTTCTAATGAACTCATTTAACAAAAAGCTCGTCCTCATCGACGGCAATTCGCTGGCTTACCGCGCGTTCTACGCCCTGCCCGACACGATGCGCTCGGCCAGCGGGCTGACGACGAACGCCATCTACGGCTTCACCACCATGCTCCTCAAGGTTCTGGATGAAAAACCTGACTTTGTGGCCATATCTTTTGACCGTCCGGAGCCGACATTCCGGCATAAAGAATATAAGGCCTACAAGGCGACGCGCGAAAAAGCGCCCCCTACCCTTTACGAACAACTCCCTTATGTTAAAAAGGTGGCCGAGGCCTTTGACATCCCGATCTATGAAGTCGCCGGCTTCGAGGCCGATGATGTGATCGGCACGCTGGCCAAAGAGGCGGAGGCGCAGGGCTTTGACGTCGAGATCCTCTCCGGCGACCTTGACCCTCTGCAGTTAGTCGATGACAAGATTAAAGTTCTCTCAATGAGAAAAGGCATCACCGATACCGTCCTCTACGGCGAAAAAGAGGTCGAGGAACGCTACAGCGGCCTCAAACCGAACCAGTTGATCGACTATAAGGCGCTCAAGGGCGACGCCTCCGATAATATCCCCGGCGTTCCAAAAGTGGGCGAGAAGACAGCAATTGAACTCCTCAAAGAGTTCGGCACGCTGGAGAATATCTATAAAAACATCGATAAGATCAAGAAGCCGGCGCTCAAAGAAAACCTCAAAAATAATCTCCACCTGGCCGAGTTGAGCCGGAAGCTCGGCGCCATTGTCACGAACGTGCCGCTGGAGATCGATTTCAAAAAAGCCGGCCGAAAAGATGCCGACTGGGCGGGCAAAGTCATTCCGCTCTTCAAAGAGCTGGAGTTCGAGAGTTTAGCCAAAAAATACGGCGGCAAAGAGTCCGGCCTGTTCGACCTGCCTGCCGGCAGGCATGGTACAACAGCTGTCGTTGAAAAAAAAAGAGAAGAGATAGCTAAGTTCAACTTTAAGGCGGTCAAGACCGGGCAAGACCTCGATGAACTGATCGAAGCCCTCGAAAAGTCCGATAAATTCGCTTTTGATCTGGAAACGACGGGGCTTGATGTCTTCACCGCCGGGATCGTCGGGATCGCTTTTTCGACCGAAGTAAAAACCGCTTACTATTTGCCATTAGCGCATAAAAGCAATGTAGGGACGGGGCTCGTCCCCGTCCGAACCGACGGACAACCACAAGGGTTGTCCCTACATTCCGTTAAAGAAAAGCTAAAGCCGCTCTTCGCTTCGGACAAGCTCAAGATCGGGCATAATCTGAAGTTCGATATCGAGATGCTAAAAAATAACGGCATCGAAGTCGCCGGTCCCTATTTTGACACGATGGTCGCCGCCTACCTCCTCGATCCGATCTCCGGCAAATATTCGCTCAAGCACCTGGCCAAACAGTTCCTCGGCCGCGAGATGATCAAGCTGATGGAGCTGATCGGCGCAGACGCCGAGTATGACGATTTCTCAAAGGTCCCGGTTGACCTGGCGACCGATTACGCGGGGAGTGACGCCGACGCCACTTTTGGCCTCTATGAAATCTTCGCTCTGGCGCTCAAGGCCCAAAAGATGGACGGGTTGTTTCACGAGATCGAGATGCCGCTTCTCCCCGTCCTTATCAACCTGGAGTGCGAGGGGGTTTGCGTCGACCGCGATCTCCTGGCCGAAATGTCAAAAGAGCTCGACAAGGAGATGAAGGAACTCGAGCGCCATATCTTTGCCATCGCCGGCGAGGTTTTCAACCTCAATTCTCCCAAACAGCTCGCTCATATCCTCTTCACCAAACTGATGCTGCCGGTCAAGAAGAGAACGAAAACCGGCCCCTCGACCGATGTCGAAGTGCTCGAGGAGCTGGCCGCTGAAGATTTTGAGATCGCCAAGAAACTGATCGACTACCGGCAGTTCACGAAACTCAAATCAACTTACATCGACGCCCTGCCGGCGATAATCCACCCAAAGACCGGCCGCATCCACACCTCGTTCAACCAGACGATCGCCGCCACGGGCCGACTCTCAAGCTCGAACCCGAATCTGCAGAATATTCCGGCGCGCGGCGAGTGGGGGAAAAGGATCAGGAGCGCCTTCGTCCCCGAAAAAAAGGGCTGGCAGATACTGGCCGCCGATTACTCGCAGATCGAGTTGCGCGTCCTCGCCCACTTAAGCGATGACCCGGTCTTGATCAAGGCCTTTCGCGAGGGGCTTGACGTCCATCAGTCAACCGCCGATGAGCTCGGCATCTCACGGGCAGCGGCCAAGACCGTCAACTTCGGCGTCATCTACGGCATCTCCGACTTTGGCCTGGCCAAACAGTTGAAGATCAAAAAGACCGAAGCGGCCGCCTACATTAATAAATATTTCGAAAGACACCAGGGGGTCAAAAACTTTATCGAAAAGACGATCAGGGAAGCCCGCGACAATGAATATGTCACGACCAGGCTGGGCCGCAAAAGACCGCTGCCCGACATCAACAGCCCGCACGGCGGACTGCGCCAGGCGGCCGAGCGGATGGCGATCAACACGCCGGTCCAGGGAACGGCAGCCGATATGATCAAGGTCGCCATGGTGCGGATAAATGACAAATTACAAATGTCAAATGTCAAATGTCGGATGATTCTCCAGGTTCACGATGAATTAGTTTTTGAAGGCCCGAAGGACGAACTGGAAAAAGTCAAGCAGATCGTGAAAGAAGAAATGGAGAACGCGCTGGCGCTGAAAGTCCCGGTCAGGGTTGACCTGGGCGCCGGGCCTAACTGGGCCGAGGCAAAGTCGCCAGATACCGCTCCCCGATGACGACCGCCGCATAATCGTCGATCGGCACGGGCGGGAAACGCAGTGATGTCGGGACCAGCCGCCAGAAACCTTTGGGCGGGTTTTCCCGCCAGTAGCGCTCGCGCGCCAGCCGGCTCGAATCTTTTTCCGGGACAAAAACGATGCCGTCGAGGAGACCGAATTTCTTCAGTTCTCTCTCAACCGCCCGCCCGGCCGCGCTCTCGCCGACGGCGATCTTTTCGACCTTATTGCCGAAGCAGATGCGCAGAATTTCAGCCGGAAGATGTTCCCGCCCGATCACGCTCTTTTCGAGCACTTCACCCCACTTTTCCATGACCGCCACGCCGCATTTATCTTTGCCCGGGTCGATCGCCAGTATCATTTGATGTTCACCGTTTTGAAACCGACGTCAAGCGGGCCGATCGTGTAAATGTCTTTTTTGGCGAAGATCTTGAGCGCGATTTTTTTGTCCTTGATCTTTTTGGCCAGCTCGGCGATCTGCGCGTACGGCACGCCGCCCAGCGAGCCGGAGGCGTCGGGCAGGACGCCCGCCTCAAGCGCCGCCTGCCGCGCCAGGCCAAGCTGGCGCATGATTTCCTGCTCGATCTGCGGCGCGGCCAGTTTTTGCGGGATGTCGCCTCTCACGATCTCCTGCCCTTCGCCGTAAACAAGTTTGTTTTCAACGAGCTCAAAGCGCGCCGGCACCTCTTCGCCCCAGAGCGAGTTGCGCTCCGCCAGGAGCTTGACGACAAAGACAAGGTTGCGGCCGGCCAGCTCATAAACCGTCCGCTCAAATTCCTCGTCCGGGATGACAATGAGCGGCAGGGCGCTCCGGATGCCAAAGGCGCGCAGGCGGGCATCGGCCGCGTCAATGATCGCCTTGAGGCCCGCTTCGATCTTTTCCTTCTCCGGCCCGGCCTGGATGAGAGACAGAGTGATGAGCTCGTCTTTTTTGAAGATCACTTCGCCCTGGCGGGCGGCGGCCACCTCGCGGCCCAGCTTTTGCCTGGCTTTGCTTATCTGCGCGATCTCAACCCTGGCTTTGCCGAGTTTTGCCTCGAGTTCATTCTGCTCCAGCAGCTTTACCTCGAGTTCCTTGTTGG
Source organism: candidate division WOR-1 bacterium RIFCSPHIGHO2_01_FULL_53_15 (assembly GCA_001772335.1). Classification (GTDB taxonomy): domain Bacteria; phylum Margulisbacteria; class WOR-1; order O2-12-FULL-45-9; family XYB2-FULL-48-7; genus 2-01-FULL-53-15. Next base: position 20,870 of record METM01000032.1, read on the forward strand.
CGGCAGAGAGTTCCCCCGACCGCTCGCTTAGTTCGCTTTTCAGTTTCTCAAGACCCAGAAAGGCGGTGCGGGCGTCCTGCGAGATAAAAAGCAGGGAGGCCAGCGTGACAGCCGCGATCAGGGCGCCGGAGAGGATCGCGATCATGATCGCGGTGTGGCGCGGGCGCAGGCCAAAAATGACGAGCCGCCTTTTCCCGATATAGCGGCCGACGTAATTGCCGATGTAGGCGATGGCGCCGCTGACGACCAGCAGAATCAGGCTGACCTGGAGCGCGAAGATCATTGGTCGGCCGCCCGGGAAAGAATATACCAGCCGATCCCCCCGGTCGCGATATTCGGCAGCCAGGCGGCGCCGCCGGGAGCAATGTATTTCAGCTCGCCGATCGCGATCGAAACCGAAGTTAATAGATAATAAAAGAAAATGACGAGGATGGAGATGCCCAGGCCGACCGAGCCGGATGTGCGCCGGGGCGAGAGACCGAGCGGCGCGCCGAGCAGGGCAAAGACCAGCGAAGCGAACGGGATCGCCATTTTCATGTTGAGCTGGATATTGAGGTCGGTGATGTCGGAGCCCATTTTCTGCTTGAGGGCGATGAATTCCTTCAACTGGGCGATATTCATCTCGCTCGATTCGCGGTCGCCGACGTAAAAATCGGCCGGCGTGTATTTGATCGTGACATACTGTTCCTTGAACCTGATGGTGTGCTTGTACTCCCCCGACTCGGCCAGGAGATAAATAGTGCCGTCCCGGAAGAGCCACTGGTTCTTGTCTTTCTGCCAGGCGGCTGAGGCGGCGTTAACTATCTGCGCGAGGCGGCCCCGGTCGAATTCCTGCACGATCACGCCCGACATCGTCTCCCCCTGCATCGATTCGGCGTAAAAGATGCGCTTGAGCCGGCCCTGCGCGAGCTCCGGCAAAAAGACATTCTTCTGGAGCTTCGGCTGCCGCGTGGTCGCGGTCGCGATCAGGAGGTTCTTGGCCGCGGTATTCGAGGCGGGGACGACGATCTCGGAAAAGGTCAGATTGACGACGGAAACCAGAAATCCAAGGACGAGAACGGGGATGATCAGCCGGTAGAGCGAAATGCCGTGCGCCTTGAACGCGACGACCTCGCTGTCGTGGGAGAGCCGGGAAAAGGCCAGCAGGGCGGCCAAAAGCGTCGCCATCGGGAAAATATAGACGACGATCCCCGGCAGGCGGTAGAGGAAAATCTGGAAAGCCGTCAGGACCGGCATCCCTTTGAGGACGACCGCCCGCGCCAACTCGAGGAGTCCCATGGAAGAGGAGAGAATGGCCGTAAAAGCCCCCAGCCCGAAAAAAAATGGCTCTAACAGTTCTTTAAAAATATAGCGGTCGATCGTTTTGATCAAAGCTCAAACTCATCGCCCAGATAAAATTTCTTGGCCTCTGCGCTCTCGGCGATCTCTTTTGAATTCCCGGCAACCAGGATCTCGCCCTTATGAATGATGTAAGCGCGATCGGTGATGGCCAACGTTTCGCGGACATTATGGTCGGTGATCAAAACGCCGATCCCTTTTTCCTTCAGATGGCGGATGATCCCCTGCAGGTCGCCGACCGTCTTCGGGTCGATGCCGGTGAACGGCTCGTCCAGCAGGAGGAACGCTGGGCTGGTCGAAAGGGCCCGCGCGATCTCAACCCGGCGCTGTTCGCCGCCGGAGAGCGAGTACGCTTTTTGCTTTCTTAAATGAGTGACACCTAACTCCGCCAACAAACCAACCAACCGACTTTCATATTCTTTCTTCGGGATCTCCGGCATCAGCTCCCAGAGGATGAGGATGTTCTCTTCCACGGTCAGTTTCCTGAAGATCGACGCTTCCTGCGGCAGGTAACCGATGCCCAGGTGCGACCGCTTGTGCATCGGCAGGCGCGTGATCTCGTGATCGCCGAGATAAACATCGCCCTCATTTGGCTTGACCAGCCCGGTCACCATGTAAAACGTCGTCGTTTTCCCCGCTCCGTTCGGTCCTAACAGCCCGACCACTTCTCCCTGTTTAACCTCGATCGAAACATGGTTAACGGCGATCTTCTTCCCGTATCTTTTGACTAACCTGTCTGTTTTGATGTAAATTGGATCAGTCCCTCCAGTTTATTTTTGGCCGCGCCGGAATCGATCGACCGCGCCGCTAATTTTATCCCTTCTTTCAGGTCTTTGGCCTTGCCGCCGACCACGATCGCCGCCGCCGCGTTGAGGACGACAACGTCGCGCTTCGGCCCGATCTCCTGGTTTTCTAAAATTCTTATGGCGATCTCCGCATTCTCCTGCGCCGACCCGCCGAGGATTGCCTCTCTGGGTTCGCGTTTGAAGCCGACGTCCTCCGGCTTGATGAAATAATTCTCGATCCTGCCGTTCTTGAGATGGGAAACTTTCGTTTTTTCCGAGAGCGAGATCTCGTCAAGCCCGTCCATGCCGTGAACGACCAGGGCGTGCTTTGTCCCGAGATTTTTCAGGACCTCGGCCATCAGCTCGGTCAGCTCCGGCTTAAAAACGCCGAGCACCTGCGCCGAGGCCCGCGCCGGGTTGGTCAAAGGACCGAGAATATTGAAGACGGTGCGGATGCCGATCTCTTTCCTTGAGGGCCCGGCAAACCTCATCGCCTTGTGGAAATTCGGCGCGAAGATAAAACCGATGCCCACAGCGTCGATACATGCTTCAACTTTTTTCGGCTCGCTGTCGATCTTGACGCCTAACGCTTCTAACACATCGGCCGAGCCGCAGCGCGACGAGACCGAGCGGTTGCCGTGCTTGGCGATCGGGATGTCCGCGCCGGCCGCGACTAAAGCCGCCACCGTAGAAATATTAAAAGTGCCCGACAAATCGCCCCCGGTGCCGCAGGTATCAACAAGGTCCTTGGCGTGAGGATATATATTGACCGCGTGCTCGCGCATTTTTTCGGCCAGACCCGTGATCTCGTCAGCCGTCTCACCCTTCATCCGCAGAGCCGTAATAAGCGCGGCGATCTGGGAGGGGGTGGCGTTCCCCTGCAAGATAGTATCCATCGCCAGCGCCGCCTCTTCGCGGGTTAAATTTTGACACTCAACAACCTTCTTGATAGCTGTTTGAAGCATGGTATAATTATAGAGTGAAGCCGCTGAATTTTCAAGAAATTATTGCAAAATTAAACGAGTACTGGGCCGATCAGGGTTGTGTTATCCGCCAGCCGTATGACCTGGAAAAGGGAGCCGCCACGATGTCGCCGGCCACATTCTTCGGCGTCATGAGGGACAAGCCCTGCAATGTCGCCTATATCGATCCGGTCAGGCGGCCGACCGACGGCAGATACGGCGAAAACCCCAACCGCCTCTTCCACTATTTTCAGTACCAGGTCATCATGAAGCCCTCGCCGCTCGACATTCAGGATCGATATTTAAATTCCCTGCGCGCTATCGGTATTGAACCGGCCAAGCATGATGTTCGTTTTGTCGAAGACAACTGGGAATCGCCGACGCTCGGCGCCTGGGGAACCGGCTGGGAGGTCTGGGCGGAGGGGCTGGAGGTGACGCAGTTCACCTACTTCCAGCAGTGCGGCGGCTACGATTGCAAACCGGTCTCGGTCGAGATCACCTACGGCCTCGAGCGGCTCGCCATGTTCATCCAGAAAGTCGACAATGTCTTTGAGATAAGCTGGAATGATACTGCAAAATACGGCGACATCTACCTGCCGCAGGAGAGGGAACAGTCAAAATATAATTTTGAGACGGCCGACGTCGAGGCGGTCACTCTCCTTTTCGGCATCTATGAAAAAGAGGCCCGGCGCCTCCTGCAAAACGGCGAGACGATCCCCGCCTATGACTATATTTTAAAATGCTCGCACGCTTTTAACATCCTCGACGCCCGGGGCGCTGTCTCGGTTTCCGAAAGAATGGCTTATATATTGAGGATCAGAAAAATGGCAAGGAGCTGCGCGAAATTATATGTCGAACGTCCTGCTTGAGATCGGCTGTGAGGAAATCCCGGCGCGCTTTATGCCCGGCCTCCTCGCAGACCTGAAAAAGAAAGCGGCAGAGAAGCTCGCCCGCGAGCGGCTCGCCTTTGGCAAAATTGAAACGCTCGGCACCGCCCGCCGGCTTATTTTATATGTCGAAGATCTCGCCGCCAAACAACCGGATCTCACCGAAGAAGTCAGGGGCCCGATCGCCCAGGTCGCCTTCGACCCGTCCGGCAAACCGACGGCGGCGGCGCAGGGCTTCGCCAGGGCCCAGGGGACGGCGGTCGAAAACCTGACGGTGAAGACCGTCAACGGCAAGAATTTTGTTTTCGCCAGGGTCGTTCGCCGGGGCAAACCGACGGCCCGGCTCCTCAAAGCGGTTTTTCCGGAAATAATAACTTCGCTCTATCAGCCGCTCTCAATGCGCTGGGGCAATCTCGACTTTAAGTTCGTCCGGCCGATACATTCGATGCTTGCGGTTTACGGTAAGCAAGTTATCAAATTTGAGTTAGCAGGGATTAAGTCCGGGCATAAGACCTTTAAACACCGCTATGTAGGGACGGGGCTTGTCCCCGTCCGAACCGGCGGACAACCACAAGGGTTGTCCCTACATTCATATAAACAGCAGCTCCTCAAGCTCGGCGTTATCGTCGACCAGAACGAACGGAAAGAGCTAATAAGAAAAGCGGTCGAGGCGGCGGCGCGGAAAGCCGGCGGGAAAGCCATTGTCAGCGAAGATCTCCTCGCCGAAGTGACTTATCTGGTCGAAAATCCTGTCGCCTACATCGGCAAATTCAAGAAAGAATTCATCGATCTCCCCCAGGACGTCCTCATCACTTCGATGAAGAAGAACCAGAAATATTTTCCGCTGACCGGCGAACAGGGCCGCCTCCTGCCGAAGTTCGCCGTCGTGACCGACGGCTGCAAGAATCCAAAAGTCGCCGCCGGCAACGAAAAGGTCCTCTCGGCGCGCCTCGCCGACGCGCGCTTCTTCTTCGAGGAAGACAAGAAAGTGCCGCTCATGCTGCGCGTCGCCGATCTTGAAAAGGTCGCTTTCTTTGAGAAACTCGGCACCGTCTACAACAAGGGCGAGCGGCTGGGCCAGCTGGTCGAGTGGCTCGGGAAAAAACTTCTGCTCGAAGAAGCCCCGGTCAAAAACGCCCGCCGGATCGCCCTGCTCTGCAAGGCGGACCTCACGACCAAAATGGTCTTTGAGTTCCCCGAACTGCAGGGGGTGATGGGCCGGGAATACGCGCTGCTCTCCGGCGAAGACCCCAACGTCGCGGCCGGCATTTTTGAACACTACCTGCCGCGGTTCGCCGAGGATGCACTGCCGCGGTCAACCGAAGGGACGCTGGTCGCCCTGGCCGACCGGCTCGATTCGATCGTCGGCGCCTTCTCGGCCGGCTTTATCCCGACCGGATCAGTTGACCCTTACGGCCTGCGGCGCGCCGCCCACGGCATTATCCGAATTATTCTTGAGAAAAAGATCGATGTTCAGCTTGATGAAGCGATCCGCCACAACTACAAACTCTTTGAGCCGATCTTTCTCGGCTACCTTTTCAACAAGGGGGAGACCGGTTATCAGGACCTGCCCCGCATCAAGCAAGAGATCATCGACTTTTTCGTCGCCCGCCTGCGCCCGCTCATTCTCGAGATGGGGATCCGCTACGATGTCGCCGACGCCGCGCTCTACGGCTTTAACGACGTCCTCGACGCGGTGGAAAAGGCGCGGGCGCTCAACCCTCTCCTTGGCGAACCGTGGCTGCCGGGGGTCGTCCTCTCCGCCGACAGATTATCACGACTGGCCGGCACCCCGCCCCGCGAACAGGTGCTCGAACACGACCTGGCCGAAAAAGGGGAAAAGGAGCTCTACGAGCTCTACCTCAAGATCAACTGGTCGGTGACCGAAAAGATCAAGAGCGAGCGCTGGGCCGAGGCGGCGCTTGAGCTCTCAAAACTGACCGACCCGATCGAGACGTTTTTCGACAAGATCCTCGTCATGCACGAGGACCTGCGCCTGCGCGTCAACCGCCTGGCGCTCCTCAAGTCGCTCGAGAAGCTCTATCTCTCCGTCGCGGATTTTCGCAAGATCGTCATCGAAGGCAAGAAATGAGAACCTCACCCCGTCACTCACTTCGTTCGTGCCACCCCTCTCCATCGAAGATGGAGAGGGGAATGAATTCTCCGACGAAGTCGGAGAAGAAAGGGGTGAGGTGTATTTTGGCTTTTTGTATGTCTTTTGCCATGCTCGCTTCCGCTAACGCTTCCTTCATCAGCCTGCAAACCGGCCTCTCGGCCAAATACGAAAATAATGTTCTGAAAGTCAAGGTCTCGGTCATCAACAAAGGCGACGAGCCGGCTTACAATGTTGCGGCCGAGCTTATGGCCGGCAGCAAAAATGTCAGGGCTGAAAAGATGGCGGAGCTGCCGGTCAATTCAACTTATCAGGCCGAAATCGCCGTGCCGCTGTCGCTGAAAACTCCGGGCGCCTACCCGCTGTCCCTTGCCATGCATTATACCGACGCCAACCAGTACCCCTTCACGGCGCTCATCGCCCAGACATATGTCAACGGCCAGGAAACATCATCGCCGGTCTTTGGTCAGATCAGGCCGGCCTCATTCGCCAAAGAAGGGGAGCTTGAACTGTCACTCAAGAACAGCTCGGCCAAAGCGATCAAGCTGGCGACCTTCCTCTTGGCTCCGCGCGAGCTGACGCTTGATGTTGAAAAGAGCGAAATGAAACTTGCGCCGCGTTCCGAGACAAAGCAGAAGATCGTCGTCAAGAATTTCTCCGCCCTCGCCGGCTCGACCTACCAGGTCTTTGCCGTTTCGGAATTTGAAGACCAGGGACTGCACTATACCAGCTTGACTCCCGGCATAATCAAGATCACTGCCGGCCAGGGCTTCTTCGGCCTGGGCTATTCGGCGGTCATTATCATCCTTGGTTTATTGACTGCGATTTTTATCGGGGCCCAGTTTTTCAACCGTGGGAAATAACTCTTCCCCGCCGTCGAAAAAATCTTTTCCCCTCTCCCTCTGGGAGAGGGGGGTCAGTTTAATGTCAGCGGGTGAGGGTTTCGCCGATCTCGTCGTCCTCGGCCTGATCGCGTTCTTTCTCTTGAGCTACTTCGAGCCCCAGCTGCTTTTATTAAAGACGACGATCAACGGCGGCGACACCGGCTCGCATTACCCGGCGGCGTTCCACCTCAAGGATTACTTGCTGCCCCACGGCAAGATCATGGGCTGGGACCAGGGCAATTACGCCGGCTATCCCCTCTTCTATCACTATTTTCCTCTGCCGTTCCTCTTGATGGCCTTTTTGAGCTTTTTTGTTTCGCTTGAAGTTTCATTTAAGCTAATAACCGTGCTGGGGATGTTCCTTCTGCCCGTCACAATTTACGCCGCTTTCCGTTTTTTAAGATATGCCTTCCCCGTTCCGATCTTTGCGGCCGTCTTTTCCCTCCCTTTTCTTTTCAACCAGGGCAATTCCATGTGGGGCGGCAATATACCAAGCACGCTGGCGGGAGAATTTTGCTACAGTTTGGGCCTGGCTTTCGTTCTCCTGCTGCTGGGTTCTCTCTATCGAGGAGTCAAGGAGCAAAAATTCCTGGTCTTCAACGCCCTCCTGATATTTTTGACCGGCCTCAGCCACGCCTACACGCTCATCTTCGCCCTGATCATCGGCTCATTTTTCCTGTTGAGCGACTGGCGCCGCAACTGGAAATATCTATTGGGCGCGTACGCGCTCGGTTTTCTCCTGCTCGCCTTTTGGCTCCTGCCGGTCTTAGGCAATACGCCTTACACGACAACGTTCGTCTTTCGCTGGACGATCAATTCGCTCCTTGAAGTTTTCCCCCTCGTACTCATCCCCTTCATGGCGCTCGGCGTTGTCTCGGCCCTGTTTGAAAGACGGGACGAGCGGACGGCTTATTTTGTTTATCTTGCCCTCGCCTGCGTTTTTATTTATCTCGCCGGGCCCAATATCGGCGTCCTGGATATCCGCTTCGTGCCGTTCTTTCAGCTGCTGCTCGCGATCTTTGGCGCCGTTGGCTTTGCCGCGCTCTTAAAAAACACGCGGGCCGCTTTTCTTCTGCCGCTCATTGTTTTTATCGTCGTCGCGGTCTGGGTCAATGCCAACACCACCTATATCCGCAGCTGGATCAACTGGAACTACGGCGGCTACGAGCAGAAAAACACCTGGCCCATCTTTCACGGGATCAACGAGTTCCTGAAAAATTCCAACGGCGGCCGGGTCGAATGGGAGCACGCGCCGGCCGACGAAGCGCTCGGTTCGATCCGCTCCTCGGAGACCCTCCCCTACTTCGCGAAACGGCAGACGCTTGAGGGGATCCACATGCTGGGCGCCATCTCGGCCCCTTTCGTTTTTTATATCGAGTCCGAGACCTCGTACCAGCCGTGCAATCCCCTGCAGGATTATTTCTACTCAACCTTCGATCTCAACGCGGGGAAGGAACATTTTAAGTTGTTCAATGTTTCGCACTTTGTCGTCCGTTCGCCGGAAGTTAAAGAGGCATTGAAAAGCCAGCCGGAGTTCAAGCTCGAAAAGAAAGTCGGCGAATATAATATCTACCGCCTGACGACAAATTCCGGCCGATATGTCGAACCGCTGGCCATTGAACCGGTCCTTTTGACGACCAATGACTGGCGCGATGTTTCTTATCAGTGGTTCGCACACAGTGACCCGCAGGCTGTTTTTGTCGCGTTCAAGAAGAAGGCGGACGCCTTAGACCGCAAGCATTTTTCGCAGGTTGTCACTGACCTATCACAGATAAAAAAATCGGGAACCGCGACGTGGAGGAGCAGGTTTCCAAGAGTGACAAGCGTCGTTTCGGACGAAACGATCGATATAGAAACATCCGAGCTCGGCCATCCTCTCCTGATCAAGGTTTCCTACCATCCCAATTGGCGCGTGAGCGGCGCGGATAGAGTTTATCTCGTTTCGCCGTCATTTATGCTGATCTTTCCGACCGCTCACAAAGTCCATTTGAGTTTTGAAGCGGGGCCGCTGGGCCTGGCCGGCAAACTTTTCACGCTTTTAGGGATTGTTCTCGCCCTCGCCAGCCCGCGCTGGTCCGGCATTATTAAAACCGCGGCCGAGCCGGCGGCGATCAGCGGGCGACAATGGTTTTTCATCGGCTTGAGCGCGGCGTCTGCTCTCCTGATATTATTTTTGGCCGGTTCGGTCAGGACGCAGCCTCCCACACTGAGGCAGAGGAACGAAGCGGCTTTCAACCAGGCCGAAGCGCTGGTTAAGGCGAATAAATTCAACGAGGGTGCGGTTCAGTTGCGGGCCTTCATTCAGGCCTATCCGGCCTCTTTCTGGACGCCGCAGGCCTACTTTGATCTCGCCTACTCCGAAAACAATCTCGGCAATAAACAGAGCGCGATCGCCATTTATAAAAAGATCATCCGTGACTTCCCCACGACCAGCTGGGCCAAATATTCCCGCGACCGCCTCAAGGAGCTTAAATGAAGCCCTTCACGATCGTCGTACCGGCTTATAACGAAGAAGAGATCCTGGCGGACAATATCAAACAACTTACCTCATACCTCACACCCCATACCCTTTATGAGATCATCATCGTGAGCAACGGCTCAACCGACTCAACGGAGGCGATCGGCAGAGAACTGGAGAAGAAGTTCCCGCAGGTTCGGTCCTTCGCCCTGCCGGAAAAGAGTGTCGGCCGGGCGTTTAAGAAGGGTATTACCGAAGCAAAATACGAGCACATAATATTTATCGACGCCGACCTCTCGGCCGATCTTGTCTTTATTTCCAAGGCGAATGACCTGCTGGATAAAAATGTCCTCGTTCTGGGCACCAAGATCGGCGGCCTCCAGAACCGCTCTCTCTTTCGCAAGCTTGGGAGTTTTGTCTTTTATCTCTCGGTTCTAACCATTATGGGCTTAAGATATGCCGATTACGCCCCGGGCGCCAAGGCCTACCGTAAGAGTTTTCTTGAAAAATATTTTAACTACATTGATGATTACACCAGCTTTGTCCTGAACCTGACTTTTATCGCTCATGTAAAAAAAGAACCGGTCGCCGAAGTCGCGATCGCCTGCGATGACCGCAGAATTAGCCGTTTCAACCTCTGGCGCGAGGCGGCCAGCAAATACCGCGGCCTCTTCACGCTTAAATTCAAGCAACTGACAGGGTCGCTGTGATGGCAAAAAAAGTCATCGTCATCATGCCGGCCTATAACGCCGAGAAAACGCTCGAGAAAACTTTCCGCGACATACCTAAAGACAAAGTCGACGAAGTGATCCTGGGTGACGACTGCTCAAAAGACCGCACCGTCGAGATCGCGCAAAGACTGGGTATCCGCATTATCAAAACCCCGCATAACCTCGGCTACGGCGGCAACCAGAAAATGCTCTACCGGGAAGCTCTGCATCTCGGCGCCGAGGTTATCGTCATGGTCCACCCCGACTGGCAATACGACGCGGCCAAGATACCGGAGATGATAGAGCCGATCCTTTCAGGCCGGGTCGACCTGATGATGGGCTCGCGGATTTTAAGCGGCGCCGGCGGCATGCCTTTTTATAAACTGATCTCCAATCGCTTCCTGACTTTTGTCGAAGAGATGACTTTCCACCTTCATCTCTCCGAGTATCATACCGGCTTCCGCGCTTTCAGCCGGAAACTGCTGGAGACGATCCCCTTCGAGAATAATTCCGATGATTTTGTTTTTGATACGGAAGTTTTAGCGGAAACGGCGGCGGCGGGTTTTAAGGCCGGCGAGATCGCCGTCCCCTGCCGCTACTTCGCGGCGGCCTCGGAGATCAACTTCTGGCGCAGCGCCGTCTACGGCCTTGAGACGCTCGGCGTCTGTTTTAATTACGTTTTGAGGAGACGGAAATTTTTGAGGGCTTAGTAAACAGCCCTCTCCCAATTTCGAATTAAGATATTATTCTCGTTTTTACGCCCTCTCCCAAAGGGAGAGGGGTTGGGTAGTTGCCGGACATGAAAGAGATCAAAAAAATATTCGCGCGAACCCTAAGGCAAGACCAGACCAAAGCGGAAAAGATTGTCTGGGAACTTCTGCGCAAACGTAAATTTAAGAATCTGAAGTTCAGAAGACAGCATGTGATCGAGGGTTTTGTCGTTGATTTTTATTGCCATGAGTTTAGATTGGGAATCGAGGTTGACGGTGGAATCCATCTGAAGCGAAAGGACTATGATCGCCTGAGGCAGGCAGTGATCGAAGCCGAAGGGATAAAGGTAGTCAGGATCCAGAATAGCGAGGTGATCGGAAATCGGAAGCGGGCGCTCAAGAGGTTAGAAGAAATAATTGATTATCGACCAATCCCTCTCCCTCTGGGAGAGGGCAGTTAAGTAGAGACCATATTTTGCTCCCTGACTGGGTGAGGGCTTAAAGCGTCTGCCTGAAATACCTGCTTGATAAAAGTTCTCTGCGGCGATAGAATTCCCGCTATGAGGAATCTGCCCGGCTTCACGATCGTCGAACTGACCATGGCGATCGTGATCGCGATCATTCTGGCCGGCGCGGCCGTCGTCGGGCTGGGCAATATCATGAGCGGCATCCAGCTCTCGGCCGCCACCGACAAGCTGGCCGCCGACCTGCGCTACGCGCAGGGCCTGGCCACCAGCTATTGGGTCTGGCATGGCGTCAGTTTGGAGGCGGCCCCCGTCAACCGCTACACGCTTTATTCCACCACCGGCACGGTCGATTCCGTCGTCAACGACCCGGCCAGGAACCTCGATAATTTCATCGTCAATGTCTACTCAATCTATGGCGTGACGATCAGCGGCGTATCGATCGACGGCGGCAGCCAGGTCGAGTTTAACCCGTTCGGCGTCCCCTACACCGACAAGGCCGCCGCCGCCATCACGGCTGAAGGCGTGATCACCCTGGCCAGGGGAGCGGCGACAAAGACCGTCAGGCTTGTTCCAGCTACCGGCAGGATCTACATACAATGACGATAAAGCGCCGCTCAAACCGCCACCGCGCCGGCTTTACCCTGGTCGAAACGGTCATGGGGCTGATCATCATTGGCATCGCTTTTTATACCCTGATCGCGGTCTTCATTTCACTCGCGCCGCGGACCGCTCAATATGAAACGATGAACAAGAAGATCTATCTGGCGCAGGAGAAAATGGAAGAGTTCCTGGTCAAGCCGTTCTCCCAGGAAACCAGCGTCGCGCCGGCCGCTTTTGCCGGCAATTTCAGCAATTACAATTACGAAGTGGTAGTCACCTATGTCACATCAACCGATCTCAACACTGCCGTCGGCGGGCCGACCAATTACAAGAACATCAATGTCCGCGTCTGGGGGGGGCCGACGGGCGGCGCCAACACGGCCGAAATCCGCTCGCTCGTCACATCCTATGAAGCCAAATAGGGATAAACGCGGCTTCACGCTGGTCGAAACCATTCTGGTCATAACCATTCTGGCGATCCTGGCCTTTGGCCTCGGCAACTTTATTGTCACCTCGATCGACGCCTGGCTCTTTGTGGCCGGCCGGGATTCGGCCACCGGCGCCGCGCGCGCGGCCATGGACCGGATGGTCGCCGAGCTGATCCGCATTAAGAAGCCGCAAAATATTTTAACTTCAACCGCTTCAGTTTGCGCCTTCCTCGATATTGAGACCAATGTTGTCACTTTCGAGCAGAGCAGCTCCAACCTCCTGCGCAACGGCGCCGTGCTGGCCGCTAACCTGCTCACGCCGACCGGTCTCACCTTCACCTATCTTGACGCCACCGGCGAAGCGACGGCGGTCAAACAGGATATGCGCAGTATCCGCGTCTGGCTGGCTATCCTGGCCGGCAGCCAGCTGACGACCATCGAATCCGCCGCCCGGATAAGGAATTTAATATGAGAAAAGGACAGGTTTTGATCGCCGCTATCTTTGTGGTCGTGATCGTGACTGTGCTCGGCGTGACCGCCGCCTCACTGCTGTCAACCGGCAGTTTCTCGGCCGTGAAAAACCTGCACGGCGTCCAGGCGCTGAACGTGGCTGAGGGCGGAGTGCGCTTCACCCTCGCCGCCTCGCTGGCGGCCGACTCCGACTGGACGGACAACGCCGACTTCGGGCCGGTCAGCTTGAACCCGGGGACCTTCACCGTCCGCTATCTCTGGAAGATAAAAAAGCAATGCACTCTGGAGGTGACCGGCACCGTCCAGGGCGTCAGCCGGATATTGCGGGGCAATTTTAAGAAAAACGTCAGTTCCTTCCCGTCGCAATTCGAGGACTACGGCGCCTATGTCGGCACCGGCGCGGGCACGGAGGAGGGCGTCAACTTTTACAACCAGTCAAAGATCCTCGGTAATTTCTACCTCTCGGGCACGGTCAAGATCTTCCCGCCCCGGCCGCCCCCCGCCCAGACCACCGGCATTATTTACAGCGCCGCCATCGACCCCCTGCCGGCCTTCGGCATCCCGAATTATTACAATTCCTGGGAAGCGATCGGCACAGCGGAGCCGTACGTGCTCGACGACTCGTACTACATTGCCTGGCTGAACCAGGCGACCGTTGAAGGGGCCAGCAACCTCAACCTGACCGGCAACAGCGAGTTGAATCTCGCCGGCGGCACAGCCAGTTATAAGTCGGTCGATGTCCGCGGCACCGCCCATATCACCGGGCCGGGCACCCTTTACTGCAAGGATATCACTTTCTGGGCTGATTCATACGTCACCGGGCCGGTCACGATCTGCGCCACGACCAAGATCTCCACCCGCACGAACGCCAATTCGGTTTTTTATAACGCCGTCCGCTTCGTCTCCCGCGGCTCGCCGACTTCCGTCGACATCTCGGGCACAACCTCGTGGCCGAACACGCTGGAGGTCATCGGCCTCAACGACGTCAAGATCGGCGTCAGCAACGCCACCCCGATGGACGCCGTCATTTATTCAAAATCAAACAGCAGCAGCAACCTGGGCATCGTGGTCAACGGCTCGGCCCAGCCGCGCGGCACCTTCCTCGCCCCCTACGGCACGATTACCAACGACAATAACGGCCACCTCCGGGGGGCGGTCCTGGCCTACGATTATGTCAGCCACAACCAGGCCACGGTCGAGGGGGGGCTGGTGCTGCTGCACATCGCCAGCTTTTACAACGACACGATGGTCATCCAGAACGACTCGGTCCTGGCCCCCGCCACGCCGCCCGGCATCACGGCCGAGACCCCCGGTATCGACATCTCCAATTACGGCCTGGTTTACAATTGACATTTCTGTTTCAATAATCTATCATTTATAATAGAAAAATGAAACTGATTGAAATGCAAAAAAAGCTGCTGCAAAGCGGCCTGAAAATATTTTCTACACTGGAGTTCAGGCGCCTGATGGGAGTCTCTCGATCATCCGCGCAGCAGCTGCTGGAAAGATACACGAAAAGCGGTGTTCTGGCGCGCCTGAAAGGCGGCTTATACGCCATAATAACGAATTATCCGTCAAACTACCTGATCGCGAACAAGCTCTATGAGCCCTCATATATTTCGTTTGAAAAGGCGCTTTCGTATTATAACCTGATCCCCGAGGCGGTTTACAGCATTACATCCGCCACCACCAGGACGACCAGAGAATTTACGGCCGGCCAACAGCATTTTATTTATCATAAATTAAAAAAACCGGCCTTTACCGGCTACGCCCTGACGGCGATCAGCGGAGAAAACGCTTTGTTCGCGGAAAAAGAAAAGGCCCTGGCTGATTATCTATACCTGATATTTTTAGGCAAGAAAAAATTGAATGAACGCCTAAAAACAAGAGGCATTAATACGGCTAAATTAATATCTTTTGCCTCTTTGTTTGGCCGGCCAAAATACCTGGAGTGGATCCGATGCTTTCTGAAAAACAAATAAACGAAATAGCCGTAAAACTGCAAAGCGATTTTATTAATGTCGCCCGGGAATACGTTCAAAATCAATTTTTGAGCATCTTTTATTCCCTGCCGGAATCCGATACGATTTTTTTCAAAGGCGGGACAGCGCTAAGGATACTTTACCGCAGTCCGCGTTTTTCGGAGGATTTGGATTTCTCAACCTCGAAGATCGACCAAAACCGGATCGAAAATCTCCTGCAGGAAACAATGCTCCGGCTTGACCGGGAAGGGCTGGCGATCGAGCTGATCGAATCTTCGCTGACCAGCGGGGGCTACTATGGAGAAATAAGCTCCGCGATCGGCGCGCATAAATTTAACATTTCCCTTGAAATTTCCGGCAGAAAAAAAAGGCTTAGCGGCCATTTAATTACTGTCGACAACCCCTATATCCCGCCTTATTCGGTCATGGCCTTAAAAAGGGAAGAACTAATCGCGGAAAAGATCGAGGCCCTGCTCAATCGCCAAAAATCGAGAGATTTTTATGACCTCTATTTTATGCTCAGGGCCAACCTCTTGCCTGATAAGGCCGTTTTGAAAAAAATAATGCCGATGTTGGCTGGCCTGAAAATAGATTTCAAGAAAGAGCTTGGGAAATTCCTGCCCCAGGGCCACCAGCGGATCATTAAGGGGTTCAAAAAAGTCCTCGAATCGGAACTGCGAAGATATATTTAGCCGTTTCAGTAACTCTACACAAATCTAAAGATAATGAAACGGGCGTTGCGCTTTTGCGTGATTTTGCGTTGACAATCGCCCTTTATCATCTATAATTACTCCCAAATGCTGACAGCCAGATCGATGTTAGGGATTGATCTCCGCATCACTTCGGTTAAAGTCGTCGAAATTGAGAGAAAAGACGGCAGTTATGTCTTAAAAAACTGGGGTATGACCGAGGTCCCCTACGCGCTGATCGACAAACACCCCCAGTTAGAAGACGCCAAGGCCGACGCCCTGGGCAAGCTCGTCGCGTCAAACAAAATCGCGGCCAGGTCGGCGGTCGTCGTGGCCGCCGGCAGCGACACCATCGTCAAGGTCTTCTCGCTGGCGGAACTGCCGCGCTCGGAAGCGGCCGACGCCATCAAGTGGAAATTCGCCGAAGAGATCTCCTATCCCGCGGAAGAAGCGATCATCTCTTTTTATCCCCTGCCCAAGGGCGAGGTCTTTACCGAAAAGACCGATTACCTCGCCGCCTGCGTCAACCGCAATTTTTTCCTGGAAACCCAGTATATTCTTAACAAGGCGGGCCTCAAGCTGGCCGGCATCACGGTGCTCCCCGACGCCTTGCGGGAGCTCTACCGGGAAGAGATCAGCAAGCCGGACGAAAAGATCGCCTCGATCATCTACATGGGCAAGCGCTCGACCAACATCAGCATCTACCGCCACGGGCTATTTGAATTCAACCGCGAGCTCACCCTCGGCGGCGAGAACATCACCCGCGCCATGTCGGGGATACTCGTCTCGCCCGAGGGCCAGGTCGAGGTCTCGCCGGAAGAAGCGGAGCGGATCAAGGTTGAATACGGTCTGCCGCTTGATCTGGAACATTTCCCCAAAATCGGCGAGATCCCGCTGAGCCAGCTCCAGGCCATGGTGCGGCCGGCGCTCGAAAAAGTGCAGAGCGAGGTCGCCCGCACCTTTGAGTATTACAAGGGGCTGACGGGCGAAGGCGCCGTCGGCAAGATCATCCTGACCGGCGGCAGTTCGCTGACGCCGAACCTGAAAGAATTTTTAAGCGCGGGTCTCGGCGCGCCAATCATAACGCCCGAGCCGTTCCCCAAGCTCGATCCGCGCCTGGCGGCGGCGCTGGGGGCGGCCCTCACGGGCGGACGCAGCATCAATCTCCTGCCGGAAGAAATCAAATTCCCCTGGGCGGCGCTAAGCAGAAAGCTCCTCAAGCCGCAGTATATCGTCTCCGCCTTTGCCGGCTTCCTGGCGCTCATCTACTTGTTCTTCTGGCTGCGCGCCTTCGGCCTGCACCGGGAGCTGGCTTACATCAACGGCAAAATGGACCAATATCGGCCGCGGCTCGCCCGTCTCGACGCGATCGAGAAGGCGACTCAGGAAGAGGAAAGGAAGAAACTGACCATCAAGACCTTCGAGCAGAACCGCAGTCAGATGCCCGCGGTCTTCGAAGAGATCAGCCGCCTCATCCCGTCCAGCGTGATCATCAACAATCTGAGCGTGACGATCGCCGAAGTCCACGTCTGGGGCGCTGCCTTCAGGAAAGACGAGGCGGCCGAAACGACCCTCTCGCGTTTTGTTTTAGGGCTTTCCCGCTCGCCGCTTTTTGAAGCGGTCAAGCTGGTGCAGGCGGCCAAGAATTACGACTACGCGACCGAAGCGTTCAATTTTGAGCTCCTGGCGAAAATAAGGAAACAATGAGATGGCGGCCATAAAATTATCCGACCGGGAAAGGAACCTGGCGATCATCACCCTGGGCTTCGTGGTCTTCTATGTCTTTTACCAGTTCCTGCTCACGCCCGAATGGGATGAGATCACGAAACTGCGGCAAACCGTCAGGGACAGGCGCCTCGAGCTCAGGGTCGCCGAGGGCAAGATCAAGATCCTGCAGGCCATCGAAAAAGAGGTCGGCATCATTGCCGTCAGGTCGGAACTGCCGCGCGAAGAAAAGGCGCTCGAGGTCCTCCGGCTCATCTCGCAGGCAACCGAGCGGTCGGGCCTGACGCTCGTCTTTGTCAAGCCCCTGCTTGAGGAAAGCGGCGAGGGGCTCAAGTTCAGCTTATCCTGCTCCGGCACGTATATAGAGTTGTATAATTTCCTTTATATTCTCTATCGCCTGCGCATCCTGGTGCTGATCGACAGCCTGAACATCGCTTCGAGCGGCGGGCCGGCGCCGAGACTCGATATTAAGGTCGCCCTGACGGCGTATTACTAAAATGAACAGAATAATATTAGCAATAATTTTGGCGGCGACGATAATATACGCGGGCTTCACATATTGGCCGGTCCTCTCGCCTTTGATCGTCAGGCCGCGGCCGGCGCCCGTCGTCTCCGTACCCGCGCCGATAAAGCCGGCCGCTAAAACTGAAGCGGCAGCCAAAAAAGTCGATCTCTTTGAGCTGGCCGAGTCGACGGCCGAGGTCAAGCTGGTCGACCCGTTCGCGCTCCGCACCACCGTCAGGGGGAAAGAAGAGCTCCCGCCCCCGACCCTGCCCGGCGAGCCGAGTCCCAAGCCAGCCGAGCCGGTGCTCCAGGGCATCTGGCTTGATGCCGGCATGAAGATCGCCTTTATCTCAGACCAGGTGGTTGCGCCGGGCGGCGCCGTCCTGGGCTGGAAAGTCGTCTCGATCACGCAAAACCAGGTAACTCTGCAGAAGGGCTCCGCGACGAAAATCTTGAAATTGGAGGGAAGGTAAAATGATCAATCTTTTTAAGAGTATCAGAGTATCAGAAAATCAGAATGTGAGCGTCAGAATGTCAGAGTATCAGAGAACAGGGAGGGGGTCTGATCTCTGTTTTTCTGTTCTCTGTTTCTCCCTTTCTGTTTTCTGCTTTCTGATATTCTTTCTAATCTTTCCCGCCCCGGCCGCTGAACAATCCAACATCGCGATCGCCAAGGGGAAGGTCTATCTTAACCTGAAGGACGCGGAGATCAAGAGCGTCCTGCAGACCTTTGCCAAGGCGACCGGCGTCAACATCGTGGCCGCCGACGACGTGACGGGCAAAATTACCGTCACCTTTTCCGGCATTTTACCCAAGGACGGCCTGGAAGCCGTCCTGCGCACCAAGGGGCTCGACTGGTTCGAGGATCACGGTACGATCTTTGTCTCGACCAAAAAGATCATGCGCACCTATTATCTGGCCAACGCCAAACCATCGGACCTGCAGGCCACGCTGGCCGCTATCCTGCCGACCGGCAGCGTCGTCACGGCCGACGACAGCTACAACGTGCTGGTCATCCAGACGACCTCCGACTACCTGCCGCGCCTGGAAAAGCTGATCGAGGAGCTTGACGTCTCCCCCGCCCAGGTCATGGTCGAGGTCAAGATGATCCAGATCAATAACGGCGACAACGGCACGCTCGGCCTCAATCTTGGCTACACCAGGAATTCCGCCAATAACAATTATGTTAAAACAACAGGCCTCGCCTCCGTCAGCTTCGAGGCGGCGGGAATCTACGCCCACGCCCTCTCGATCTTCTCCACCGGCAGCTTGGAGGCCTTTCTGCAGGGGCTTCAGACGATCACAAAATTCGACATCGTGGCCACGCCGCGGCTGACCACGCTCAACAACAAACAGGCCACCCTGCTCATCGGCGCCAAGCTTGGCTACAAGACCAGCGTCATCACGCAGACCTCGACCACTCAAATCGTCAACTTCCTCAATATCGGCACTTCGCTGACTATCACGCCCAATGTGACCAAGAACGGGATGATCAGGATGAAAGTCGACCCGAAGCTGAGCGACGGCCGGATCGAGAACGACCTGCCGGTCGAGGAGACGACCGAGACCCACAACGAAGTGATCGTCAAGGACGGCCAGACCTTTGTCATCGGCGGCCTGGTCAGGGACAGGGACACCACAACGGACGTCGGCGTCCCGATCCTCTCTTACATTCCTTTCCTGGGGACGTTTTTCCGGCGGTCGGTCACGGAAAAAACAAAAAGCGAGCTGATGGTCTTTGTCACGCCGCGCATCATCACGCCAGAATACCTGGAAACGCTAAAACCGGAGATCGACGGGATGGTGAAAAAATCAGCCCGGGACGCGGCCCTTATTCACTAGTCGCCGTCCGGGCCATGAGCGAGCTGATGGCCCGATAGGGATCCTTGTTTTCGTAGAGGACCTCAAAAACCTCTTCGATAATAGGGAGAGGGATCGAGAGTTTTTTGCCCAGCGCCCGGGCGGCCGCCGCCGTCGGCGCCCCTTCGGCCACCGCCGTCATCTCTTTCAGGATATCGGCTAATTTCATCCCCGCCGCAAGCTTTTCACCCACCTGATGGTTCCTCGACAGTTTACTCGAGCAGGTCGTGATGAGGTCGCCCATGCCTGAGAGGCCGGCAAAAGTTTCGGGGCGGGCGCCCATCACGGCGCCCAGCCGGGCGATCTCCGCCATGCCGCGAATCAGGAGTCCGGCCTTGGCGTTGTCGCCGAGCTTCAACCCATCGG
This sequence comes from candidate division WOR-1 bacterium RIFCSPHIGHO2_01_FULL_53_15, assembly GCA_001772335.1. GTDB lineage: Bacteria > Margulisbacteria > WOR-1 > O2-12-FULL-45-9 > XYB2-FULL-48-7 > 2-01-FULL-53-15. Next base: position 40,809 of record METM01000032.1, read on the forward strand.
CCACGCCGGCCGCGATGGCGATCACGTTCTTGAGCGCGCCCCCCAACTGGACGCCGATGGGGTCGGCATTAGTATAAACCCGGAACCGCTCGTTCATCAGGCAGGCCTGAACTTTATTCGCCGCTTCGCCGTCCGCGGAAGCGACGACGGTCGCCGCGGGCAGGCCCCGGGCAATTTCCGAAGAAAGGTTCGGCCCGGACAGAGCGCAGAGCCGCCTGGTCTTCAGCTCTTCGCCCAGTATCTCGAGCGGCAGTTTGAGCGTCTTTTCTTCTATCCCCTTGCTGGCGCAGACCACGATCGCCCGCTCGCCGATGATAGTTGAAAATTGCCCGGCGACGCGGCGCAGGAACTGCGTCGGCACGGCCAGAAAAAATATCTCGGCGTCGGCGGCCGCCTGGGGGGAGCCGGTCAGCCTGATCGTCTTGCCCAGCGGGAAACCGGGCAGGAACTTCTTGTTTTCCCTGAACTCTTTCAGCGAGGCGACAAGCTCCGGCTCATAGGCCCAGAGCGTCACCTCGTGCTTGTTTTCCGCCAGCAGAATGGCCAGCGTCGTTCCCCAGGCCCCCGCCCCGATGACGGAGATATTCATTTTTCACCTAACCGCGGCTCGGTGCCGGCGACCAATCGCTTGATGTTCGGCCGGTGGCGCAAGAAAATAATGGCGGCGACCAGGCCGGCGGCGGCGGTGTAGGGCTGCGGCCGGCCAAGTGTAATAAAAGCGGCAAAAACCGCGACCGCCGTCAGCATTGAGCCGACAGAAACGTGGCGGGTCAGCGCGACCGTCGCGAGGAAGATCAGGACGGCAAAAAGGAAAATATCCGGCGCGACGCCGAGCAAGACCCCCAGGCCGGTGGCCGCCCCTTTGCCGCCCTTAAAACCGAGATAAACGGAAAAACTGTGGCCGATGACAGCCGCCAGACCGCAGAAAACGATAATGACCGGATCGCCGGAAAACCAGCGCCCGATCATAACCGCCCCAGTGCCCTTTAATAGATCTAGCGCCAGGACTGCTGAGCCCGGTACAATCCCCATCGTCCGCAGGACATTGGTCGCCCCGATGTTGCCGGAGCCGGCTTTGCGGAGATCGACCTTCAAGATTTTTCCGATAAGCAAGCCAAAAGGGATAGCCCCCAAGAGATAGCCGGCGAGAATTATAATGTAAGACATACGTTTATTCTACTTTACTTGAAATGGAGCGTCAAGTTTAGTATAATTTGCCTCATGTCGATCGCGATAACCGAGGTCCGGCCCGGCACGACCGTTGAGATGGACGGCAAGATCTTCAAGTGCCTGGAATATCATCACATCAAGTGGGCCCAGCAGGCCCGCGTGCGCGCCAAGTTCAAGGACCTGCGCTCCGGCGCCATTTTTGAGCGGACCTTCAACGTGGACGAGAAGGTCGAGCGGGCGCGCATTGAGTACAAGCCGATGCAGTTCCTCTATGCCGACGGCGAGGGCTATCACTTCATGGACCCGGCCAGCTTTGAGCAGATCGCCATTCCCAAGAAAAAGCTGGCCGAGATCTCAAAGTACCTGAAAGAGGGTTTTGTGGTCAACATTTCTTTCTACGGCGAGGAGGTGCTCGATCTTGACCTCTCCGCTTCGGTCGAACTGAAGGTGACGGATACCTCCCCCGGCTTTAAGGGGGATACCGTTTCGGGCGGCAAGCCGGCCACCATGGAGACCGGCGCGGTCGTCCAGGTCCCTTTCTTTGTTAATGTCGGCGACCTGCTGAAAATAGATACTCGCGAGGGCAAATACCTCGGAAGGGCGTGATCAAATGGCTGATTGGGATCTGGTAAAAAAATTGATCCAGATGGTGAAAGAAGAGGACATTTCCGGCCTCGCCATCGAAGAAAAAGGGGTCAAATATGAGGTGCGCCGGGAAAAAGGCGGCCCCGCCCCCATACCCCATACCTCACACCTCATCCCTCTTTCCTCATCCCCCGTACCCGCCAAAACTGACGAGGATGACGGCCTGATCGCCATCACCTCCCCCATGGTCGGCACTTTTTATCGCTCCCCCTCCCCCGAAGCCCCGGTTTTTGTCCAGACGGGCGACGAGGTCGAGCCGGGCAAAGTCGTCTGCGTTATCGAGGCGATGAAGCTCTTTAATGAGATCGAAGCCGAGGTGCGCGGCAAGATTGTCAAGGTCCTGGCCGAGAACGGCAAACCGGTGGAATACGGCCAGAAATTGTTCCTGATCAAGAAGGCATGACTTCTCTCCTGATCTCGCTTCGCCCCCGGCAGTGGACAAAGAATCTCTTTGTCTTTGCCGGCCTGATCTTCTCCCTCAAATTCTTTGAACTGCCGCTTTTGCTCACGGTCATCTACGCTTTCATCATTTTCTGCGCGCTCAGCAGTGCGATCTACCTGATCAATGATGTCAGGGACGCCGAAGGCGACCGCAAACACCCGGTCAAGAAACTGCGGCCGATCGCCGCCGGCAAGCTCAGCCCGACCGTCGCAATTGTCACAGCGATCCTGCTGGCCTTGATCTCCCTGATATTCTCGATCTACCTTTCCTTCTCGTTTTTCTTGGTCTCCTTGATCTACTTTCTCCTGATGATTCTCTACACTTTCGCGCTCCGGGACATGGTCATCCTCGATACCTTCTCGATCGCCGCCGGCTTTATCCTGCGGGCGGTCGCCGGTGTCGTTGTCATCGCCGTCGAGCTCTCGCCCTGGCTCGTCATCTGCACCATCCTCCTTTCACTATTTATTGCTCTGGGCAAGCGCCGCCACGAGCTGGTCACCCTCGGGACGGGCGCGCACCGGAAGATCCTCGACGAATACAATCCCCAGCTCCTCGACCAGATGATCTCGGCGGTCGCCGGCTCAACAGTCATGGCCTACGCCCTCTACACCCTCTGGCCGGAGACGACCGCCAAATTCGGCACGCATTACCTCATTTATTCCATTCCGTTCGTCCTCTACGGGATCTTCCGCTATCTCTACCTGATCTATCGCAAGGAAAAAGGCAGTCGGCCCGAAGAATTATTGCTGACCGATATCCCCCTCCTTATCGACATCATGCTATGGTTCGGCTCGCTGATTTTCATAATATATTTATTTAAAACATGAAACTGACTAACTTCCAGGTCGGCTTGCTGGCCGCCGTGCTGCTGACCCTGGCGGCCTCGGGAATAATTTTTTTCAACCTTATCCTGCCCATGGACTCTTTTCACTGGGATGAATCCCATCACGGCATCTACGGCATGTGGCTGGCTAAAGACATCCAGAACCTGAATTTGGAAAGCTTTTTGGCCAATACCCACCGCCAGACCCTCTGGCCATTCTTTCATTCCTGGCTGCTCTCTATTTTTTTTCTGCCCTTCGGCGCCAGCTTTGCCGCCGCCCGTTCTTTCAGCCTGATCGTCTTCGCGGCAACCGTCCTCTTGATGTACCTGATCGCTTTTCAACTGGCCGAAAAACACGGCCGGCCAACGGGCTTGCTGGCCGCCGCGCTGGCCCTGACTTCCCCGCTCATGGTCTCGTTTTCCGTCCAGAACATGCTCGAGGGGCTCGGCGCCCTCGAATATCTTCTCGCCCTCTATCTCTATCTCCGGGGCCGTGAAAATAAGCGCTGGTCGTGGCCGCTCGGGCTCGGCCTGGTCCTGGGCGTTTCGGTCGTGACAAAATATAACTACGCTTTCATGATGCTGGCGTCGTTTTCGGTGGTGATCCTGACCGAACTTTACGATCTGTTCAAAGCCAAAAAAGAAAAAAAGAAGAAAACCGCTGTCCAGGCCGCGTCCCCATTCGTCAGCTGGCTCTCTCGGGCGGCCCTGGTCGCGGCGCCGATAATTTCTATCTCCCTGCTCTGGTTTTTGACCGGCGATACCGAGCGCAAATACCAGATGCTTCTCTGGTCAAAGACCGAAGTTGCCGAAGGCCAGGGCATCCTTTCCGGCTTCCTGACGAATTTTCTCTTTTATCCCAAAGCCATAATAAATGATTATGCCGTTTCCGCCTGGCTCGGGGCGCTGATACTCCTGGCGATCCTGACTCCGGTTAGGTTCAGGAAAAACCGCCCGCTGTATCTGATAACCTGGATCACGCTCCTCCTTTCGATCTTTGTGATCGGCAACAAAATGAACCGGCTGATCTATATCATCGCGCCGATATTTCTCATCCTGGCGGCTCTTTTTCTTTCGTTTTTGGCGGACTGGCTCTCGGCCAAATTTGCCAACAGGCGCGCCTCATACGGCGTTGTCCTGATCATGCTTTTATTGCCGGCCGGCCTTTCACTGCCTCGGCTCGTCGGGATTTATCGGGGAGAAATCGATGTCGCTCACGGGCTTTCGCTCAGCCGCCAGCCCGAGAGAATGATCTCGGTTCTCGACTTTTACCGGCAGAATATCCCGCAGAACAGGCCGTTCTCAACGGCGATCAGTTTGGGCAACACGATGTCTCCCTATGTTCTATATTTTTATTTTAATGATTGGCAAGCCCCCTTTTACACGGCTTTTCAGGCCGGCGATCCCGCTTTCACAAAAAGCGACTTCCTGATTACCGTCGAACTGGCCGATCAGTCAAAATTCGGCGTCATTGATGATTCGGTCAACAGGTGGAATAGATTCCTCAAGCAAATGGAAGCCGCCGGCCTGATCTCGCTGTTTAAGGAAAAGGATTTTGCAAGCATCGGCGTCAAAGCCAAAATTTATGTCAGGCGGGGCGTTGATCTCCTAAGAAAGGAATAGAAAAAATGAGAGCCAAAGTCGCCGTCTTAAAGACCAAGCCGGAGACAGTTCTTGACGATTACAAACAACTGCTTCATCTGGCCGATTATGAGAAATTCCTGCCAAAAGACAAAGACACCGCGCTCAAGATAAATATCTCCTGGCACCATTTCTACCCCGCCTGCTCCACCACCCCCTGGCAGTTGGAAGGGGTAATCAAGACACTGCTCTCCGACGGCTATAAGCAAGAGCTGATCCACGCCTGCCACAACCGCACTGTCGTCGTCTCGGCCAAGAAAGGCGAGGTAGCCAATAAGCACAAGCCGGTCATCGAAAAATACGGCCTGCGCAACATCCACCTCTACGAAGGGGAAGAATGGGTAAGATACGAGCCCAAGGGAAAGATCCTCGTCCTCAACGATATCTATCCGGACGGGATATACATTCCAAAGCGGATGATCGGGGAGAACATCATCCACCTGCCGACGATGAAATGCGTAGCTCCTTCTTCGGAAGTCATACTTGAGAACGGGGAAACAATGCCCATCAAAGAATTAGTTGAAGGAAAAATGAAAGGGAGAACCCCATTTGTCGATGATGGGGATGAATATGTAAAAGGTCGTCAACAGATTTTTTCTTTGGAACAAAATCGAATCGAAACCCAAAATGTTGCGCGTTTTTGGCGATCACCGTCAAAAAACAAAAAGATTGTCCGCCTAAAGTTAAAAACGGGGCGCTGGATAGAAACCTCATTAGAACACCCCTTCTTAACGCCTTTGGGCTGGAAAAAAGCAAAGGAATTAGCAAAAGGAGGCCGCCTGGCAATCCCCAGAGGAATCAATATTTCCGGGCGAAAGCAAGCGCTGCCCAGCATAGATGATTTATACGCTTTTGGCCCTGAACAGATCAATTCAATTATATTCCGACCCGGTAAAAAATATTCAATAAATCTTCAAAAGAGAATTTTACTGGATTATCTAAAAGGCCATTCTTCGGCCAAAATCGGAAAGAAATATAAACTACCCTGGCAAATTACGCAACTGTTGTTAAAAAGATATGGGATCCCCTCCAGAGGGCACAAAAAGAGGATAAAAATCCCCGCGAACACTTCCTGTGAGTTCTGGCGCTGGCTTGGTTATTTTTTTGCTGAGGGCTGGGCGCAAAAGATGCGCACAACCTGTCGATTCTGGTGGACAAACGCCGATCCAAAAATCCGAACTGATTATTTCAGGCTATCAATGAATCTATTCGGCCTAAAGGTTAAGCCGCGAAAGTCAAGAATTATAGATACATATTTCGACGGCTTAGAAATTGAGGAATTTTTCAATAAACTTGGCATTGTTTTGCCTTTTAGCGCGGGAACAAAGGTCGTCCCGTCGCTTTTGTATAAATGCTCCAGGCGAGAAATTGGCGCATTTTTGCAGGGCTACCTTGATGGGGATGGCGGCGTTAGCAAAGCTGGGGTGCATGTCACAACTAAAAGCAAGCGACTGGCCGTTCAGTTTCAATACCTATTTGCGCGGCTCGGAATAATTTGTTTCCTGAACGAGACCTGGAACCGGCCGGACAAATCGAAGCCCAAAAAGAAATATTATCAAATTTCAATTTATGGCGATGAATTATTTAATTTCAACAAATATATAAAATTCAAAAGCAGCCATAAGGCGGATAATTTGAATGCTTTAATAATAAAAAGACGGAGAAGTAAATTCCCGACAAATTGGGATACAATCCCGCTTAATCCGGAAATTTTCAGGAAAATTCGGATTGGATTAGGCCTGACTCAGGAATCTTCCGGTAAACCATCTGCCGTTAACAGCATCGAGAATGGTTATAGCTTGCCCACCAGGCCCGTCTTAATGTTCTTTATTAAACTCTTCGAGAGGCTCGATCGAACGGATAAATTTAAAAATGAAATTGAATATTTAAAATTTTTATTAAATGACTCGATCGCCTGGGATCATATTGAAGATATTAGCATTTATAATTCTCCCTATGAATATTTTTATGATTTGACCGTGCCCGGAGCGCATAATTTTATTGCTAATCTTATTTTTTGCCATAACACTCACGTCTTCACCACCATGACCGGCGCCATGAAGAACGCTTTCGGCGGCCTCCTGCACGAAAAACGGCACTGGACCCACTCGGTCATCCACGAAACGCTGGTCGATCTCCTGACGATCCAGAAAGAGATTCACAGCGGCCTTTTCGCCGTCATGGACGGCACTTTTGCCGGGGACGGCCCCGGTCCCCGCTGTATGGTCCCCCACGTCAAGGACTACATCCTGGCTTCGGACGACCAGGTGGCGATCGACGCGATCTCGGCCAAGATGATGGGCTTTGATCCGATGTCGCTCAAGTTTATCCGGCTGGCCCATGAGGCGGGCTTGGGCGTCGGCGACCCGAAGGAGATCGAGATCGTCGGCGAGGACATTTCGAAGGTCAACTTTCATTTTCACATGGAGCGGACGACGTTCGCCAGCCGCGGGCAGGAAATGATCTACTGGGGGCCGTTTAAACCGCTGGAAAAGTTCCTTCTGCGCACAGTGCTCGCCCCCTGGTCTTATCTCGCCTCGATCATCTATCACGACTACTATTGGTTCCCGAAGATCGGCCAAGAACGGGTCAAAAAAATGCTCAAGACCGGCTGGGGAAAATTGTTTTTAAAATATTAGTTTCAGAGAAACGATCAGCAGAAAAACCCCGAAGATCTTGCGCAGTAGCTCATCCGGTATCGGCATGGCGAGCGCCGCGCCGAAAAATCCGCCCACGAGAAACCCCAGAGCGATCAGCGCCGCGAACGGAATATTGAGATTCCCCGCCTGGTAGTATTTGATCGCGGCCAGCAGGCCGACCGGCAAAAGCATCGCTCCCAGCGCCGTACCCTGCGCCATGTGCTGGGTCATCTTGAACGTGTAGACGAGCGCCGGGATCATGAAAACAGCGCCGCCGATGCCGAGGAAACCGCTCAAGGCGCCGGCCGCGAGGCCGATAACGAGAAGCAGAAATATCTGCGCCACTTCCATGCGATAATTATACAATCGGCAGGGTAAAAATAAAAGCCGATCCTCGCCCCAGCCCGGCCGACTCCGCCCAGATTTTACCGCCGTGGGCTTCGACGATCTCTTTGGCAAAAACCAGACCGAGACCGAGGCCGCCGGCCACCCGGGTAGTGGAGCTGTCGAGCTGTGAAAATTTCTCAAAGATCTTTTCAAGATTTTCTTTGGCGAGGCCGATGCCGTTATCGGCGATCCGGACTTCAACACTCTTGTCTTTGACGGAGCCCGTGATGAGAACTTTGCCGCCCTTTGGCGTGAACTTCAAGGCGTTGCCCAAAAGGTTCGTCAATAGGCGGCCGATCTTGACCGGATCAAGCTGGAGCGCCGGCAGGTTCCTGTCCAGTTCCGCCCTGATCTCGATCTGCCGGCTCTCGCTCTGGGGCCGCATCAGGTCGATCAGCTCATCGACCAGCGTCCCGATAAAGACCGGCTCCTTGTTGAGCGTCAATTGCCCGCCGCGCTCCAGCCGCGCCACATCGAGGATGCTGTCGATCAGGGCAAGCAAATGCTTGCTTTCTTTCTCGATTATTTTTGCGCTTTCTCGGTATTGCGGCGCCAGCGGCCCGAACTTTTCCTCAAGAAAAAACGAGGTGTAGCCGAGAACAGGCGTTAAGGGAGTGCGCAGTTCATGCGAAATGACCGACATGAACTCGGTCTTCATCCTATCGATCCCCTTGAGGTCCTCATAGAGTTTGTCGATCTTTTCTTTGTCATCTTTAACGCTGCGCAGGAGATGCTGGGTGGCCATCTGGGCGCGCTTGAGCTCGGCTGTGCGCTCCTCGACCCGCTTTTCGAGCTCTTCGTTCATTCTAACGACCGCCAGCTCCGCCTTCTCCCGCTCCGTCCGCGAAGCCGCCAGGTTGTCGATCATTTTGTTCAGGGCGCCGGCCAGAGAGCTGATTTCATCTTGCCCGGCAACTTTAATTTTTTTGCTCGCGTCAAATTCCAGGGAAGTGACGCCCTGCGCGAAACCGGAGAGATCAACAATGCGCCGGATGATGACCTGATAGACCGAAAAACCGAGCAGGAGGCCGAGGCCGGCGATCCCGGCCAGCGCGACGGCCAGCGAAAAGGAACGGATGAAGTTGATCTGGCTCTGGATTGGGCGCCAGTCAATATCCGTTTGTATCGCGCCAAGGACAGAAAGATCCCTGTCGTGACACTTGTAACAGGCCGCTTCAGCCGGGATCGGACGCAGGGAGGAATAAACCATTTCCCCCTTGCCTGTCTTGCGCAGGCCGTCAATTGCTTTGCCTTTGAGGGCGGCCGGCAGATCAAGCCCGCTTATATTGAATTTTTTATCCAGGTTTTTCAGGTCGCTGCTCTTCCTTATAACGCCGTCCCATCTGACCACCTGAATGAGGGCAAAATCTTTTGACAGGGCGGCGACCAGGCGCTGCAGCTCCGGCTGGTTATTGGTCATCATTAAATGGCGCAGCATCGGGTCTAAAACATTAAATGTCGTATTGGCCGACTTGATCGCTGATTTTTTAAAAAGATCCGATAAGACGGCGTTACTGACGGCAAAGTAAGCGCCAAACGAGATAATCAGGACAAAGACGACCAGCCCTGCGGCTTTAGGAATTAGGCTATGCTTGAAAAACATGAAGAGCCCGTTCATTGGAAAAAGTTAGAGCGCCGCGATGATCGCGTCGGCCATCCGTGAAGTCGAAGCGGCGGTCGGGTCGTCCCGGTTTGGCTTCAGGTCGCAGGTAACATTCTTGCCTTCGGCGATCACCCTGGCAACCGCTTTTTCCAGCCTTTGGGAAGCGTCTTTTTCTCCCAGATAATCGAGCATCAAAACCGCGGAAAGTATCATCGCGGTCGGGTTAACCTTGTTCTGGCCGGCGTA
>METM01000033.1 GCA_001772335.1 candidate division WOR-1 bacterium RIFCSPHIGHO2_01_FULL_53_15
CTAAGTCCGACTTTCGTCTCTGCTCGACATGTACGTCTTGCAGTCAAGCACTCTTATGCCTTTACACTCGACGCACGATTTCCAACCGTGCTGAGAGTACCTTTGAACGCCTCCGTTACTCTTTAGGAGGCGACCGCCCCAGTCAAACTACCCGCCTAACTCTGTCTCCCGGCCTTCACAGCCAGGGTTAGAATCCTAATATAACCAGGGTGGTATTTCACTGTTGTCTCCGCTCCAGCCGAAACCAGAGCCTCAAAGACTCCCACCTATGCTACGCAAGCGACATCAAAATCCAAAATTAGGGTATAGTAAAGCTCCACGGGGTCTTTCTGTCCTGATGCAGGTAAACCGTGTCTTCACAGTTATCCCAATTTCACCGAGTCTCTCTCCGAGACAGCGCTTCCTTCGTTATGCCTTTCGTGCGGGTCGGAACTTACCCGACAAGGAATTTCGCTACCTTAGGACCGTTATAGTTACGGCCGCCGTTCACTGGGGCTTCGGTTAGGTCCTTGATATGATCTCAAACCACCCCTTAACCTTCCAGCACTGGGCAGGCATCAGCCCCTATACTTCCCCTTACGGGTTTGCAGAGACCTGTGTTTTTGATAAACAGTCGCGGAAGCCTGGTTTCTGAGAATCCGGCTATTCACCGGATCGTACCTTCTCCCGAAGTTACGGTACCATTTTGCCTAGTTCCTTAGAGAGAGTTATCTCGCGCGGCTTGGCTTATTCAGCCTGTCCACCTGTGTCGGTTTGTAGTACGATCGCCTGCCCCAATACCCAGAGCTTTTCTCGTCAGCGTGGAGTCACCCAATACTCCCGAATTTACTTCGGGATTCGCAATCCAATAAGCGCTATGGGTTATCCTTCTGCGTCCCTCTGGTTAACAAAACAGGCGGTAACGGAATATTAACCGTTTTGCCATCGCCTACGCCGGTTAAACCCGGCCTCGGCTTAGATATCGACTTACCCTGGGAGGACGAGCCTTGCCCAGGAAACCTTAGACTTTCGCCGGACGGGATTTCCACCCGTCTTTTCGTTACTTATGCCGACATTTTCGCTTCCAATTCGTCCACCGGGTCTCGCGACCCGACTTCGACCTACAATGGAACGCTCCTCTACCACGATCTCCCGATAAATCGGAAGACCATCCGTAGCTTCGGTAGTCTGCTTAGCTCCGTGTATTTTCGGCGCAAAATCGCTCGACCAGTGAGCTGTTACGCACTCTTTAAAGGGTGGCTGCTTCTAAGCCAACCTCCTGGCTGTTTGTGCGACTCTACTTCCTTTACCACTTAGCAGACATTTAGGAACCTTAGCTGACGGTCTGGGTTGTTTCCCTTTTGACCACGAGGCTTATCCCTCGTAGTCTCACTCCCAAGCAATGACTGCGCAGTATTCGGAGTTAGCGAGGATTTGGAATCCCTTTCGGGACCCTAGTCCAAACTGTACTCTACCCCTGCGCAGATAATCTTGAGGCTGGCCCTAAAACCATTTCGAGGAGAACCAGCTATCTCCGAGCTCGTTTAGCTTTTCACTGCTATCCTCAGGTCATCCTGAGATTTTTCAACATCAATAGGTTCGGACCTCCCTCAGATTTTACTCTGAGTTCATCCTGCCCAAGGATAGATCGCTATCGGTTTCGGGTCTACAACTAGTGACTAAACGCCCTATTCAGACTCGCTTTCGCTGCGCCTCAGGCTCTACACCCTAAGCTTGCCACTAACTGTAAGTCGCCGGCTCATTCTTCAATAGGCATGCCGTCACCCAGCTTGCGCTGGGCTCCGACTGCTTGTAGGCACGCAGTTTTAAGTTCTATTTCACTCCCATTCCTGGGTTCTTTTCACCTTTCCCTCACGGTACTTGTTCACTATCGGTCAATACAGAGTATTTAGCCTTAGGAGATGGTCCTCCCTGATTCCTACGGGATTTCTCGTGTCCCGCAGTACTTGGGATACCGCTAGAGCCATCGGGCCTTTCGCTTACAGGGCTATCACCTTCTTTGGCGGATCTTTCCAGATCGCTTCAACTAAACCTTCTGGTCCCATATCGCGGTCCCACTACCCCTCTCCGGAAACCGGAAAGGTTTGGGCTGTTCCCGTTTCGCTCGCCACTACTCCGGGAATCGTTGTTACTTTCTCTTCCTCCGCTTACTTAGATGTTTCAGTTCAGCGGGTTGTCTCCCCTTGCGGGATGGTCCGGTATTAACCGGACCGGGTTGCCCCATTCGGAAATCCCCGGATCAAAGCTATTTTGACAGCTCCCCGGGGCATATCGCAGCCAATCGCGTCCTTCATCGACTTGTATTGCCAAGGTATCCACTACGCGCCGCAGTAACTTGATCATTTCTCGATGCGAGAATCAATTCTTAATTTTGGTTTACCTCTATTCAATTTTCAAGGTGCGATCTTCTTTCGCCCGACGGGACCCAGAAGACAACAAAAAACGCACATCAAGTGCGTTTTTTAATTCGCGCGGTTGATGTGACTCGATGTTATGTAAAAGTGTAAGCTTTCGGCATCAAGTTTATACATTATAAAGGAAGGGCCGCGGGCCTGTCAAGCGTTTTTTTGAAATTTTGTGTGGAACCGCCCGAATGATAACCATAATGGCATTCTCGATCACCAGAGCCAGACAGGCCTATAAATTCATCATGAGCGAGCCGGCCAGCCGCCGGCCGGCCGACAGCCGTTATCCCGCCCGTATCTGCCGCACGCTTGACATTGCCGGCTACGCGACCGATCTTTACAAAACGACCAGCCGGCAGACAGACAAACTGCCCGACTATCCATTCAAGCTGACGGATTTTGAGAGACAAATGCCATTCCGAAAAAGCTCGGTGCGGATCTATCTCTCGCTCATCCCCTATTTCTTTGCGGCGGTCTACTTTGTGAAAGACAAGGTGACGCACGGACGAGCTCTCGCCTCGATGCGGGCTCTCGTCGATGCCAATAACGGCTTATTCCGGGATTATCCGGCCCACTACCTTTTTGACCGGCAAGAGGAGAAGCTGACCTTCTGGCGGCCGGACGATCTGCTCCTGCGCTGGTCATACACTTTCGACCTGGGCAACAATGTTTTTCCCAGCCAGCACGTCAGCTTCAGCGTCTTCTGCGCCCTGGCGCTCTACCACTCCGGCTACCGCCGCAGCGGCAATTTTCTGCTCCTCTGGTCGCTTCTTTTCAGCGCCTCGATTCTGCCGGTCAAACAGCACTTCCAGGCGGATCTCGTTGCCGGGCTGGTCCTGGCAACAAAAGTTTTGCGTGAAAATCATTTGAAGCCGGAAAATCCGATGGGGGCCGACGGCATCAGGCGCGAAGCCGCAAAACTTTACCAGAACCTTCTCTCGGGGAATTATTCGCCGGAGCCAGAGGCAAAACAGGATCTAATAAAAGAGATCGATCCGCAGGTGATCAAATCAATGGAGAACTTCCGCCGGCTCAACCCCTTTGACGGGATATATGCCGACATAATCGAAGACACCCTCGCGTTGATCAGGCGGCTTTAGTCGCCCGGAGTCATCTCAAAGCCAGGAACTCCCCAGCCCGCCAGCGCATTATTCATTTTTGATGCTGGGCTGTAAGGATAAAGAGTCGCTCCTTTTACTTCTAACTGCTGGATGAAAGCGGCCTGGATCAAATCGAAAATAGCCGGTTTTGTTGTCCTTAAACTTGTCCCAATATTTGCCAGCATATCGATAAAGTCATTCTTAATGTGGTTATTATTGTAGCTCCTCTTAACGGCGGCCAGCAGCAGATCAACTTTGGTTTTATCGGCAGGAATATTATTTAGCGCCGTGCGCGCATCAAAGGCCGGCGTATTGACCGCTTCCATGCTCGTCAATCCTCTCAGTGGAACATCGCGCTCAGGATTAGCGACCTGAGCGATCAATTTTTCCAGCAGAGCCATCTGGACCGCCGGCGTCATTTTCGCCCAGGCCTCCGCCTGTTCAGCTTTCCCCAGGCCGATAAATTTATCAACGAACGCTTCATTAACATCTGTCGCCGTGATCTTCTTGTCGCCGCTGGTATCAAATAATCTGATCATATCCACATTCATATGTTCGCCTCCAAACGATCGATTTTGAATTATTATATCACATTTCAAGAAGAAAGCTTTCGATCCGTCGCTTATACTCGGGCGGGGGAATATCTTTTAGGCCTGAATCAATCGTTCCGGCTAACCCAGTTCCGGAAAGCGGCTTCCTGGCCGGGTTTGAGCGTGCCATCCTTGTTGAACATGGCGCGGATGTCGTCGTTCAGGATCAAGTTCGAATAACCGGAAAAGACACTCGGGTCGATGGAATGGAGCAGAGCGAAAGCGCCTCTTAAATTCGGGTTCTCATTGAATATTTGAGCGACGGTCCTGCCGCCTCCCAATCCCTCGGCAATCGCCGCCCGCAGATCGGCCCTCAGGCCGTTCGACAATTCGATATCTTCGCCGACGATCCTTCGCGTTATCGCCGGATTGTCGCTGGCGGTCGCCGCTTCGCTAGCCGCGCCGCCGATGGTGTGGAAACCTTCAACTACCGCGCCGGCTATAAATTCGGTCACTCCAAGCGCACCACCCCGCTCCCAACCGCCGGCTCTCATTGTCTGAACTCCTTCATAAACGCGCCGGTTGACAGACATCCTGTAATCGGATGCCATCAAGCTGTAAACGCCATCGGTTAAGAAGCTCGCCAACCCGATCCCGCCGGCCGCTCGGCCGAGGAATTTCATGCCGGTACTTGCCAGCGCTCCTTCTCCCACACGGCCCGCGACAAAATGCCCGACCGCTGGAACGACAAAGCTCGTGCCAAAAACGATTTTTTCTCTGGTTGATTCATCATGGACGCCGGCCAGATTGAGCGCGCCTTTAGTAACAATGGAGACAAAAGCCATCTGGGCAAAGCCGCCCATCATCCCTTTGAATTGCGCGGTCATCCTGCCGAGGAGAGCCGGGTTCTCGAGCAGGCGGGCGACCTGGGCCGTCTGTCTCCCCATGACCCTCGAGGTCAGTAGATGCTGTGTTTTGAGATTCGCCATATGAGAGAGGCCAAGGACAAAGATAAAGCGCGCTTGTTTATTTTCAATTCCGAGAATATCAGCCAGTTTCTCGGCGCCAACCATCGTCACGAGACCGACCAGGAGACCGGCCCCTTCCATCTTTGCCGCCTGCGTAAAGTTCGGCGCCGCCGAAAGCGATTGCAGTTTGGCCAGCAGGGCCCGGCCTTCTTCCGACTTGAGCATGCCCCGCCCTTCCGCCGTCCTGAAATATTCGACCAATTTTCCGATGGCTTTGGGATCGCGCAGAGTGACATCGATCGAGCCGATCGCTTTGCCAAGCTCGCCCGGCAGGGACGGCAGAGCCGCCGCCACGGCCTTCGGCATTATTTTTGCTCTCTCGATATCGATACTGTATTCAGCCGAAACCCGGCCTTTTTTGTCGATCACCGTGATATTCTTGCCTTCAACCCTTAAATCTCGCCCACGGGCGTTTTCGTGTTCCCTTAGCGCCTGTATTTCTCGCTGGAGCGCGTCGCGCGGATCATTGCCGATAGCGCGGCCGGACTCGTCGCATTCAAGAATATAAGCCGCCCGGTCAGGATTGGCTCCCTTGGCGCTGTCGGCCGCTTTATCGGCTTTGGCCAGGGCGGCTTCGGCGATCTCGAGCGGCTTGCTGGCCCCGTCATCAACAACCTCCATGGCAACGCCGGTCATGCTCAGTCTTTTGACATTCGCGCCTTCACCGCGGATCAGTTCGTTGCCATCAGCAACCAGGGTCTTTGCCAGATCGGAGTCAGGAATATCATGAGCTTCAAGATAAGCGCGGCCGCGCTCCGACTCCATCAGCTCGGCCACGATAACATTGATATTGAGAGGCTCGGCCAGCCGCGTCTGGAAATCAGCCATCGCCTCGGCCATCGTGGCGCGATCGACCTCGCCGACAAGCATGAATTCCTCGCTGCCGCTGCCAAAACGGCCGAAAGTAATGCCTCTTTCGGCAAAAGCCTGCTCGGCCGCTTCGGTGACGCGCTTCTGGATCACGATATCAACGACCACGCCGCCCAGAATGCCGTAGCCACCCCTGGCGCCGGTCTTGGTGAACGCGCCGAAACGGTTGCCATCCATAAAACCGACCGTCACCTTTTTACCTTTTACTCTGGCCGCCGCGATCTTGTGAGCGGCAATGAGATCGATGGCTTTTTTATTGAAGAGCCCGCTGTCCGGCTCGATGAAAAGCTGGCGCGCCGCCTGATCGACCTGGTGCTCTGTCGGCTTGAGCCCACGGGCCATGAGATCCTGCCTGACCCGCTCACGCAATGTAGACCATTCGCCAGACCAGGAGTCGGTCGCCCTGTTCCGGCTGATCCCCCCCTCCACACGCAGATCGACATTGAGCCCTTTGGCTTCAGCGACATCGATCGCCCCGACGGAAAAATTATTCTGCCATTCGCCGGTATTGACCCGGCTCATTTCGCGGCTGCGCCACATGACTACATCAATAACAGAAAGTTTTTCTGCCCGGCTCTTGGCCGCCTCCGGATTATGGAGGGCTTCATCATAAAAATAAGATGATGCGTTAGTTTGAATGCCGCCCGGAAACGGCGCTTTGGCCGGCTTGCCCCGGCGGTCGATGACCGGTGCTTCTCTCAGGCGCGCAAAATGTTCGGACACGCCGCGCATGAACGATTCAGCCGCCTCGGGGCTGGCATTGCCCCCCATTACGACGCTGAAGTTTGGCCCCTCGCTGTGGACAACAACATCCAGGCCGCGCCGCTTGGCATAAGAGGATATCTCTCTTTCAAGAAAGCCAAGATATTCGGAACCGGCCGCGCGGCCGAAGCGGTCATTGATCGCTTTGAGGCCGGTAAAGTTGAGGACAACTTCCGTAAAGCGCGGATTCGGCCGGCTCAACATCTCCTGCATCATCGAATAATACGCCGCTTTGTTGCGCGCGCCGCTTGGCGTGAGCGAATTCTCTGCGATGTACGATTCGAATTTGACCAGGTCGCCGATCCGGCGCGCTGTTTCGGCCGCCCCTTTCAGATCAAAAAGAGACGGATCGTCAAGCCCGACCGCCATCAGGGCGCCGTCGCTCCCCGTCGGGACCAGACCTAAATAGCGGTGGCCGTGAGCTAACTGACCGAGCGGAGAATTTGCCGGCAGGCCTCTTGTATCTACCACCTGAGCTCTATCCAGACGCTGTCCGACCGCCAGCCGGCTGCCGATCAGGTCGCGGGTAAAAGCATCCGCGCCGGCCACGCGGTATTCAGCGCCTTCGGCCACAAGATAAGTCGCCGCAATCTCACCGGCCCTCTCCGGCGCGATATTCATTTTAAAGACCCTGGCCGCTTCGCGCTCGAACTGTTGGGCAGGGACATTTTCCGGCGCGGCCGGCCGCAGGACATCAAGCTCATAGCGCTGGCTGCCAATGATCGTGCTGACCAGCTGGCGCATCGTCCAGCCCTGGGCGCGGCCGGTCTCTAATATCTGCTTGGGGCCCGATGTCGAATCGAGCGTAGAATTGTCATTGCTGAAAGTGATGCGGATGCCGTATTCCAAAAATTTTCTGACCGGGTGGGACTCGAGCTCAAGCGGGTTGGTGTGGAGATTGCTGTCCGGGCAAACTTCGATCACAACGCCGTTCTGGGCGACCAGCTTTAACAAAGCGGTCTGGCGCTGTTTAAGGGCGGCGATCCTCTCCGGCGTATAGGCATTGCCTAATGTATCGACGTGCTCTCCCCGCGAATTCTTCGGTTGTCCGGCAACATAGGCGTCAAGATCAAGTCCCAGAATGACGCCATGGCCAAGGCGGACCGCCCCAAGCTCAAGGGCCGTAGAAACTCGTTCAAAACCCTGATCCAGGCTGAAGAAATTCTCACCGACATGGATCGTGACCTGGACGCCAAGCGCCTGGAGCCGCTTGAATTCACCGCCATAGCGGTTAAGGTCGGAGAACCATTCGACCTGGCCGTTCGTTCCCTCCAGCCGGCCGCCCAGCCGCTCCGGGTTGGGGAGCATTCTCGCCGCGGCGCTGCTGCGGCCGACTTCCGGCCCGGCCACATCGACGCCAACAAGGTATTGTCCCAGCGCCGGATCGACTTTGAGCTTTGCCACCGCCGCCGCCTGCTCCCTGATCTGCTCCGGAGACATCGTCGTGTCGAAGATGACGATTGCGCGCGCTTTTAAGCCGAGCAAGCCCGACTCCGCGCGGCGCAAGCCATCAATCTGCGCCCGAATGACTTCTTCATAAGAGAGCCCGGCCTGGTCAGCCGAGAAGCGCAATTCCACTACCCGCGCGCCATCGCGGTACTGGGCGCGCGCGACTGACTCCGCCGCGTCGGCCAGATCACCGCCGGCAGTATAAAGCGAGCTGATAAAACTGCCGACCTCAAGATATTCGTTCAGGTTGGGCTGGCCGGTCGGATGGTATTCGACCATCTGGCGCAAAGTTTCACGCGCAGTTTCGGCGCGGGCGGGATCCTGCAGGCCTTCGAAGACCTGCCGGATATTTTTAAAGCCGGCCGTCTCCATGATGCGGCGTATGTAGGGTTTGACCTTACTATCGACCTTGTCCCAATAATTTTGATCGAGCGGCAATTTACTCCGGCCGAGCCGTTCAATGAATTCTAAAGGCAAAGACCGGGTCGGGTGGAGATGGGTCTGGCCGGTCGGTATCATCTCAAAAACATAAAGGGCGTCGGCAAAACCACCGCTGCCCCTGGTCACTTTCATCCAATGCCGGAGCGGATCGGTGTCACCGGTCTGTTGGGCAATGTCAATCACGTGCTTTGTCATGAGCTCTGCCAGCCCGTCGGCCCCGCCCTTCTCATACGCCCGGGCGATCGCCTCCGCCGGGATCACATATTCCGATTTCGGTTTGTTGATGCTGACCTTCGCCTCCCCGGCGCCATAAAAATTGGCAGCTGACCTCTCGGAGTCAAAATAGGCAGTGCCGTTCTTGATCAAACGATCCCTGACGCCGGCATAGACATACTCGCGCAGTCCGCCGTTGCCGGCCACCATTACCCGGAATTGTTCGACGGGGATGGCAATGATCTGGGCAGTTGTGCCGGGCTTGACCCTTACCGTGGCAGTCGCTTCTATGCCAAGCAAGGCGGAGATCTCGCCGATGAGACCATTGCTGGCGTGGACAGTGATCGGCCTGCCGTTCCCTTTGACGAGGACCTCTGCCTCGCCGGAAACGAGCAAATAGACCATGCCATTGTTTTGCTGCTCAACATTGATCAGAACAGACCCGCCGGGGTAGGTTTCCGGCCGCAATCCATTGGCGCCTGCCAAATTGGCAAGGGAGGATAACTGCGGGGAGATCGAGTAACTATCGACCGGTTGGATATGCAACGGCTGGACTCGGGCATTACTTGGCGGGTTCGCGCCCGCTATCCCGGCTCTAGCAGACCCGGTATTCACGGACGCTCTTGGATCAAAAGCTAAATTATGGTTGCTCATTAACAGGCATCTCTCCTACACTAATAATATCGGTTTTTGGGGAGGAAAACTTGCGGTGAAAAGCAGATTTTGATGGTCAGATTTTGGCTATATTATATGAATTTTAAAGCTGGATCAATAACAGATCAGGCAGGGATCTTTTTCAGCGGCCGGGCGGCGTAATCAGCCAGTAAACGGAGGACGATCAGATCGACCAACGGGTCCAGGAAATCTTTGCCGCCAAAGAGGAGGATCGCACCGGATGGGTCTTCACGCTTGAATTCCAGCATCGGGGCCACTGCTAATGAGGCGATACTTTGCCTTTTCAGGGAAAAAGTCTCAAAATGGAGCCCGGAAGCGCTGATCATCCCTTCTTCAAGCTCATGGTGATCGGGCAAAAGGGCATTGCCGCCTCCGACCGTGTCGAATTCGGAGGCGGTAAATATTACATCGCTGCCCAAATCCGGAATATAAATGGTCCTGCGGTAAAGTGAAGGATTGGTTTCGCCGGCCGCCCTGACGATGCTGTTCGGAGCGGAAAGCTGGAGTTCAGCCGGTTGAAACGGAAGCGCGGTCTGGGCAATAGTGGCATAATCGTCGTTCCTCCGGGCGACGATGAGGGCGCCGATGCCAGGGAAAAGTTGTTGCTGCAGTGCGAGGATATGATCGGCCAGCTGTTTCAGGTTAGCCGAAGATTCAAAGAGCTTCAGGCTCCGCGCGCCATTGATCAAGCCTATTTTGGCTCTCAAAAGCTGAAGCTGTCCCGGAGTAATGTTCTTGAGCGGGTCAAAGGCCGTCATCGATCCGCCGCCGGGCTTGAGCAGATCGATCGCGCCCCGCCATTTTGGAGCTCCACCAAAACCGCCGACCATACCCAAAAAGATCATTTACTCCTCCGTAATTTCTGCCATTTATTTATCAGTAATAACAACCAGTAATTTCAGCCGATTTTCACGCCTGAAATATAGAGTAAATAGTCCGGCTTGTCAAGTTGTCCTGAAATTATCACCTCACCCCGCCGAAATAGCTTTGATGAACATCATCAGGACTTCGGTCTTTAATTTATTCAAGATCGGCCCCGGCCCATCGAGTTCCCACACCATCGGGCCGATGAAAGCGGCCTTTCATTTCCGGCAGGCGCTAGCCGCCCTGCCCGCCCATCAATTGAAAAGGAGCAGGATCGAGGTCACGCTTTTCGGTTCGCTGAGCGCCACCGGTCGGGGACACGGCACGGACCGGGCGATCCTTGCCGGCCTGCTCGGTTGGCAGCCGGAGACCGTCGATACCGAGGAATTCGCCGGCCTGCTGGCCGGCAAGGACGCTTCGTACCAAATCAGGATCAACGATGCGATCATTCCTTTCTCTTCCGCCAGTATTAATTTTGCGGGTCAACCGCCTTCTTCCGTCCATCCCAATACGATGGTGATCCGGCTCGTCGGCCGTAGAAACAGAATTACCCTCGAGAAAGAATATTATTCCATCGGCGGCGGCCTTATTAAGATCAAAGGCGAGCCAGAAAAGGAATTGCCGCAGCCGGTTTCTTGCTACGGGGACATGAAGGACCTGCGCGGGATAATCGAGAATCACGGGATCGATCTCCCTGAGGTCATCATGAGAAATGAAATGGAATATGCCAGGCAGAATCGCTGGGCGATCGAGGCCAGATTGAAAAAAATTTTGGAGGCGATGGAGGCGTCGGTCGAGCGCGGACTGAAGACAGAGGGCATTCTGCCCGGCTCGATCGGCCTGGCCAGGAAAGCCCCGACCCTCTTTCGGAACTCTCAAGTTGAAGGGCGCGAGTTTGACCGGCTGAACATCCTGCTCTCCGCCTATGCCATGGCGGCGGCTGAAGAGAACGCCGCAGGCCATATCGTCGTCACGGCGCCGACATTCGGCGCCTGCGGCGTGATCCCAGGGCTCATGTATTTTCTAAAACACGATCAGAAACTGCCCCAACAACTGTTAAGGGACGGTTTGCTTGCCGCGGCGGCGGTCGGTTTTATCATCAAGCATAACGCCAGCATCTCGGGCGCCGAGGTCGGCTGTCAGGGCGAGATCGGCTCGGCGGCGGCCATGGCGGCCGCTTTTGCCGCCCAGGCGCATGGAAAACCGATCAGTATCGTCGAGAACGCGGCCGAGATTGCGCTCGAGCACTTCCTCGGCCTTCCCTGCGACCCGATCGGCGGCCTCGTCCAGATTCCCTGCATCGAGCGCAACGCCGTCGCCGCCAACCACGCCTATGTGGCATATCTTTTGGCTTCGCTGGGCGACCCGCAAAAACAGAAGATCGGGCTTGATCAAGTAGTGGCAACGATGAAGCGGATCGGCGAAGAGATGACGGTCAACCTCAAAGAGACCGCCGGCGGCGGACTGGCTCTTATCAACCTGACGAACTGCTAAAACCTGATCGCGCGGCCGAGCCAGAAAAGGTTGGCGGTGTGCGTTCGAAAAAATTCGAACAGATTTCGCCCAAAATTTGTAGGGCGGGGGGAATTCCGTCTCCGCGTTCCTCGACTACGACCTCGGCTGGTTCGCCGCCCAGCAGGAGATCGCCGGCGTGGCCGGCACACCCGCTCCGGCCGGCGATTTTGCCGGCGGCATCCCGGGTTTTATGCTCGGGCTCAAGACCTACACCCGCGTCACCGACAATATCGGCGTCGGGCTTTACTACCAGTATGGGCTATCGATGGCTTTGACCGGAATAAAATATTTGAGCAGCAGCGGCTCGAACGCCTGGATGGACGCCGCGATCAGCTTCAGCCAGTTCGGCGGGACGGTTTATTTTTAGCAAAAGAGGCGGAAGCCGGTTAAGGGATTTTTGTGAATTTGAAAACAGTATTGATTGTATCATCCGATACATACATATTCCCGGATTGATCGAAAATTATCCCCATGGGTGTTTCCAAGCCACTGACAAAAACCGAGCTGTCCCCGTTTTGGGAAATCAGATGTATTTTCCCTCCAGCAGCGGAAACCAGCAGCTTGCTGCTGCTTGGATCATATTTAATATATGTTATACCTTCAATGGAAGCCAAACGAGTGATTGTCTTGTCAACCGCAATCTTCTCTACGTATAAAGCGGGGGCATCCAGCGCGCTTGCTCCGCCACTCACATATAGATTCCCGCTCGGATCAAAATCAATTGATTCGGGACGGGTTAAGCCGCTGACGTAGGTTTCTCTCACCCCGTCACTGCTAACCTTGGAAACCCTTCCCGCGTCAAATTCAGCCGCGTAAAGTTCATTGTTATAAAATACTAATCCAGCCGGTTTTTGCAGCTCTGTTGAAACAACTTGCGATCCTCCTTCCTGCCTAAAAAGCAATAGCCGGTCACTGAAACCCGGGGCTGATTCTGAAATATAAATATTGTCCTGGCTGTCAATTGCCAGTCCAGCCAGCGGCGGCTGGTAGACGATCGACGAAGTAAAACTTTCAAAGCTGCCATTTATTGAATAAACGGCAAAAGCCCCTGCCTCATCTTCTGTAACAATAAGTTTTCCTGCTGAATTAAATCCCAGCGCTTGGGGAGTGCTAATAAAACTCGGCGGGACAAGATATTCGGCTTGTCTGGCACTTTCTGATATTTTGTAAACGCCGCAGGACTGCCTATCTACCGCATAAATTGTATCATCCGCAGAAACCACCAGGCCTTCTAGGTCATAGAAAAAACCAGAAGCCAGATATTTAATTACCCCATCGCTTCCCACTTTATAAAGCTTAGTTTTAGTGGAGGCGTAAAAATTCCCGGCCGCGTCAAGCGCCAGCCCATGGTGGTTGATGCTTTGGCTTTCCGGCATTCTGGCAATTACGGCGAAAGAGAGGCTGCTCAAATTTAATTCCCTGATCTCATTCCCCATCCCTAAAAACAACCTTCCTTCACTATTAAAAACCATGACTGAGATGAAATTTAAATTGTCTAGGACTGTGATTAAATTTCCGCTTATGACTTTGTATAAGGTCGTGTAACCGGTCGCTTCATTATTTCTTACGATATATAATTCATTATTTGCAGGGTTGACAGCGATTGATGATTCAGCATTGCACTGCAAGTCTGAATTATTTACAAAAAGCCCGGAGGCGCTTCCATTAGAAGAGACTTTATAGATTGTCCCGCTTGAGAAATCGTAAGAATAGAAGTTGTCGGCAGAATCAATGGCAATGCTGTATGACCCATAAGGCGAGGTATTACCCCAGAAAGTCACCTCGCCAGAGGCAGAAATCTTAGAAATCCCTTTCCCGCGCACCTCGGAGACAAATATCTCTCCGGAAGCATTGAGCGCAATGTCTGAAGGAGTTGATAAGCGGTTGGAAGGGATAAAATAGCTGACTTCGTAACTGCCGGAAATAGTAATAGATTCCTTGACGCTGCGGTCAATTTCCTTATTGTTGATAATGGTGTCAATTAGCGGCGTGCCAACCAAGTAATCTTTAATGCTGGCGCATCCAACGCCAATCACAATGATAAAAGCAAGACAAATAATAATAATATTCTTTTTCATATCGCCAGCTTTAAAAGCCAATCCTTAGGCCGGCATTCGCGTAATATTTAATCATGCCGCTCGATACCCCGGTCAAGGAGAAACCAGCCATTGATGTTTCGAGGCGAGCTCCGCCGTATATTTCCGTATTTATAAGGAAAGGCGGGGCAAAATTTATCATCGGTTCCGCGTCGAGCCCTATGCCGTCCTTAAAAATGGTGCCGTTTATTGCCAGCGATGCGGCTAAATTGCCGCTAATCTTTACGGAAAATATCCCTCCCGCGTCAGCTGCCAGGCCCAACCCCGTGCCGGGCGCGTAATAAATTGCCGGGCCTGCCATAACGGTTAAAGTGACAGGGCCAAACTCTGATATTTTATATTTTTCGTTCACCCTAATTCTGGCGGCGTTTTTCGTGAAAGGATAAATATTCTCATAAAATGTGCCTGAGACCTCCAGCGCCAGCTTATCATTTTGCTTCTGATTGTAAACCAAACCCGAGGAAATGACGGAAGAATCGGTCGGCAAAAGGAAGAAACAGCTTAGAGTCTTAGGCGTCTTGAGTAATTCAATATCAGTGTAGGCAAGAACGGGGCAGGAGGCAAGGAGCATAATCAAAACGAGCAAAATCTTTTGCATACCATGTTTTCCAATAAAAGCTCCCCGGGTAGGATTCGTCCTCCGCGCCGCTGGGGCGGCGGCTCCGGGACAGGGAATTTTTCTGCCGTTCGCTCACCGCACCGGGGTGCGGGTGTCGCTTACTTTTCCTCGCTGCGCTCGGCGAAAAATTCCATTTCTCATCCTACCATGATTTTGCCAGCTAATGCAATAACCGATGGCAAAATCCAATTGCTGGCCGCCCTGCCCGCTCATCAGTTGAAAGGGAGCCGGATCGAGGTTGCTCTTTTCGGATCGTTGAGCGCTACAGGCAAAGGCCACGGCGCCGACCGCGCGGCCGAGCCGGAAAAGATTGGCGGAGAGGGAGGGATTTGAACCCCCGGTACTCTTGCGAGTACAGTAGTTTTCAAGACTACCGCCTTAAGCCGCTCGGCCACCTCTCCATAATATTACTCTCCCGAAATAAGTTTTTCTATCTGCTGTTTGGCGAATGTGGTCTTGGAAATGATCTCCGCCGCCTCGGCCCGCGTGAGATACAGATCAGGGCCGAAACTTTTGCCGGCCAGATATTCGAACAGGCCGGCGTCTCTGGCCGCCGCGATGGCCGGCGCCGCCCAGTGGCCGACAGAGACATCATCAAACGGCCTCTGCTGTAATTTCGGCTTGAGGGTGAAGCCGGAAAATCTGGCCAGGATCAGCGCCGCCTCGGCCCGCGTCACCCTTTTGATCGGCTGAAATGTCCCGTCCGGAAAACCCTCGATGTATTTGCGCTCGACAGCGAAACTGATAAACGGCTCTTCGTAACTCTGCGGCGCGACGTCGCTGAACTTCGTTTTGACCTCACCCACAGAAAAATTCTTGGCCTTGACCAGCAGGACCGCCAGTTCACCGCGGTTGATCTCTTTCGTCGGCTGAAAAGTCCCGTCGGAATAGCCGTCCATGATGTTGAGCGTCGCCAAATACTGTATCGGATTGTGCGCCCAATAGTTGTCCGGCACGTCGCCAAAAACTTTGAGCAGGGGCTTGGCCACGACTTCAGGCGCGGGGATGGTCGGTTTCTTTTTTTCCGGCCGGCCGACCTTGCCGATCAGGGCCGACGGTTTCTCCGCGCCGCGAAAACCAAGGGAAAAGAAATGGGTCGTGTTCTCCGACAGGTCGCCGAACTGGTGATAGGCGTAATCGAAGGTAAAGCCGCCCAGAGCGAGCCCGACGCCGAGCGTCAGGTTATTGTCCACCCCGATCCCCGCCTCGGCCGCTTTCGGCTGCTGATCGAGGCCGGCGCGCAGAAAGAACATGGGGAGCGGCTGATATTCCAGCCCCAGCCGCCAGATCGACGGGCGGTTCTGCGAAGAATTGTTTTCATAATCGAGCGAAACATCAAGCGGCGCGTCGCTCCGGCGCAGAGCCAGCGCCGGACCAAGAACATGGAATTGCCCGCCAAAGCGGATGACCTGCGGTATCCCTTCGGTTCCCGAGCTGTTCTGCCAGGTGAATTTACCGCCGAAACTTTCCGGCAAAAAATTCTGGAAGACCAGGCCGAGTCGGGCCCAGTCATTCGCCTGCCATTGGAAGCCGAGATCGGCATCCAGGCCCGAGCCGGTCGCGCCGGTGAGCGGATTGGCGCCGCCGGAGGGTGTCGCGCCGCCGCCGGAAAAACCCTGAGTGAAGAACTTGAGATTGGCGCCCAGCGCGAAATTGCCGCCCGCCCCGCGCAGTATCCGGCTCATCTTTGTCCCGTAAGAAAACACGAACTGATTCGAGCCGTAGCCGGCGGTCGAATACTGCTGGGCCTCGAGACTCGGCCCCGAGCCGACCAGAGCCGTCAGGGGAATGCCGCCGACCGAGGCATTAATGTAACCGAAGCCGAACTTGCCAAGAGGAGTTTCATTGGCCGCGCCGAGCACGATATAATTGACGTCGCCCAGCATCGCGCCGCTCATCGTCGTGACATTCAGGGTGTCATTCTGTGAGAGACCGGCCGGATTGGTAAAAATGGAGCTGGCATCGTCAGCCACGCCGACGTATGCGCGGCCCATGCCGAGCGGCCGCGCGCCGACGCCGATCTCGCTCAAATCAAGCGCGGCCAAAGCCGCCGGGCAAAACAGCGCCGAAATTAAAAGCGAACAAAAAAATACCCGCATCTTTTGCGGTTTATTATGAAGCATTTACGCTGGGTAGTCAACATGATAGAATGAAATTCATGCTCTCAAAAATCAGGAATTTTTCGATCATCGCCCACATCGACCACGGCAAATCGACGCTGGCCGACCGCCTGCTTGAATACACCCATACCGTCGAAAAAAGGGAGATGCGGGCGCAGGTCCTCGACACGATGGAGCTTGAGCGCGAGCGCGGCATCACGATCAAAGCCCAGGCGATCCGCATGGAATATAAGGGGCACATTTTGAATCTGATCGATACCCCCGGCCATGTCGACTTTTCTTATGAGGTCTCACGCTCGCTGGCCGCCTGCGAAGGGGCGCTCCTTATTGTTGACGCCACCCAGGGGATCGAAGCGCAAACGCTGGCCAACGCCAACCTGGCCAGGCAGAATAAACTCGTCATTATCCCGATCATTAACAAGGTCGACCTGCCGGCCGCCGAACCGGAGCGGATCAAAGAGGAGATCGAGAAGGTCTTTGGCGCCAAACCGGCAGAGATCCTCCTGGCCTCGGCCAAGGAAGGGATCGGCATCCCGGAGATCCTCGAAGCGATCATTGAGCGGATCCCGCCGCCGCAAGGCGAAGTCGATTCGCCCCTGCAGGCGCTGATCTTTGATTCGCACTACGACGCTTTCCGCGGCGTCATCGCCTACCTGCGCGTTTTCAACGGCCGGATCAGGGCCGGCCTGAAGATCCGCCTGATGGGCGTGGGTGAAGAATTCGAGGTCCAGGAGGTCGGCACGCTCAAACTTGGCCTGGTGCCAAAGAATGAACTGGCCGCCGGCGAGGTCGGCTATCTGATCGCGGGGATTAAAGAAGTCAAGCAGTGCCGCGTCGGCGACACGGTGACTGACGCGAAAAATCCGGCTCCCCACCCTCTCGCCGGCTACAAACCAATCAAGCCGATGGTCTTCTGCGGTTTTTATCCGCTGGCCGGCGAGGATTTTGAGAATTTAAAGGACGCCGTCGCCAAACTGCAGTTAAACGACGCCGCTCTCCACTTTGAGCCGGAAACTTCGGCCGCGCTCGGCTTCGGCCTGCGCTGCGGTTTTCTCGGCCTTCTGCATCTTGAGATCGTGCAGGAGCGGCTGGAGCGTGAGTTCAATCTCAACATCATCGCCACCGCGCCGAACGCGATCTATAAAGTCAATCTGCACGATAAAACGCACACATATGTCGATAACCCATCTCTCATGCCGCCGCAGGCCAAGATCGAATCGATCGAAGAGCCGTATCTCAAGCTGACGCTCTTCACCCCCGCCGAGTTCGTCGGGCCGGTCATGGACCTCGCGATCGAAAAGCGCGGGACATTCGTCAATATGGAATATCTCGATCCCAAAAGAGTCATGCTGGTTTTTGAAATTCCCCTGGCCGAGATCATTTCCGAATTCCACGATCTCCTGAAGTCGGTGACGCGCGGCTACGCTTCTATGGATTATGAGCTGGTCGGCTATCGCCCCGCCGACCTGGTGAAAATGGACATTCTGCTCAATCAAGAGCCGGTTGACGCCCTCTCCGTCATCGTGCCGCGCGAGCAGGCGCATTATCGCGGCAAAAGATTAGTCGAGAAACTGAAAGAGGCGATCCCCCGCCAGCAGTTCCAGATCCCGGTCCAGGCCTCGATCGGCTCAAAGGTCGTGGCGCGCGAGAATATCTCCGCCATCCGCAAGGATGTTCTGCAGAAATGCTACGGCGGCGATATCACGAGAAAGAGAAAATTGTTGGAAAAACAAAAGGCCGGCAAAAGACGGATGAAGATGATCGGCCGCGTCGAAGTGCCCCAGGAAGCGTTCCTGGCCGTCCTGCGCATGGGCAAATGACTTCCTCCATCCTCCATACCCCTTACCCCATACCCCAATCCCTATATATCCATATTCCGTTCTGCAAACGAAAATGCAACTACTGCGATTTCGTTTCTTATGCGGGCAAAGAAGAGCTGATTGACGAATATGTTGAGGCGCTCTGCAATGAGATAAACTCACCCCCCTGCCAAAGCGAAACCAACCCTCCCCCCTCTCTTTTCAAGAGAGGGGGGAAAGAGGGGGGTGAGTTTTCAACTATCTATTTCGGCGGCGGCACGCCGACTTTATTGAAGCCGGAGCATTATGAAAGGCTACTTGGCTTTTTAAAAATGATAATCATTTTCAAAAAGGAAACTGAAATATCGATGGAATCTAATCCGGGGACGATTAATTTAGATTATCTCAAAGAGATCAGAAGCTTGGGCATCAACCGCCTCTCCATCGGCGTCCAATCATTCAATGATGTACATCTTAAAACCCTCGGCCGGATCCACAACTCAAAAGAAGCCGTTCAAGCTTACAAAGACGCTCGGGCGGCGGGTTTTGAAAACATGAATCTCGATCTTATGTACGCCCTACCCGGCCAGACTCTTGAAGAATGGCGAACAGATCTGCGACAGGCGCTGTCACTGAATCCGGAACACCTCTCCATCTACAATTTACAGGTAGAAGAAAATACACCCTTCTGGAATATTTTTAAAACCTACATACCCCAAACCTCATACCCCTTACCTAATGAAGAGACCGAACTCGCCATGTACGAATTCACAATTAAAACACTCACCGACGCCGGCTATCACCATTACGAGATTTCCAACTTCGCCAAGCCCGGCTTTGAATGCAAACACAATATTAATTATTGGAAGAATGGGAACTACATCGGCTTCGGCGCCGCGGCGCACTCTCATTTGAATGGGAAACGCTGGGCCAACCCTGATTCTTTGGAGGAGTATATCGGTAGCGGGAGCGTCGTGCGAAACGTCGAACATCCTACATCAATCGATTCGAGCCGCGCAACCGATCGACAAGACTCCATCTTCTTAGGATTACGACTATTAGAAGGTTTGCCCAAAGCAAAGTTCGCCGGCTTCGAAAAAGAGATCGGTGAATTAATGCGCGACGGACTGCTTGAAGAAAAAAACAGCAATTATAAACTCACCCGCCAGGGGCTTTTCCTTGGTAATTTAGTTTTCGAAAAGTTCGTCTAAAGAGTTTCTGGCGGGCGCGTCAGGGCGGCGGAGGTCTGCAGGCCGGTCGAGATCTGCGGGATGATCCCCAGCTTGGAATAGACCGGGTGGATCTGTTTCCGCAGTGAAGGCAGACGATAAGCAAAGGCGACCCCGTTCAGAACACAGAGCAAGCCGCAGATAGCCAGAGTATGCGGCGCGCCGATCCGATCGGCCACAATCCCTGAGAGAAGACTGCCGAACGGCGCCATGCCGAGAAATGCCATCGAGAACAGGCTCATCACCCTCCCCCGCATCCTCTCATCAACGATCAACTGAAGAATGGTATTGCTGCCGGCCATCTGGATGAGCATCGCGAAGCCGGTCAGGAAAATTATGAAGGCCGAAAGCCAGGCGCTGCGTGAAAAAGAAAAAACCAGGATCCCCGCGCCAAATAGCCCGGCGGCCTGGGCGGCCCGCCTCTCCAGCCCCAGTACGCTTTTTCTTGAAGCGAGGTAGAGTCCGGCCAGGAGCGCCCCGAGGCCGGAAGCCGCCATCAGCAGGCCGAGGGTTTGCGGTCCTCCGTGCAGGACGTCGCGCGCAAAGACCGGCATTAATAGAATGTAAGGCATGCCGACCAAACTCATGACGCTCAAAAGCCCCAAAATGTCGCGGATCGGCTTGAAGCGCCAGGCGTAGCCGACTGCTTCTCTTATCTCGGTCAAAACTTTCATTTCAGTCGGACGTTTTCCTATGGGCTTGATCGTTATGATCAGAAGAGTGTAAATGATCGCTAAATAGCTTAGGCCGTTGACCAGGAAGCATATCCCTTCCCCGTAGGCGGCGATTATAACCCCGGCAATGGCCGGACCGACCAGGCGGCCAACGTTGACCAGCGACGAATTGAGCGCGATCACGTTGATTAGGTCCTCTTTCTTTTCAACGACCTCAATCATAAAGGCCTGCGAAGTCGGCATATCAAAAGCCGTGACCAGGCCAAGGGTGAAACTCAAGACCAGGACATGCCAGACGGTGATCGTCCCGGTAAAAATGAAGAAGGCCAGCAGAAGCGCCTGGATCATCGACAGCGTTTGCGTCAGCAGGAGGACCTTGCGGCGGTCCAAACGATCGGCGATCACCCCGCCGAAAGGAGCGACGGCAAAAGCCGGTATCTGGCTGATAAAGCCGACCATCCCCAGCATAAAAGGCGAATTGGTCAGCCGGTAAACCAGCCAGCCGACCGCCACCATCTGCATCCAGGTGCCGATAAAAGAGATGAGACTGCCGATAAAGATCAGGCGGTAATTGCGGGATTTAAGGGCGCGGAAAGTTTGCCTGAAACGGAATTCCATATCTTAATCTACCACAAAGATTCACCCGCCGTCCACCCGCCGTCCATTGACATCTTTCCGCCATAAATGTTATAATTAGCACTCAAATGGAGAGAGTGCTAACATGACGAGAACCATTGAGCTCGACGAGAGGAAAAAGCGGGTCCTGGAAGCGATCGCCCGGGATTATCTGCACACGGCGGAGCCGGTCGGCTCGCGCACGATCTGGCGCAGCTACATGCCCGAGCTCTCCCCCGCCTCCATCCGCAACGAGATGGCCGATCTCGAAGCGCTGGGGCTGATCACCCAGCCGCACACCTCGGCCGGGCGGGTCCCGACCGACCTCGGCTACCGATATTACGTCGATCACCTGATGAAGTCGCGCCAGCTGACGGTTAAAGAAGAGGATGTCATAAACGCGGGGCTGAAAACCGTGCGCAACGACGTCGAAGACGCCCTGCACCAGACGCTCAAGATACTCTCCCATCTTTTAGAATATGCTTCCGTCGTCGCGACCCTGGATAACAAGACGCGCGTCTATTCATCCGGGTTTGCCCACATGCTCAAACAGCCGGAGTTCGCCGACATGAATTACACCCGTCAGGTGATGGAGGTCGTCGAAGAAGAGGACCTGATGGCCGAGATGGTCAAGGAATACACGACCGAAAAAGGGGTGACGATCCGGATCGGCTCGGAGAACAAGTTCAAAGAGGTCAAAAACTGCAGTGTCGTCATGAGCTCGTACGAAGTGAAGAACAAGTCCACTGGCGGCCTGGGGGTCATCGGCCCGACCCGCATGAGCTACGCCCGCGTGGCCAATATTCTTGAGAGTCTTTCCCGGCGCCTGGATAATTTGTTCGAATAATAGATCATGAGCGAAGAACTGGAAGAAGTAAAAAAAGAACTGCCGCCCGAGAAAAGCGAAACCGAGCTATTAAAAGAAGGGCTCGAGGAGACAAAAAACCGGTATCTGCGCGCCCTGGCCGACTTCGATAATTATAAAAAACGCGCGCAGATCGAGC
Organism: candidate division WOR-1 bacterium RIFCSPHIGHO2_01_FULL_53_15; assembly: GCA_001772335.1. Lineage (GTDB taxonomy): Bacteria > Margulisbacteria > WOR-1 > O2-12-FULL-45-9 > XYB2-FULL-48-7 > 2-01-FULL-53-15. The sequence continues at coordinate 22,009 of METM01000033.1, forward strand.
GCGAGCAGTTCGTCCAGTTCGCCAATGAATCATTGATCACTGACATCCTCCCCATTCTGGACGGCTTTGGCCGCGCCATGGAGGCCGCCAAAAAGATCAAAGCCGGCGAAGAAATGATGAAGGGGCTCGCGCTTATCAAAAAACAGCTCGAAGATGTATTAATGAAACACGGCATTCTGGAGATCGAGGCGCTGGGCATGCCCTACGACCCGAACATCCACGAAGCGATATTACAAAAAGAACACGCTGGCCCGGAAGGCGTCATCATCGAGGAAATGCAGAAGGGCTACACTCTGCACGGCCGCGTGATCCGGCCTTCCATGGTCATTGTCAGCCTGCCTGCCGGTCAGACAGGCAAGAATAAATAGGAGGCAAGAATAAAATGGCTCAAGAGAAAATAATCGGAATAGATCTCGGGACGACGAACAGTTGCGTGGCGGTCATGATGGGCGGGGAGCCAGCCGTCATCGCCAGCGCGGAAGGCGGGCGCACCACCCCATCGGTCGTCTCGTTCATGAAGGACGGCTCGCGCGTCGTCGGCCAGGTCGCCAAGCGGCAGGCCATCACCAACCCTGAGCACACCGTCGCCTCGATCAAGCGCTTTATGGGCAGACGCTTCGATGAGATCGGCGCGGAGCTGAAATATGTCGCCTACAAGGTCGTACAGGGGGGCAAGAACGAGGCAAAGGTTAGGATCGAGGAAAAAGATTATACCCCGCCCGAGATCTCAGCCATGATCCTGCAGAAAATGAAACAGTCGGCGGAGGAATTCCTCGGCGAGCCGGTCAAGAAAGCGGTCATCACCGTCCCCGCCTATTTTAATGACAGCCAGCGACAAGCGACCAAAGACGCCGGCGCGATCGCCGGGCTTGAGGTCGTGCGCATCATCAACGAGCCGACCGCCGCGTCGCTCGCCTACGGACTCGACAAGAAAAAGAACGAAAAGATCGCGGTCTATGACCTGGGCGGCGGCACGTTCGACATCTCGATTCTGGAGATCGGCGAAGGGGTCTTCGAGGTCAAATCGACCAATGGCGACACGCACCTGGGCGGCGACGATTTTGACCAGCACATAATGCAGTGGCTGCTCGACGAATTCAAAAAAGATCAGGGTATGGATATCTCCCATGACCGGATGGCTGTTCAGCGGCTGAAAGAAGCGGCCGAAAAAGCCAAGATCGAGCTCTCAACCACGGCCGAAACGGAAATAAATTTGCCGTTCATCACCGCCGACCAGACCGGACCCAAACATCTTGTTTTAAAACTCACACGCGCCAAACTCGAACAGCTTGTGGCCGACCTGGTCGAGCGCGCGATTGGCCCCTGCCGCCAGGCCCTCTCCGACGCCGGCCTCAACCCCAACCAGATCGATGAAGTGATCCTTGTCGGCGGGCAGACCCGCATGCCGAAAGTACAGGAGGCGGTCAAAAGTTTCTTCGGCAAAGAACCGCACAAAGGAGTTAATCCTGACGAAGTCGTGGCGGTCGGCGCCGCAATCCAGGGCGGTGTCTTAGCCGGTGAAGTCAAAGAAATGGTCTTGCTCGACGTCACCCCGCTGACACTGGGGATCGAAACTCTCGGCTCTGTCATGACGCCGCTGATCGAGAGAAACACGACCATCCCGACTTCCAAGAGCCAAGTCTTTTCGACCGCGGCCGACGGACAGACCTCTGTTGAAGTCCATGTCCTGCAGGGTGAGCGCCCAATGGCGGCCGATAACCGCACGCTCGGCCGCTTCCACCTCGACGGCATTCCGCCGGCGCCGCGCGGCATCCCGCAGGTCGAAGTAACTTTTGATATCGACGCCAACGGCATCTTAAACGTCAAGGCCAAGGATAAAGGCACAAGTAAGGAGCAGAAGATCACGATCACCGCTTCATCCGGTCTCTCCAAAGAAGAGATCGAAAAGATGAAGAAAGCAGCCGAAGCCAATGAGGCCGACGACAAGAAACGGAAAGAAGAAGCCGAGCTCAAGAACCAGGCCGACGCCATGTCCTACGCCGCCGAAAAGACGCTGAAAGAATCGGCTGATAAGATCGACGCCCAGACCAAAGAGAAAGTCGAGAAAGCGATTGCCGAGGTGAGAAAAGCGCTCGAAACAAAAGAGAGCGCGCAGATCAAAACGGCGCTCGACGCGCTCCAGAAAGAGGTTTATGAGATGTCGGCCAAGATCTATGAAGAGGCCGGCCCCACTCCGCCGCCGGCCGGCGAAGCCCCGAAAGAAGAGACGGGCAAGACCGTTGACGCCGAATACGAAGTTAAAGAAGAAAAATAATTAATGGCCCGCGATTACTATGAAACACTCGGCGTCAACAAAAGCGCTTCGCAGGATGAGATAAAGCGCGCCTACCGCAATCTCGCCCGCAAATATCACCCCGATGTGAACAAAGAAGCCGGCTCGACCGAAAAGTTCAAGGAGATCAACGAGGCCTATCAGGTCTTATCCGACCCCAACAAACGCTCACAGTACGACTACTACGGCGAAGCCGGGACGGCCGGAGCCGGCGGCTTCGAAGGGTTTGGCGGCGAGGGCTTCCGCGGCTTCGAAGGTTTCGGCGATTTCGGCGATCTATTTGATGCTTTCTTCGGCCAGCGCGGCGGCGGCCGGCGCTCCGGTCCGGCGCGCGGCGACGACCTGCGCTACGACCTGCGCGTGACGCTCGAAGAAGCCGCCAAAGGGAGAGAAAAGGAACTTGAGGTCGCCCATTTTGCCGCCTGCGGGACCTGCAAAGGGACCGGCGCCAAACCAGGCGCTTCATCAGTGAAATGCGCGACCTGCGGCGGCAACGGCCAGGTGCGGCGCACACAGCGCACGATACTCGGCAATATCGCTCAGGTCGTCACCTGCCCGGCCTGCCATGGAGCGGGCGAGACGATCAAATCGCCCTGCCCGACCTGCGGCGGCAGCGGGCTGGAAAAGAAAAAGCACAAGGTCAAGCTCAAAGTGCCGGCCGGCATTGATTCGGGTTACCGCCTGCGCGTCCCCGGCGCCGGCAACGCCGGCAGCCGCGGCGGCCAGCCGGGCGATCTCTATGTCTTCATCACGGTCGAGCGCCACCCGCTCTTCAATCGCGACGGCGCCAATCTTTATTTCCGGACGAGCATCTCTTTTCTGCAGGCAATCTTAGGTGATGAGATCAAAGTACCGACACTCGAAGGCGAAGCGACATTGAAAATCCCGGCCGGGACACAGCCAAATACGAATTTTAAACTTAAAGATAGAGGGCTCCCCCATCTGGGCAAGCGCGAAAAAGGCGACCTCTATTGTCTAGTCGAAGTGACTATACCCTCGAAGATCTCGAAAGAACAGGAAGAACTGCTCCGCAAATTAAAAAATGCCTAGATTTTTTGTCCCGGGAGAGCAATTCCCCGCGATCGCCGGAGCCGATGCCCATCAGATACGCAACGTTCTCCGCATGAAGATCGGCGACGAGGTCGAATTACTTGACGGTTCCGGTAAAATTTACTCGGCCAAGATCGTGAGGATCGGCAAAGATAAAGTTGAGACTGAGATAGTTTCCGAAAAGCTTGAAGAGAGCGAGCCGAGAATTAAAATCACCCTCGCGCAGGCCCTGCCCAAAGGGCAAAAGATGGATTTTATCATTGAAAAAGCGGTTGAGCTCGGCGCCAGCAAGATCATCCCGCTGACGACCGAAAGAACTATCGCGAAAAATGCCAAACCCGAACGCTGGCAAAAGCTCGCCAAAGAAGCCGCCGAACAATCAGGCCGCGCCCTCATCCCCGAGGTTTCCCCTCTGACGCGCTTCGAAGAAGTGTTGAAAATGAGAAATCAATTCAATTTGGCTCTCATTCCCTGGGAATTAGAAAGGGAAATGACATTGAAATCAGCCCTCGTCCATCGTCCTTCGTCCATCCTGGTCCTAATCGGTCCGGAGGGCGGATTCTCACATAACGAGATCACCCTTGCGAAAGAAGGGGGCTTTATTTCGGTGAGCCTGGGCAGGAGTATCCTTCGCGCTGAGACGGCGGGGCTGGCGGTTTTATCAGCAATTATGTACGAGTTGGAATAAGGAGCGCATGTTTATAACTTTTATTTCCTGGTTTTTCTGGCTCCTCAACCTGCTAATCTGCTCAACCCTTAGCTATAAGATTTTAAATGAGCCGAAGGGTCAGGCGCTCTTTGCGGTCTGGCACGGAAAAAGCTTCCCCCTTTTTTATTGGGCCAGACATCGAAAACTCTGCCTCTTCCCGGTCGAAACCTGGCGCGGAGACGTGATCGCCTATCTGGCCAAAAAGTACGGGCATAAAACGGTGCGGTTTTTGGAAAAAGGAACGCCGTTAGAAAGAAGCAAAAATCTCGAAAAACTCATTCAGATCGTCGCCAACGGTTATGGTGCCGCCGTGGCCGTTGATGGTCCGCCCAGGCCGCTGATTTATCATACGGCCAGGCCCGGCATCCTTTACCTCTCGCAGAAAACCGGCGTGCCCGTTGTCCCTGCCGGAATAAAAATGAAAAGAAAAATTGCTCTTTTCTGGAGATGGGATCGCTATGAAATCCCTCTGCCCTGGTCCGAAGTGGAAATCAATTTTGGAAGACCCTTTGTCGCCGGCGAAAAAACTACGACTCGAGAGCTCGAAGAACTGCTTCTTCTGCTCGGCGGGGAATCGCAAAGTGCGGCAGGTCAACCTTAAGTTCAGAGTAGTTAAGTCCGGAGAAATTGGGAACGCTTTTCAATGATAACCTCTGACTGCTGATCGGCACCGCCCCGTCCCCGCCTTCCCGGAAAAGAAAAAGGTTAACCAGACGATGAGGTAAGCCATTAGTATCGCTCAAGATTGCAATATACTTGATGTCAGTTGGCAGTTTTTGCGTATTTAACTCCTTAAGGAATTTTGAGTTCGGTTGCATTGACCAACCCGCGGGTGAGAGGAGCAATACCCCGCGAAGGTAAGCTACTGCTTCCCAGGCCAAACCTATTAAAGTCAACATCAAAGGCCAAATCCGAGATGCCAGCCATGACCCTAAAAGACCAACCGCAATTAACTCCATCGGAAACCAATTAAAAGATAGAGCTATGCTTCCCTGATTGGGCGCGCTCAGTAAAATTAATTTCTCAACCCGATGGCTTGTAAAATTGTCCGCTAAATATCTCCTTGCCACCAATCCCCCCATGGAATGACAGACCAGGATCACTTTATCTTTTCCTTCAATTCTTAAAACACGATCAATTTCAGATTTCAATTCGGGAACCTGATTTTGAGGATGAGCAAAACGATTGGAAAATGAAAGGAAATACGAAATCCTTCCCGGAATAGCGACTTTTTTCCAGATATTCCCCGTGGCGCCGATGCCGTGAACAAAAAGAACAGGATTTTCCACTGCGCTTCAATTATAACACGATAAATGTTAAGATAATTATATGCACGGGTTCAATAAGCAAGTGCAACGCTTTGGGTATAATGAGAGTAAGGGGGACAAAGCGTTATGGGAGAAAAATATTGGTGACAATTCGTGACAGAAAATTCGTGATGCCAAAAGAGACGGGGACCCGCCCCGTTTAAAGTATCCATGTTTTCTTTAAAAAGGAAATAGGTCCCCGTTCTTTTATAACATCAAACCCTGCGTCACAGACAGAGAGAGCCCCTTCGAGCTTACAGTTTGGGATCTGATGATGGAATAACCGAGCGCGACGCCGGTCTTCCCCAGACCCAACCCGAGGTCGAAGTTGGCGCCGAATGAAACATCGCCGCCAACATTACCAACCTTGTCGGTAGTTGTGCCGCTGCCGTAAACCACGTAGTTGACTCCGCCGCTGAGATAGGTTTCAAGCCCTCCCATCATGTCGGCCGGCAGCGTTATGACACCGCCCGCGCGAACCGGGATGGCCCTTAACCCGCCGCCTCCGTAGAAACCACCGAGACCAACAGTGTACTTGACGGCATTGGCTGATAAGCCAACTATCGGGCCGAGCCCGACAAAGTCATCAAGTATCAGGTCGCTCGACAGTCCGATCGAACCGGAAAGTGAGCCTTTGCCGGTGCTGACATACGAACCTGTCCAGGCGGTGTTGATCCCCAATCCGAACAACGCAGCTGCTGGCGCCGCTGAAACGGCTCTGGGAGCCGACGGCGGGACCGGAGCGAACGGAGCTGGCGGAGGAGCTGGCGGTGTCGGCGCGGCTTCCATCGAAGCTTTCAGCTTGTCCCAGCGGGCCAAGGTTCCCTGCTTTTCTTTCTGCAGCTGAACCATTTTGGCTTTCTGGCCTGCCTTACGGGCTTTGATGATCTTGGCATCAACAACCTTCAGATAGGCCCTGACCGCATCCCGTTCCTCTTCCAAGGTCCGGGCGGAAACAACGCTGCCCACGAGAGAGAGCACGAACGCCGTAACCACAAAAATCGCTAACATTTTCTTCATATTATTTTCACCTCCTTTTGCCTTGAGATTATAGCAGTCGCCCTCGATTTGTCAAGCTGGTATTTGCTATAAATCCAGCGGCGCACGGTAGCCGACCAAAACGGTCACGCCCCGGTTTGAGGGAGAAAAACCGGTGCGCAGAAGGCCGTAGCCTAATTCGCCGAAAACTATCCCGCCGAAGCCGGTGCTCTCGACGCCGTAAAAGATCTCGCCCCCGATCGTCCCCTGTTTTCGGCCCGACATCAAAGCGATATAGTTGAGGCCTGCCCCGACATAATTATCAACCCCGCTGAACCAGCCGGGAGGGAAATTAAAGATCGCGTCCGCGCAAACAGGGATATAACGCAGGTCGGCCGACGCTGACTGCAGATAGCCGCCGGCGGCGCGCAGACCGAGCGAAGCCGGGCCGAAAACAATTCTGAGCGGCAGCCTGACCTCGCCCAGGACGCCGGTCGCGCCAGCGAAAAGCCCGGTGGAAACCCCGACCGCCAGATTATAAGTGATCTTTTTCTCTGCCGCGGCTTCGGCCGCTGCCTGAACCAGCGCTTCCTGCGTCGGCGCCGCCTCGGTCGTGGCCGGCTTGGTCAGGACGGCTTTGATGGGCGGTTTTTCCGGCTTTGGGTAAAGAATATTTTTGAGTTTTTTTATCCTGGCCTGATGCTCATTGATCCTGTCGGTGATATCAGTTCTTAATTGTTTTGACTGGGCGCTCTTCAATCTGTCTTTCAGGCGGTCGATCTCTTTTTCCAGGCGCACGATCTCGGCTTTGTGTTTTCTGATCTCCTGCAAGTCAAGCTTTGGCTGCGCCAAAGACGGCATCAGCGCGAAATTCGCCATAAGGAAAAATGCCAATAAAAATTCAACGAAATAACGCGGGCGGTCTTTTAAAGCCATCGCCCGCTATTCTAACATCATGGGGAGGAGAATTCAAAGACTATCTTAAGGGCGTTTCAGCTCTTTTTCTTCTTCTTTTAGGCGGGCGGCCACGCGCTCGCGTTTTTCGGCCATCTTGTCGAGCTTATAGACAAAAAAGAGGACCTCGGCCACGAGGGTATACAGTTCCGGCGGGATCTCCGTGTCAAGTTCAATTTTGGCCAGCAATTTTGAAAGCTCGGGATCTTCGTAGAGCGGGATCTTGTTCTCTTCGGCGATGCGCAGTATTTCGTCGGCCACCGGGCCGCGGCCGGTCGCCAGGATGAGCGGCGCCTTATCGCGGTCGATGTCATAGCGCAGGGCGACCGCCGTCTTGCGCTCTGTCGGCGTCGTCTTCTCTTTTACTTCTTCGATCTCTTCTCCCGGCCCTTTAATTATTTCTTCAGCCATCATGCCTCTAAATCGATCCTTTTCAACAGGTCTTCCAGCCGCGGGAGCATTGGTATTAAATACGGCTTGATATTGGCCATCGCCGGGTCGATCTTGACCTGGTAGCCGGTGATGAGGAAGTTCTTGTCAGCCAACTTTTGCTGGAATTCGCCGAAGTCCTTCGCGATGAGGGAGCGCCCCTGATCGCCGTATTCTTTCTCGTTGAAGACAAAGATCACATAGACCTTGTTGTCCTTGACGATCAGCGAAACAACCATCTTACCCATGTTCGTCGTCTGCATCGACATGACGACCTGCGTGTTGCGCGGATCGATGCGCGCCTCCTTGCCTTCGCCGTCGCGCTTGATGACGATCTCAAAATCTTTCGTCGGCGTGGTCATCGTGTTGGGGATCTGCTGATAGTGGTAGTTGACCGCGGAGCGGCCGCTCTGCGAGAGGATCGCCTGGGCCACCATGTTCTGCATGAGGCCGTCGAGCTTGCCCTGGAACTCCATGAGCGCCGAAGCAAGGGCCTGGGCCGCCGCGCTGTCTCCGGCCGGCGCTTTGTTCTGCAGTCCCTGCAGGAGAGCTTTGAGCGCCCGCATGTCATTAACCGCCTGGCCGCGGCTGAAAGCCGAGCTTTTGGTCGCGAATTTCGAAGTCATGTTCTCAAGCGTCGAATCAAAAGCGCCCAGCAAAGCGGTCAATTGCGAGATCAGGGCCGGATCAAGCAATCCTTTCCCCATCCCCAGAGCCGAAGTCAGATTGCCGAGGCCATTGTGCAGAGCCATCATCTGGGCGGCCTGGGCTGGGTTTTCGGAGAAAAACTGACCGAGGATCTTGACCGCTTGAGGGGAATCGAGCCCTTTCATTAATAATAAGACAGAGGCCTCCTGCATGGCCGAGGACTTATCCGTCCCCTGCAGCATAGTGAAGATCTTGACCAGGTTGCCGCGCGAGACCTCAAGCCCGTTGCGCAGCATCAAAGATGCCAGCTTGGTGTTTAGGTCGTTTGGCTCGACCTGTAAAGAAAGTAAATGCGAACGAATATCTTCAACGGTAAGGGGACGCGCGACGGAGGGCGCCGACGGCGTTGGCGCGGCCGGACGGGCTTGCGTCGCCGGGGCGGCAGCTTCACTTGGTTTAACCGGCGCCGCCTGTTGCGGCACGCTGGTGCGGACTCCGCCTGGCGTTTGCGTCTCCTGCGCGCTGCTGACGGGGGTGCTGGTCGGTTTGCCTGTCGGCCAGATGATAGGTTGTCCTGGGTGGATCCCTCCACCCGATGTCTTCATTTCTCCCATATATTAAATTATCGTATCAAAACGGGAAAAACTTGCGTAAAATGCACTACTTTTTCTCTGGCTTCGCTGGATTCTTTTCTGGCTTTACTGGAGTCGCACCTTCGGCTTTTGCCGGCCCAGCGGCTTTACCCGGGGCGGCTCCCGGAGCAGTTTTTTCTTTGACTTTTTCATCGGCCACCGCCTCAGCCGTGCCGACTTCAGAGGGGACTTCGCCCGGCGTCGGGACCGGCGCGGCAACCTCTTCCTCCTTGGTGGGCGGCGAACAGGTGGCGATCATTTCGGCGGCGGTTGTCAGGACTTTTACCTTGGCGAATTTCGGCAGGTCGGAAACATGGAAAGAATCGTTGATCGCGAGAGAAGCGACGTCGACGACGAATTTATCGGGAATGTTGCCCGGCAGACATTCGACCTCGACTTCGCGCAGGCCGTGGACGAGCACGCCGCCGCTTTCTTTGACGCCGACCGGCACCCCGGTCAATTCGACCGGCACTTTGGTCTTGATCGCCTCATCCATGACGATATGGCGGAAATCAATGTGCAGTATTTCGTCGGTCAAGGCGTCGCGCTGGACCTCGTGGGTCAGGACCTGGAACTCTTGCCCCTTGCCTTCCAATTTCAAGAAGACAATCGCGTTCATGCCCGATTCGGAGCCGAGTATCTTCTTCACGAAGAGCTTGCGGTCAACCGCCAGAGACAGCGGCTTCAGTTTTTTGCCGTAGACCACAGCCGGTATCAGCCCCTGCTTTCTCATGGCTTTCAGGCGCTTGCCGGCTTCTTCACGTTGTTTGGCTTCTAATTCGATCTTTTCCATGACTATATTATTTTAACAAAATTATTATTGGCTGTCAAACGCCTCGGCGGTCAGTCGGTTGTCCCGGTACCAGGTCAGGATATCACGCGCGACATAGGCCGAGGCACGGTCGCCATGCTCGCCGTGGGCGACAAAGGAAGCGATCACGATCTGCGGGTCGTCGGCCGGCGCATAGCACAGAAACCAGGCGTGGGGCAGGCCGGGATTTTCCGCCGTGCCGGTCTTGCCGGCCGCGGGGATCCCCACGACTCTCGCCGCGATGCCGGTCGCCCTCGCTACAACCTCTTTTAAGGCGTCGCGAATGGTCGTCAGGATATCATGGCTAACGGGCGCCGGCGCGACTTCCGCCTGCTCGCCGCGATAGAGTTCTTCGCCGTCGCGCGATCTTATTTCCCGTACGACAAATGGCTTCATCCTTTTGCCGGTGGCGATCGTGCCGTAAACGGCGGCCATCTGGAGCGGCGTTACCTGGACGAAGCCCTGGCCTATGCCGTAATTAATGGAATCGCCCTCATACCAGATCTCGCGCCGGACATTTTTTTTCCATGCCGATGTCGGCACTAGCCCTTTTTTTTCCTGCGGCAGGTCAAGGCCCGTTCGCCCGCCCAGCCCGTAACCTCCGGCGTATTGAGCCAGACGGTCCGGACCTAGACGCCGTCCCATCTCATAGAAGACCACGTCGCATGATTGCGTCAGGCCTTCCGCCAGCGTCAGCCGGCCGTGCCCGCCTTCTTTCCAGCAGGCGGCATAACGATTATTGATCTTATAGTAGCCGGGACAATTGAAAACTTCGTCAGGTTTGGCAAGTCCCTCGGCTAAAACCGCGCTCAATGTCACCGCTTTAAAGATCGAACCCGGCGGATAGATCGCCAGCGCCCGGTTCATGAAAGGATGCTTCCTCTGGTTAAGCGATACCCATTTTGACCGGTCGAGAGGATCGATAAAAAGATTGGGATCAAAATTCGGATGGCTGACCATAGCCAGGAGCTCGCCGGTCCTTGGGTCGAGAATGACGACCGCCCCTTCCTTGCCGCCCAGCGCTTTTTCCGCCGCCAACTGCAAGTCAAGATCAACGGTCAACTTGACGTCGGCGCCTGGCAGCGGCTCGGTCGACTTGAGCAGGCGCGTCGGCGTGCCGAAAGCGTCGACCTCTATCTTCTTGCCGCCGTCGACGCCGCGGATCAGCCGGTCATATATTTTTTCCACGCCGTCCTTGCCGAGGCTGTCCCCCAGGCGATAGCCTTCACTTTTAAGGCGCGCCAGCTCAGCCGCCTCGATCTCGCCGACATAACCGAGCAGATGCGCGGCCACGCCACCAAACGGATAATAGCGGACCGGGATGACGCTGACGACCACGCCTTCCAGCTCGCTTTTTTGCTCCTCGATCCTGACGGCGGCGGCCGGCGGAATATTATTCCTGACAATGATCGGCCGCCCGGGCGAGACCTTGACCTCGATCTTCTCCCCTAATAGTTCGCCTAACTTTTTCAGTATCCTGTCCCGCTTGGCCGTGTCGGCCGAGGTCAGAAGCTCCGGCAGGACCTGGACGGAAAAGATCGGACGGTTGCCGACCATGACCTTCCCGTTGCGGTCGTAGATCACGCCGCGCGGCGCCGGCGCATAGACGGTTTTGGCCGCGTTCTCGTCGGACAGCTTTTTGTATTTGCCGCTTTCTGCGAGCTGCAGTTGAAGCAGGCGCAGCAAAAGGATCAAAAAAGCCGCGCCGATGACGGCCGCGAGGACATTATTCTTGCTATTCACGATTTATCTCGCTGACCAGCGGGAAGATGAGCGGGACGAGCATCAGGTTGTAGATCGTCGCGATGAACATTTTAAAAATAAAATAGCCCGGGCTTAATTGTTTCGCCAGAAAAAAATAATAAACCGCCCCTTCGATCAAGAGATAGGCCGGCGTAAAGACCGCCACCAGGCCGGCGGTCAGAGCGTATTCATCCCCGACATAGCCGTCTTTGACGCCGGCCACGATATTGTTGATAACCACCTTGATGATCGTGTTGAGGTAGAGCCCGAATGATAAGCAGTCCTGGACAAAAGCGAGCGAGGCGGAGAAAAGGTTGGCCGGCGTTTTTTGGGAGACGACGGCAAAAGCGATGACCGAAACAAGGACAAGGTCGGGTATCACGCCAAAAAAATTCAGGCGGGCAAAAACCGTCGTTTGAAGGCCGATGACCGACAGGCCAAAGACCGCGATCTTAACGATTCGCATCAGAGGACGATCATGACCTCTTCAAGCTTCGAGAGATCGGCCGAGGGTTTGAGCTCCACTTCGTAGAAAAGATCGGTCTCGTTCTTGACGGCCTTGATGACGACGCCGACCGGCAGGCCGGGCGGAAAGAGGTCCGAAACGTTCGAGGTAACGATAATGTCACCGACGGCAACTTCGCCGTTAGCGCTCATGTATTTCAGCCGCAGGCGGTCGGGCGCCCGTCCCTCGGCGATGCCAAAGTCGCGGCTGCGCTGGTCGGCCGCCGCGACCGAACTGAGCGGATCAGTCAATAACATGACTTTAGAGCTAAACCGTGAGACTTCGACAATTTTGCCGACCAGCCCCGCGGCGACGATGACCGGCCTGTCGACGGCGACGCCGGAGCCGGTCCCGCGGTTGATCACAAGCAGGGCTTGCGCAGGGGACGCGCCGCGGCCGATCACCTGAGCGGGCAGGAGTTTCATCTTATAGCGGCCCCGGTTCTGGAAGCCGAGCAGTTCGCGCAGACGGTCGTTCTCGATCTTTAATTCGGAGAAGCGCACAAGCTCCGGCTGGGCAGAGTTTAGCTTTTCTTTCAATTCGCTGTTCTCTCTGGCCAGGTTACCGAGGTTGATCACAGTTTGCGGAAACGTAACAGCGCCGCGATAGACAACAGCAATTGACCACTGCAGGGGATAAATCGCGGCGGCAACAGTTGAGCGGACAAAGCCCATTTGAGGCGGGACGACAAAAGCGGCGATCAGAGCCAGAGTGATGACGACCGCGGGAAAAGTGTATGATCTCTTCTGGCGAAATGCGGGCTGTTTCGTCACAGATTGCTTTTGGGCATGATCAGGACTTTCTTTAACGTATCGATCTCTTCGAGGATCTTGCCGGTGCCGTAAGCCACGCAGGAGATCGGGTCGTCAACGACATAGACCGACATGTCGGTTTCCTGCCCGATGTATTTATCGAGGCCGCGCAGGAGCGAGCCGCCGCCCGCCATGACGATGCCGCGGTCCATGATGTCGGCCGCCAACTCCGGCGGCGTTTTCTCGAGCGTCATCCTGACCGCGTCGACCACGGTCGCCACCGGCTCGGCCAGCGCGTCACGGACTTCGGATGAGGTCAGCGTCAGGGTCTTGGGCAGGCCGGTCACGAGATCGCGGCCGCGCACTTCGATCGTCTTTTCTTCGGGCAGAGGGTAAGCCGAGCCGATATCGATCTTGATCTGTTCGGCCGAGCGCTCGCCGATCAGGAGGTTATAATTCTTGCGGCAGTGCGCGACGATCGCTTCATCCATCTCGTCGCCGGCCACGCGGATAGATTTGGAGACCACGATGCCGCCCAGCGCCAGCACCGCGACTTCAGTGGTGCCGCCGCCGATGTCAACGATCATGCTCCCCTGCGCTTCCGAGACCGGCAGGTTGGCGCCGATCGCCGCCGCCATCGGCTCTTCGACGAGATACGCCTCGCGCGCGCCCGCGTGCATGGCCGCGTCGAGCACCGCCCGCTTTTCCACCCCGGTGATGCCGGACGGGACGCCGACGACAATGCGCGGGCGGACGAAAGCCGAGCGGTTGTGGCTCTTGGTGATGAAATGGCGGAGCATCATTTCGGTGATCTCAAAGTCGGCGATGACGCCGTCGCGCATCGGGCGGACGGCGACGATATTGGCCGGCGTGCGGCCCAGCATCCCCTTGGCCTCGTTGCCGAAAGCCAGGGCGCGGTTGTTGTCCTTATTGATGGCGACGACCGAAGGTTCGCAGAGAATGATTCCTTCGCCGCGGGCAAAGACAAGGGTCGTGGCCGTGCCGAGATCGATTCCGAGGTCGCGAGAGAATTTACCGAAAACATAATCATAGAGTGACATCATTTGCCTCCTAAATATTACTCAAAAACAACCTGTGATTCATAACCTTTTTCATTCAACGTCTCCTGCCTGGCTGCCGCCATTGCTTTTGTCTTGTAAGCTCCGGCCTGGACCCTGTAACCGCCGCTGACTTTTCTGACAAACACATCAATACCGGCGGTTTTCAGCCTGCCGGCGAGCTCATCAGCCAGCGCCTTGTCGTCGAACAAACCGACCTGCAATTTATAATAACGCTGCCGCTTGCTGCCGGCCGGTCTCGGCGTTTGCGGAGCAAAATTATCGAGCTTTTCATTCCGGACGGCCTTTGGCGCATTTTTGGTCTCTCCAGCAGTCAACTCGGCCATTAACTTATCCTGCAGCTTTTGCAGGGCTGGCGGCGGCTCCGGTATTTCCGCGGTGATCTTCGGCTCGGGGAATTTCTTGGTCGGAATCAGTATCTTTTTCCCAAGCTGGAAACTGATCCAGAAACTGGCGACCACCACGCCGACCAGGACAAAGAAAACGAGAATATTCTTGAGCAGGGCCAGGAACCGGTTTTCCCTGGGAATCTCGATCCGCGGCTCGGGCGGGATATTACTCGGAAATTCCTCAGCCATTAGAGATCAATTTTACTACGCGGCGAGGTTCGCGTCAAGGCATTTCAGGGCGTCCGCGGCCAAAAAAAGCGAGCCGCAGATCACACGATCAGAAGCGGCTGACGCCTCAAGCGCCTGGCTGAGACCGATCGGCTTTACGCCCGCGACAAGATCCGAGGCCGCGTTGTTCGAAGATCGGGTGATGATAATTTTATCCGCCGACCGCTCGAATTCTCTGATCATAGCGCGGGCGTCCTTGTCTTTTTGCGTGCCGACGATAAAAGTGAATTTCTTCCCCGGAAATCGGGACCCTAGAGCGCCTGTTAGAACGCGGGCGCCGGCCGGGTTGTGGGCGCCGTCGATGATCGTCAATGGTTTCTTTTTTATCACCTGGAAGCGCCCCGGCCAACGGACCCTTTTCAGCCCGTCCAGAACCGCTCTTTGCCCAACGGAAATCCCGGCCAGTTTGACGGCAGCAACGGCGCAGGCGGCGTTCGTTTTCTGGTGTTCGCCAAGCAAACCGCTTTTGAGCCCTTCGCCCTCGCTTTTGACCTGGATCAGAAGACTGCCTTTCTTCTCTGCCTGATATTTGATAACCTTCAGCGCCTCGGATTTATCTTCGGCGGTGATGACCGGGACATCGGGCTTGATGATCGCCGCTTTCTCCGCCGCGATCTTCGCCGGCGTCCGGCCGAGTATCGCCGTGTGTTCAAGATCGATATTGGTGATGACGGACGCCAGCGGCGTGATAACGTTGGTCGCGTCGAGCCGCCCCCCGAGTCCGACCTCAACGACGGCATAGTCAACTTTCTTCTTGGCAAAGTACCAGAAGGCCAGCGCCGTCAGGGCTTCAAAGACGGTTGGTCGCCCAAATGATCCCGGTTCCTTCCTGCTGATCCGTTTAATCCTTGCTAATCCCTCAGCGAATTCTTTGTCAGAAATATCTTTGCCGTTAATTTTGATCCTCTCGTTGTATTGGAACAGGTGCGGCGACGTATAAAGGCCGACTTTGTAGCCGGCTTCTTTGAGGATCGAGGCGATCATGGCGCAGGTCGAGCCCTTGCCGTTCGTGCCGGCCACGTGGATCGATTTGAATTTTAGGTGGGGATTATCTAAATGTTCGAGCAGTAATTTGATCCGGTCAAGACCAAGATTGATGCCGAATTTTTCGAGGAACTGGAGGTGTTTCACACCAGCAGCCGGTACAAAAACTCGATCACCGCCATCAGAACCGGCGAGCCGAACATGATGATGGCGATCAGGATGAGAAAACCATATTGCTGGAGGCGATAAAAACCTTCCAGCTGATGGGCCGGCAGGAAATATTCTAGGATATGCGAGCCGTCGAGCGGCGGGATGGGGATCAGATTAAAGACGCCCAAAGCCAGACTGATCCAGATCGCGTAACTCATGGCTTGAGCCAAAAGCCCGGAATAATCAAGCGGCAATGTCCTGTAAAAGACGGCAATAATCCAGGCGAGAATAAAATTTGAAACCGGCCCCGCCAGGCTAACGAGCAGTGACCCCTGCCGCGGATTGCGGAAATTATAAGGATTGATCGGCACCGGCTTGGCCCAGCCGAAGCGGACGAGGATCAGCATCAGCAGGCCGATCGGGTCAATGTGGGCAATTGGGTTGAGCGTTAGCCGTCCAGCCAACCGCGGCGTCGGGTCCCCCAGCCGGTCCGCCACCAGCGCGTGCGAAAATTCATGCACCGTGATCACGACCAGCAATATCGGCAAACTAATTACTAAAAATGAAACATCAAACATTACCTTCTCCTCTCATGCCTTCTCATGCCTTTTATTGCCTTCTTATGCCCTCGGATGTGCCTTTAAATACATCTTCTTCAATCTCTCCCTCGACACCGAAGTATAGATCTGCGTCGTCGCGATATCCGAGTGTCCCAGCATCTCCTGGACCGATCTTAAATCAGCGCCCTTCTCCAAAAGGTGCGTCGCGAACGAATGGCGCAGTGTGTGAGGCGAGGTCTTTTCTTTAATCCCCGCCTTCTTCACATATCTCTTGATTATATGCCAAAGCCCCTGTCTTGTAAGCCGCTCGCCATTTTTATCGATAAATAACGCCTCTTTATCTTTTTGCGGGAATTCCGCCCTCGCCTTGCCCAGATATCTCTTGATCGCGGCCAGAGCCGTTTTCCCGACCGGCACCACCCTCTCCTTCGACCCTTTGCCGAAACAGCGCACGAATGAAACATCAAAATTAATATCGGAAACATTCAAACCGACGATCTCCGATGCGCGCATACCCGTCGCGTAGAGAAGCTCAAGCAATGCGGCGTCCCTGATCATAAGATGATCTTCGCCTCGCGTCGAATTAAGCAGGCGCACCGTCTCGGTCATGTTGAGCGACTTGGGCAGGCGTTTCGCCTTCTTCGGCAGTTTAAAATCGGCGGTCGGGTTTTCCCTAACCTGCCCCTCGCCGATCATATATTTGTAGAACGACTTGAGGCAGGCGATCTTTCTCTCGATCGAGGCGGCGGAAAAGCCCTCATTGTTCAAATGGTCGATGTAATTCTTTACGACGTCGCGGTCGATCTGGGCCAAGGCTTTCCCCCTAGCATATTTGGAGAACTGGCCGAGATCGCGCTCGTATGAGCCGGTGGTGTTCTCGGAATATCCTCTCTCAACCTTCAAGTAAGCGATAAAATCTTTTATCTCTTCTTTCATATCATAATTTGGAAACCGCGAAGTTCATTCGCTGGTTTCCAAATTCTACAAATCTCCTTTGATGAACATCTCCGCGATCAAGACGCCGATCATCGTCTTGTTGTCCCTGATCTTTCCGGTCTTAACCAGATCGAGGCAGAGCTCAAGATCAACGAGATCGACTTCGATCAACTCGTCCTCATCCGTTTTCTGTTTCATGAGATTCATATCGGTCGCCAAAAAGAACTGAATAATTTCATTGGAATAACCGGGCGAAGCGTAGCCCTCCCAGATCTTCTTGACATTTTTTGCGTGATAGCCGGTCTCTTCTTCCAGTTCGCGCCTCGCCGCCGCCTCACCCGCTTCGTTTTTCTCCGGCACCCCGGCGGGCACTTCAAGGAGAACCTCGCCGGTCGCTTGGCGGAATTGCCTGATGAGAACCAGTTCATTATCCTGCGTGATGGCCACGACCGCTACCGCGCCTGGATGCTCAACGACCTCGCGCGTCGACTCGACGCCATTCGGCAGTTTAACGGTGTCGACCCTGACTTTAAGCAGGCGGCCTTCAAAAACCTTTTTCGAGTTTATCTCTTTCTCTTCAAGCTTTGCCATTTCCCCGCTCCCGTTATTATTTTCAAGATATTTTCTGTCCCTTTGGCGAAATCAACGATACGGATATTTTCTTTCAGCGTATGTACCTTGTCGGCGCCGACGCCGAGGATGACTGTCGGGACGCCGCGCTCGTTAAAGATATTGGCGTCGGAGCCGCCGCCGGTTGATTTGATCATCGGTTTCAAACCCGATGACTTAAAAATACCCATGATCAAAGCCAGCATTTTTTCATTCCTTTTGATCTCAAAAGACCGGTATGTTCTCTCCACCCTGATCTTTAATCTGGCGCGGCGCTTCTGGCAGGCCTTGAACAATACCCTTTCCATGTGCTCAACCTGGCGATCGAGCTTTTTGGCGTTGTGGCTGCGCGCTTCGCCACTCATCTCCACCTGGTCCGGCACAATATTGGTCGCCTGGCCGCCCCGGATCACCCCGATATTTGCCGTCGTCTCACGATCGATCCGGCCCAGTTTCATCCGCGCGATCGCTTCGCTCGCCACTTTGATCGCGTTGATCCCCTCTTCCGGATGGAGCCCGGCATGAGCCGAGCGGCCAATGATCGTCGCGAATAAACTGTATTGCGACGGCGCCCTGGTCGTGATCTCTTCAATGTCACCGCCGTCAATGGCCAGCCCGAAATCGGCTTTTAAATATTTATCCGGCAGGGCCTTCGCGCCGTTGAGACCGATCTCTTCAGCCACGGTAAAGATAATTCTTAGAGGCGGATGCTCAAGCTGTTTTTCTTTAATTGTCCTGAGTATTTCAATGATCGCCGCGACGCCGGCTTTATTGTCAGCCCCCAGAACAGTTCTGCCGTCAGAATAAATATGGCCGCCGCGCTCGATCGGTCTGGCATGCCGTCCCGGTGAAACGGTATCGAGATGGGCGTTGATCATCAGAACTGGAGAATTGAAACCGCGGCCAGGCAAATAGGTCGTTAAATTGCCGACCTCCCCCGCCCTGACCTTTCCGGCCGTAAACGCGCGGATGTCAAGCGCTTTCAACTTTTTCTTTACATACTTTGCGACCTTGCCCTCGCGCAGTGACAAACTGTCGATCCTGGCAAGCTGTTTGAACATTTTAACCAAACGACGTTTATTTATCATTTCTTAAAATGCTCATATCCGCCGGACTTCAAGGTTTTTATTTCGCCGCTGCCGGTCACCAATAAAACTTCCGGCTTCTGCCCAAAGATCTCGCCGACGATCGAGATCCCCATTTTTAGCTTTTTCAAGATAGCAAGTTTGTCGGCTGGAACGGTAAAAACAAGCTCGTACTCTTCCCCGCCGTAGAGCGCCTGGTCAAGCGTCGCCCCCCGAGCGATTGGAATTTTACCCTCCCAGATCCTCGCGCCGACCTTACTCGCTCGGCAGATCTCAATGACGGAGCGGGCCAAGCCGTCGGAGCTGTCGATCATGGCGGAGGCAATGTGTGATTTCGCGATCTTTCGCGCTTCCTGAGTTCGGAGTTCGGAGTTCGGAGTTCGTAGTTCGTAGTTTTCTGCCGCCGCTCCCCCAAACATCCCCGTCACGCAAATAAGATCCCCGACCTTCGCGGTCGACCGCAGCAGCAAATTATCCTTTTCAACTTCACCCAGCAAAGCGATTGCAATAAACATGACAGCCGAGTCGGTCGTATCTCCGCCGATGATATCAATTTTATGCTTTTTAGCCAGTGAATCGATGCCTCGGTAAATTTCATCAACAGCCGAAACATCGGTATTTTTCGGCAGGCCAAGAGTCACAAGGGCATGGGTCGGAAAACCACCCATGGCCGCGATGTCGGAAATATTCGCTAACAGCGCCTTCCGGCCCAAATGAAAAAACGAGAGCCCTTTTCTCTTGAAATCAACATTCTCAACCAGCGTATCGGTGGTGATCAGCAAACATTTTCCGGATACCCGGTTACCCGGATATCCGGATATCCGGAGAACCGCCGCATCATCCCCGATTCCGACAACTGTTTCTGGGCGCCTGGCTTCGCGCCTGGCAATGCGGTCAATCAATCCGAATTCGCCCAGTTGAGAGAGTTTCACAGTCTGGTAATTATTATAACATGGATTTCGCGCTTGGCGATTTCAAAAAAATGACTCGCCGGATGCCTGCCATTCTTGAGGCGAACGTCGAGCGCATTAATGAATGAAATTTCAGCCAATCCCTGCGGATAAAAAGGTGTGAGTTATATAACAGCTTACTATTATCCAATAATTTTCCAGACCAATGCCGGGAACTTCACAGTCGCACAAGTTTATGAATACGAATCCGGCAGAGTGAAGAAGGTTTATGACGGCGATTCATTCCAACTGTCGGACGGCAGCTCGGTCCGCCTTTTCGGGATCAACACGCCGGAAAAAGGCGAGCCAGGCAGCGACGAGGCAAAAGAAACGCTGTCAGGAATAATTGGGAACAAAGACGTTTACTTTGAAACTCATAAAATAGACGGTTACCATCGCAAAGTCGCCAGTGTCTACATCATGCGGGACGGCGAAATGGTGGACGCAAGCGAATTAATGGTGAAAATAGGCAAAGCGCATGTTTTCTGGTTTAATAATTCGAAGCCGCAACTGCTGGCCAAATATTTAACTCTGCAAAACGAAGCGCGCCGCAGGCAGTATGGCATCTGGGACCTTCCCTCCTTTCGCCGGGAGCTCCACATTACCAGCTTTCACGCCAATGGCCGCGGGAACGACGCCCTCGACCCCAATGTCGAATACTTCCGGCTGGCCAATATCTCCGACAGAAATATCAATCTGGGCGGTTATAAAGTGGTCGATTGTGAGTCAAAAAAGGCCTACCCCCTGCCCGCCATGGATCTGCCGGCCGGCTGGACGGTTTCTGTTCGCTCAGGAACCGGGCAGAATCAAACGAACATCCGCCGCGGCGAACTCTATATTCATCTGGGCAGCAAAACAGAGCTGTGGAAAGATTCCGGAGCAAAAATCATTATTGTTTACGGAACCGGGAAAGTAATCGATTCGAAAGCTTCAAATAATAGTTTTGTCTGCGCAGCCCCTTGACGATAATCTTGACGAAAACTTTACGATTTAGTCAGCGCTTCCGAGGAGACCTTGTAAGCGCAGAACTCGCCGCACATCGAGCAGACATCGTCGCAGGAAGATTTTCGCCGCTCATGGATTTCCCGAGCTTTTTTCGGGTCGATTGCCAGGTTAATTTGCCGTTCCCAGTCAAGCGCTTTGCGGGCCTTTGACATCTCGTTGTCCCACTGCCTTGCTCCCTTTATCCCCTTGACGATATCAGCGCAGTGGGCGGCAATGCGCGAAGCAATCACCCCTTCCCTGACGTCTTCCGGCGTCGGCAGGCCGAGATGTTCCGTCGGGGTTACGTAGCAAAGAAAATCGGCTCCCGCCGAAGCCGCCAACGTCCCACCGATCGCGGCGGTGATATGATCGTAGCCGGGCGCGACATCCGTCGGCAGAGGGCCAAGCACATAGAACGGCGCGCCTTTGCAAACCTCTTTCTGCATTTTGATCTGCGCTTCGATCTGGTCATATGGGACGTGGCCCGGACCTTCGATAATGACCTGTACTCCGGCCTCCCAGGCGCGCTTGGTCAGGTCGCCCAAAATAATAAGCTCTTGAATTTGTGCTTGGTCGCCGGCATCAATTATCGAACCCGGCCGCATGCCGTCGCCAAGAGAGAGCGTAATGTCGTATTTTAATGCGATCTCGAGGAGTCGATCATACTGCAAATAAAAAGGGTTCTCGGCTTTATTGTCAATGATCCACTTGACCAGCGCGGCGCCGCCCCGGCTGACAACATCCATTATTCGCGGCTGTTTTTTGAGCCGGCCGATCGACTCGAATGTGACGCCGCAGTGGATGGTCATGAAATCGACGCCGTCTTGCGCCTGCTCTGCCACGACCTCGAACATTCCTTCCGCCGTCATCCGTTTCTCGACCATCGCCTGATAAATGGGGACGGTACCAAGGGGCAAGGGGCAAGCAGAAAGAATGGTTTTTCTGATCGCGGAGATTTCGCCGCCGGTCGAGAGGTCCATGATAGTATCGGCACCGGCTTCGATCGCCGCCTCGAGTTTCTTTAATTCCTCTTCAACATCCGGGAAATCAGCTGAGGTGCCAATATTCGCGTTGACTTTGGTGCTTAAACCCTGCCCAATGCTGACGGACCTGACGCCTTTATGCCTTGGGTTATGAGGTGTGACAATCAGCCGCCTGGTCATGTCTTATATTCGCGGGTTTCTTCCGGCGGTTTGGCTTCGCGAGCCAGTTTCATGGCCAGGGCGACAGCTTCTTTCGGCGAACTGGCGCGATGAACCTCCTGGTCCATCTGGCCGTTATGGTGGATAAATTGCCAGGTCTTGAGCCCGACAACAGGTATCTTATAACCGAGCGCGAAAGCGATCTCTGACAAAGTGCCGTGAGAGCCGCCGACGGCGATCACCACGTGGCCGGTCTTGACGACCAACTTATTCCGCGCGTAGCCGATCCCGGTGATGATTGGAAAATCGATGTAAGGGTTGGCATCTTCGCGCCGGCTGCCCGGCAGGATGCCGATCGTGGTCCCGCCGGCACTCTTGGCCCCCTTGCTCGTCGCCTCCATGACGCCCTTGAGCCCGCCGCAAACAAGGACGGCGCCGGCTTTGGCGATCTCCGCCCCGACCTCTTCGGCCAGCTTGGCGATCTCCGGCGAAGCGTGGCTTTCGCCGACGACGGCAATGAATATCTTCTTATCGGTCATGAAGAAATTATAGCAGAAAGAGAAGAATAATTACAGGAGGCCTTCACTCAGCATCTCGATGCCGGGCAGCGTCTGCCGCGAGAGCAATTCCTGAATAACTATTTTACTCGTGAAAGTAAAGAACTTTTCCATTTCCGGCCGGCGGGCCAGCGCAAATCTTATCTCTGGGCCGAACGACATTATCTTTTTGCCTCGACCGGCCAATCGAGACAGATGCTCCAAAACCACCTCGGTCGTTTTTTTCTCCCCCTCCACTAAGTCAAAGGATCCCTTGACGAACGCGACCATCACTCCCTCACTTCTGATCTCGCTCAACGCCAGGCCGATCCAATCATCACCGGTCCCAAACGCGCAGGGAGGGAAAACAAACTTATCGCCATGATCTTTCAAGAGCAGGCGGGCGGCCGCGATCTCCGCCTCGAGTTCGCCCGGCCCGCGCTTTCCGGCCAGCGGGTCACGATCGGTAAATATCCTGGGACTTGCCGCCAGAAAAGGATAAAGCATCGACCCGTCGATCAGCGCTTGCTTCACTCTTGGCAACATCATTTTCAACAACTCAAAACTGCCGCCCGGCCCGGTCAGCCGTTTACCGCCAAAAAAGCCGATTGTTTTTTCTGAGCCGAACGTCAGGCTGTCCCAGACGCGGTTTATCTCCTGTTCGGCCTCGATCCCCAGCGCGACCACTCCATCTTGGCTCTTCGTCTTTATCAGTTTGGCGATCTCAAGCGTTAACAGAGAGGGGTAAAGCATTTCGGATACCATGTCGATGATCAGTCCCTCGGCTTTCGTGTCATTAACGATATTTTGGGCCAGTTCCCGCGCGGCGGTTTGATTTCTGGTTTCCACCTCATAAAGTGCGAGATTATCGAGCAGGACTATCGGCTTATGCGCCCGGAACTGATCGGATCTCTCCACTGCCTGGTTGACCTCCCGGCCGAAAAGGGCCGGAACAGGTCTGACGACAGGCCGGCCAAGCTGTTTTCCCAATAAGTCGGCCGCGTCGCTTGTCCCTTGCTTCCATCTGCCCAGCATAACAGTGATACCATCACAATCGATGACCTTGCGCGTGGTCGCGAGAGAACCGAGTGCGCGCTCCGATGACAGGTCAATGACCTGCAGCCACCTCGTTGAATAGATGTTCCGATCGGGCAGTCGCGACATAACAGCTTTTTTGTGAATAGGATTGATGGCCATATATACTCCATTGAACATCCGCGCTTCTTCGCAAAAATTTCAATATTTATTGCCCTGTGTTATAATTTGTTTATGGCGCAAACGATCACCCAAAAGATCCTGGCCAAACATGCCGGCTTGAGATCGGCCGAGCCCGGCCAGCTTATCAACTGCAAGGTCGACCTTGTCCTCGGCAACGACATCACTTCTCCTCCGGCGATCAAAGAATTCGAGCGGATCGGCGTCAGCAAAGTTTTTGACAAGAAGAAGATATTTCTTGTCCCCGATCACTTCGCCCCGGCCAAGGACATCAAGTCCGCCGAGCAGATAAAAATGATGCGCGAGTTCGCCCATAAATACGGCATTGTCAACTTTTTTGAGATCGGCTGTATGGGGATCGAGCACGCGCTACTGCCGGAAATGGGTGCGATCAAACCGGGCGATTTAATTATTGGCGCGGACTCGCACACCTGCACCTACGGCGCGCTGGGCGCTTTCTCGACCGGCGTCGGCTCGACTGACATGGCCGCCGCCATGGCGACGGGTGAAGTTTGGTTTAAAGTGCCGGAACAGTTGAAGTTCGTCTATACGGGAAAACTCCAAAAATGGGTCGAGGCCAAAGACCTCATCCTCTACACCATCGGCCAGATCGGCGTTGACGGCGCCCGCTACATGTCGATGGAATTCACCGGCCCGGTCATCGATAAGCTTTCCATCGAAAGCCGCCTGACCATGGCCAACATGGCGATCGAAGCCGGCGGCAAGAATGGGATATTCGGGATCGACGCAAAGACCAAACAATATTTAACTAAAGTTCACGTTACGCGTTACCCGTTACTCTATTCTGACAAGGACGCAGAATATAAACAAATTTACGATTACGATGTCGCCGAGATCGAGCCCCAGGTCGCCTATCCCCATCTGCCCAGCAACACTCACCCCGTCAGCAAGAGCGGCCATATTAAGATCGACCAGTCGGTCATCGGTTCATGCACTAATGGACGGATCGAAGATATGAGAGTGGCGGCCAAAATTCTTAAAGGCAAAAAAGTCCACCCGGATGTCAGGTTAATTATTCTTCCGGCGACACAAAATGTCGAGCTTCAGATGATCAAAGAAGGGCTGATGGAAATATTCATCAAAGCCGGCGCTTCGGTCTCGACCCCGACCTGCGGGCCGTGCCTGGGCGGACACATGGGAGTCCTTGCTGAGGGAGAAAAAGCAATCGCGACCACGAACCGGAACTTTGTCGGCCGGATGGGCCACCCGAAATCTGAAGTTTATCTCTCGAACGTGGCGGTGGCGGCGGCGTCCGCGGTGGCCGGCCGCATCGCCAGCCCGGAGGATTTATAGATGTTGACTCACGGTCGCTCGGGGCATGTCTGGAAATTCGGCAATAATATTGACACCGACCTGATCATACCGGCCAGGTATTTGACGACTTCCGATCCAGTGGAGCTGGCGAAAAACGCCATGGAGGACGCCGATCCGGAATGGGCGGACAAAATGAATCCTGGCGACTTTATCGTCGCGGGCGATAACTTCGGCTGCGGCTCTTCGCGCGAACATGCTCCGATCGCGCTCAAGGCAACAGGGCTCTCCGCCGTGATTGCCAGATCGTTCGCTCGCATTTTCTACCGTAATGCGATCAACATCGGTTTCCCGATCCTCGAATCACCGGAAGCAGCCGAAGAGATCAAAGAAGGCGACGAAATTGAAGTTGACCTGACTTCCGGGACAATAAAAGACCTGACCAGCGGAAAAACTTACCAGGCCCAGCCCTTCCCGGAGTTCATGCAGAAGATCATCAAAGCGGGCGGACTGATCAAATATTTGCGGCAACAACATCCCCAACTTCGGTAGTCGACATCCCCATTTTGCCCGCCGCCATTGAGGGCATTTTGGCTACTGTTGTGATTATGGCATTTTCGATGTCGGCCGCGGCTTTTTCTTCGCCAAGTTCATCAAGCAGCATTTGAAGCGCGCCGATCGCCGCCAGAGGATTAATGACATTTTTGCCGGTATATTTAGGGGCCGAGCCACCGATCGGCTCAAACATCGAAACCCCTTCCGGATTAATATTTCCCCCCGCCGCAATCCCCATCCCCCCCTGGATCATGGCCCCGAGATCGGTGATAATGTCACCGAACATGTTGTCGGTTACGATCACGTCAAACCACTCCGGGTTCTTGACAAACCACATGCAGGTTGCGTCGACATGGGAATATTCCCGTTTGATGTCGGGATAATCATTTCCCCCGACTTCATGGAATGTTCTTTCCCAAAGGTCAAAGGCGTAGGTCAAAACGTTGGTTTTTCCGACAAGAGTCAATTGTTTTCTTTTATTTCTCTTCCTGCAATATTCAAAAGCATAACGCAGACAGCGCTCGACCCCTTTTCTCGTGTTATAAGATACCTGGATCGCCACCTCGTCTTTAGTGCCCTTATTCTGAAATTCACCCATTCCCTTGTATAGTCCTTCGCTGTTCTCCCTGACGACGACAAAGTCAATCTCCGCCGGGCCTTTATCCTTGATGGGCGTCCAGACATTGGGATAGAGTTTCACCGGCCTTAGATTGATGTACTGATCCAACGCAAAGCGAATCTTGAGCAGAACGCCGTGTTCCAATATCCCCGGCTTGACCTCGGGCGTTCCCACCGCCCCCAGATAAATGACATCGAACTGTTTTAGCTTTTCAATGTCCTTGTCGCTGACCAGCTCGCCGGTCTTCAGGTATCTTTTGCCGGAAAAATCGAATTCTTCGAGCTGATAATCGAACTTGTGCTTCTTTGCGGCGGCTTTCAGGACTTTTAACCCTTCAGCCACAACCTCAGGCCCTGTTCCATCTCCGCCAATTACTGCTATCTTGTATGTCATTATTGACTCCATTCGAATTTACCTGAATTATAGCAAAATATGTGAAATTCCTCAATTTATTTGCCGATAAATGTTAGGAAGATATGGGGCACGAGTCCGCCAAAGGCGGACGAGCCTATGTCCATAGGGATAATAATTATGGCTACTACCAAATTTGCTAACCCAATAGCACATATATTATATTTTTTACGGCCTAACCCGGCCGCGAATCAATATTTGAGGCAACCAAAAGAGATCAAAAGGTTAGAGCCGCCGAAAAGAACTCTTTCTCCAAGACCATCGATTCTCGAGGAACGCCAGAGCGTGAGATTAGAAACGATCGAGGGAAAGAGGATCCATCCGGAAAGCGAAGTTTTCAAGCGGGAAAAGATCTCCGACGCCTTCCGATCCGATCCCCAGCTATTCCGCCGCTCATTTGAAATTCTGCGCGCACAAGACAGATCGCTGACCTTCCGCCAATATTACCGGAATATTGAAAGAGGGGCTTCGATCCTGGCTGTTGCCGGGGTTCTTTCCCTTAAAAGTTTAGCCGCCGTCTCAATTAATGATATCCTGATTATACATGACATCGGCAAGGCCTTTGAGCGGCCGTCTCTTCCCCTTCTTCCTCGATCAACACCGCCCGTCATCACATTAAAAAGGCCCTCTTTTGTTATTGTAGCAAGGCCGGTCAACCACGGTGAGCCATCGAGAGACAGGGAACAAACCAAATCTCTCCCAACCGAGATCGAGCTGCTGCTGCTCTTCTATCAACAACAGATAGACTGCATCTTAAAAATGATTCAAAGACAAATTAGCGCCGATAAAGCCGTCAGGGAAAAGCTTGCGGAGAAAAAAGAAGAGGAACGTCTCGAAGAAAAACGTCAAGAGGAAAAGGCCTATCTCAAAAAGCTGGCGCGCAAACGCGAAGTAAAGGAAATGGAATTACGCAAATTCCTGGCGCAGATCGATGAAATTATCGCCTTTATTTCCCGGCTCGAAAAAATGGCGCTCGCCGCTTAAACAATTGCCCCGGCCGCCCTGATCACCGCCGCCCGCCGGCAACCCGCTCTTCTGACCGACCCGATATTCTTCTTATCAATGCCGCCGATCGCCACGACCGGTATTCTGACCGATCTCAAAACCCGCCTGAGAAGTTTTATTCCGACCGGTTTTATTCCTGGTTTGCTGGGCGTCCGGTAGATCGGGCCGACGCTGATATAATCGGCTCCCGCTTTTGCCGCTTGCAGAGCTTGCGCATAGCTGTGGGTCGAGACCCCGATGATCTTATCATCACCGATCTCTTTTCTGACTTTTGCAAGCGAAACCGTCCGCAGGTCTGCCTGACCGAGGTGGACGCCAGCCGCCCCCACTTTCTCAACCATATCCCAATAATCATTTAATATGAAGACAGCCCATTTTCTGCTGATCAACCGAGCCGCCTTTTTCGCCAATCGTAAATATTGTTCGCGGCTTATGTATTTATCGCGCAACTGGATCATCTTGACACCGCCCGCCAGCGCCCGCCGGATCATCTTTAAGTGATCGAACTCCTGATCGGTCACGACGTAAATGCCAAAATCAAGCTTGACCGCTTTGACAATTCTCGGATGCAATTCTTTTTCCAATTGATATAGTTTGAAGCGGATCGCCTTAAACCTCTGGCCGTAGACCGGCTTTATCAGCTTGGAAAACTCCTCCAAACAGCGAACCGCCTCCTGCGCCCGCTTCATGTTGGCAACGAAAACGCCTTCAAAGCTTTCTCTGCGCCCTTCGCTCTTTGTATAGCTCTTCCGCCCGACATCAGCGACCGATTCCCTCTTCTTTAATAATGTCCCTGATCTCCCGATCCCCTGATATCCTGCCCCCTGATTCCCTGATTCCCTGATCACCCTCCTCATCAGCCCGCGAATTTTCTTAAAACTCAAAGTCAATTTTTCATCTTCAAGAATAAATCTGCAAATTTCCTCCACCACCCGCGCCCCCTCCGTCGCCCGGTTAAGGTTCGCGTCTATAATTCTGAATATTTTACCTTCATTTGTCATTTGACATTTGTCATTGGTCATTAGAACGAGGTTTTTGTCCATTGCATCGGATCCACCCGCAAATTATGCACCGACATCCCCCAATGAAGATGCGGCCCAGAAGAAATCCCCGAATTGCCGGTCAGGGCGATCATCTCTCCCTTGCCGACTTCCTCTCCGACTTCGGCCAGAAACTTTGAAAGATGAAAATATAATGTATGTATCCCCTGCCCGTGATCGATGACCATCGTGCCGCCAAAAGCTTTCAGCTTCTCGGCAAAAACCACCCGGCCGCGGTTTGGCGCCGCGACTTTTGTGCCCATCGGCACGGCAAGGTCGGTCCCGCGATGCTGTCCCCGCTTCTGCCGGTTGACGAATTCCTTTGTGCCGAACTGCATTGAGACCGGGCCGCTGACCGGTAAAGAGAACAATCCTTGCCATTTCTGATCGGGGCTCTCAACTATTAACGTCTTTTCGATCCGGGCCCATTCTTCCGCGATCAGGTCCTTGGCCAAAAGCTTTTTCTTAGCCGGTTTGAGCCAGAAAGAGACCGAGGGGAATTTATAAGGCAGGACTTTGATAGGTTTAACGATCTTTTCTGCTCGGCCGTTATCTTCTTCAATAGTTAAAGCCAGGTTATGTTTCCCGCTCTTTTGTTCTGGCGCTATCCCGATGATCGCGCGGTATTCGTCGCCATTTTTGAAAAACCTGATCTTCTGTCCCAAAAATTCGGCTGACGCGCCGGCAATTTCTTCTGCCGGAACAAGTTTAACCGTGAACGATCTTCCCTGCCTGGCCATAGCATGACCGATCGTCACCTTTGGCAAAGCGGCAAAGGCTTGGCCGGCAATGACGATCGAAAGAGCC
This sequence comes from candidate division WOR-1 bacterium RIFCSPHIGHO2_01_FULL_53_15, assembly GCA_001772335.1. Lineage (GTDB taxonomy): Bacteria > Margulisbacteria > WOR-1 > O2-12-FULL-45-9 > XYB2-FULL-48-7 > 2-01-FULL-53-15. Next base: position 51,376 of record METM01000033.1, read on the forward strand.
AAAAATAGAGTTGTGGTTTTCATAAATTAATTATAACATAACTAATACGGCCCTCACCCGCTGACACCAACCGCCCCCCCCTCTCCCATCCTCCTTCGTCCTTCGGACTTCGGCGGACAAGGAGGGAGAGGGTAAAATACAAAAACGCCTTTCCCTTCTCCCTTTGGGAGAAGGGGGAAAGCTTAAGCGTTAGCGGATGAGGGCTGAAGGTTGTCCCAACAAAAAAGGCCTGCCTGCCGGCAGGCAGGCGCAACTTTGCAGTGATCACGAATTAAAGTTAAGTGGTCGGGTTTGTCAAGACCAATTCCTTGGTGCAATTAAGATAGAAAACCTCTGTCATTAAAGGCTG